>JAKZRQ010000207.1:0-10172 GCA_047518105.1 Pseudomonadales bacterium | reverse complement strand
CACGGGCTCCCTCAACCGTAGTCCCCGCTATGCTTTCGGTCGCGAGCACGCGCACAGGCCCGTGTGTACACGGGGCCAAAATCCTCCGCGATCATCACGGCCCCTAGTGAGAAATGCGGGCTAGCCGGTCATAAAAATACGACCACAAATTGTTCGGTGAAGAGAACGCAAAGCGATGAAGACGATCAGTGCCGAGAAATTCAAGGAACAATGCCTCGGGTTGCTGGACGGCCTCGACGCCGACGGCCTGGTAGTCACCAAGCACGGCAAGCCGTTCGCCTGGGTACTGCCGTACGAGCGACGGTTCGCCTCCCTCATCGGCAGTCTTCGGAACAAGATCCGGATCCACGGCGAGATTCTGACGACGGGCGTGTCTTGGAACGCCGATATTGAATCTTGACACGCACATTCTGATATTCGCGCTCCTGGGTGAGTTGCGCCCGAGGGAGCGGGAGCTGCTGGAGACCAACGAGTGGAGCCTGTCGGTGATAGTGTGATGGCGGGGACGTACACGAGGTACAGGGGCCACTCGAAGGTCGGCGGCACGAGCTCGAACAGCGGACCTGCCGCCGCCGCGGCGGCAACGAGAAACGGCGCGTAGCCGAACCCGCAGCCTTCGCTGCTGACCAGGTCGGCGGTGCCGTCTTGCAGCCCCTTGCCGGGAATCCACCAGCGGCCCAGGAACTGGAGTCGAATATAGGGCCAGGGCCGCAGGAACAGGTACATGACCTGGCTGAAGCTGGTGTCGTCCTCCTCGACGCGCCTGTCGCGATCCGGCGGGATATGGCCGTCGCCGAACATCGGCAATGCCCGGGAACGTGCACGGTTGGCGGCGATGTCTGCGGGGCGTGCGGGCGCGCCAGATTCGCCATGTGGCGTCAACTCCCTCTCCTCGGGCCAAGGGCATCATCAATGTGCCGCTACGTCAAGGCGTGTTGACGATTTGGCCCGGAGTGTCCGTCACGGCGTGCGGTGAGGCGTGCCGAAGCCAGCGACAAGGCATCTCTTTGCGGTCCCTCGGATGGATGTGTACGCGAGTCGTCCCCGACATCGAACACGTTGCTACGAATCCGCTGTCTGGCTGCCCAACGCAACCTGCTGATTTCCTTCGCTGAACCGAAATATCTGGTCTAAATTGTTGTTCTTGTTATGTTTTAATTTCTATCGGTTGTGGATTTGGAGTAGGCTTCGTCTATTGCCAATGTGCTTGCACAGCGCTACGCAGGTGCCCGGCGAATAAGAAATGAGCCCGAGTGGCGTTGCACAGTTCCGAACACTTGACGTGCCGGCAGACAGCAGCCGGGCGCAGCCCTCTGGCGAAGCGAGAACGCCGCCGTTGTTCGATGGCCGAAGGCCGAGTGGGGATGTCGACATGACAGACACCGATCATCCCGTTGGCGAGCGCGTCGCCGCAGTCGAGACCGACGTCAAGCACATACTGAACGGCATTGACCGCATAGAGGCTCGCCTCGCCACAGGCGAAGACCGTCTCACCGAAGTGCGGGACGAGCTCAAGGCGGACATCAAGGAGACGAAGGACGAATTCAAGGCGGACATCGCTGGCGTCGACAACCGTCTCACCGGGATGCGGGACGAACTCAGGGCGGACATCGCTGGCGTCGACAACCGTCTCACCGGGATGCGGGACGAACTCAAGGCGGACATCGCCAGAGTTGAGATTCGCATCGCGGATACGAAGGCGGAATTCCAGCGAGGCGTCGACATCCTCCAGAGCGCGATGGGTCACAACAAGACGGCCCTTTACGCGATCTGCGGTACCGTAATCGCCGGGATCATCGCCAGCTTGGTGAAATCCGGGTTCTTCTAGAATCCTTGAGCATGCCGAATGTTGACACTTGGGTTGTTGCGAACCCCGGTGGGCAGCGCTCTTGAACGGCTCGTATCCCGAGACGCGCTCGCGCAGCGAGACGCACTAGGCGCTAGTCGCGCTCCTGGCGCGTCTCAGGGCGCTCCCGCAGCACGTGGGTACGGTCAGCTTGGAGTTCCGTCCAGGATTGTGTTTGGCCACCAGGCCAGACCACCGTCACCTCGTCCACGATTGTCGCCTTCTCCAGCCCGAAGGTCATCGGAAGCTCCACCTGCGAGAGATAGCTTCGCGTGGGCGCGACCACGCGCGTTTGCCTAACTGCGCCCGCCACCAGCGTCACCACGGCACCCAGCGCGTGTCGGTTCGGGGACTCCGAGACCAGGACGAAACGCGCCCATCGATGGCCGGTCGACTGATCGTTGCGCAGCAACGCCACTCGACCGCCAGCCTCGGTGATTGCGACATCGAGGTCGCCGTCCGCATCGATGTCGGCATAGGCCGCGCCGCGTCCGACACGGGGTTGGGACAAGTCGCCCACATCGGCCAACAGCGCGTAGCGGCGGGGGCAGGACGGGCCGCAGTTCCAGAACAGTTGCGCCGGCTGGGCATGGCTCTGGCTCGTCTGGACCCGTTGGATTTCGGGCTCGACGTGGCCGTTGGCCGCCAGCACGTCCAGGCGACCGTCGAGATCGGCGTCGAAGAAGAACAGGCCGAAGGTCAGCGCCCGGCGGCTCGGGGCCCCGATGCCGGAGACGATGGCATCGTCGCTGAACAGGTCTTCGCCGGGACGCGCCACGTAGAAGGAAGACATCTCGTTGGCGAAGTTGCCGATGGTCACGGCGAGCTTGTCGTCGTTGGCGAACCAGGCCGCATCCGCACCCATCGCGCCGGTTGCGGCACCGGACGCGTCGAAGGCCAGACCGGCCTCGATGCCGGTTTCGCGAAACCGGCCATCGCCGGTATTGACGAACAGGAAGTTGCGCACGGTGTCGTTGGCGACGACCAGGTCGAGCAAGCCGTCGCCGTTCGCATCGACCGGACGCACGGCGAGTGCCTTCCCAACCGGCAGGCCCGTCGCCTCGTTGGCGACCCGGACGCCGGCTTCGGCGGAGACATCCGTGAATTTTCCACCGTCGTTTCTATACAGGTAGGAGTCGGTGCCCGGGAAGTCCGTCGGCGGGCCGTAGGCGCGGCCGATTCCCGTGAGGCGGTAGTCGACTTCGCGGTCGGTCTCGGGCGACCAGGCCACGTAGTTGCACACGAAGAGATCGAGATCGGCGTCGGCGTCGATGTCGAGAAACGCAGCGCTGGTGCTCCAGGCATCAGGGAGGCCGGCAACGCCCGTCGCCGCCGTGACATCCGCAAAGCGTTCGCCGCCGACATTGCGCAGCAGGCGGTTTTCGCCCACCGCGGTGACGAATACGTCCACCCAGCCGTCGCCGTCGTAGTCGCCCGACGCTACGCCCATGCCATACAGCACAAGGTCCATGTTCGTCGCCACGGAAACATCCTCGAAGGTGCCGTCGCCGCGGTTCCGGTACAGGCGCGAGGTGGCGGGCGAGGCGGGCGCCGGCCGCCACGGCCAGGTACTGGAATTCACAAGAAAGAGATCCTGATCGCCGTCCGCATCGTAGTCCAGGAAGGCGACGCCGCCCCCCATGGTCTCCGGCAGCAGGCGTTCGCCGTAGGCACCGGACTGGTGGACGAAGTCGATGCCCGCTTCGGTGGTGATATCGGTGAACGCAATGGCCGGCTGCGGGGGACCTGTGGACACCGTCGGGCTCGGACCCACGACCTCGTGGTCGGCAGGCGCCGCCGGCGGCGACTCGCGACCGGTCAGCCAAACGGTGGCAATGACGGCTGCGGCGACGCCTCCGGCCAGCAACAGGGAGATCCGCAACGCCCGTCGAATGCGGTCCTCGCCAGATGCCAGGCTAGCCGTCGGCTCGGAGCGCGGCCCCGTCGCGGGACGCGCGTCTTCCCCCTTCCGTCGGTTCATGGTCCCGTGTCGCCGAGTCCGAACGCGTCGGGTCGGTGAAGATCGTATACGACCACCGCTTCCGCGGCGTGGTTGGCCGCGGGGTCGCGACGTCGCGCGGCGGCGATGGCGCGGTCCTGGGCGTTGTCGTCGGGGCGGTACCTGTCGTGCAGCCGGCGATGACGACCCTCGGCCTCCTCGTCGCCGAGGCGAGCGGAAACTTGCGCCAGACCGTAGTGCGCGGTGACGTTCTCCGGGTCGAGGGCGAGCGCTTCGCGATAGCGCGTGCCGGCGGCTCGCAGCCAATCCGCCTGTTCTCGGGGCGGCCCGGAGACCTTGGCCCGCTCGAACAGAGTCCGGGCGAGGGTGTTCAGCAGCCTGTAGTCCTTGGAGAAGTCGAAACCCCGTTGCCGCGCTTCGCCGAAACGCGTCTCCACCAGACCGGTAAACGCGGCGATCGCCGAATCGAACTCGCCGTTCTGGAGATCCACGAGGCCCCCGAACCAGGCCACCGACCAGGGATAGGCGCCGTTTGCAGCCGCTTGGCGCAGGGCCGCTGCGGCTTCGTCCAGGCGGCCTTCCCGGATCAATACGCGGGCGCGATTGAGGTCGCCTTCGGCGCGCCCCAGTCCCGCAACTTGGCGAAACGCCGCCTCCGCCTGCTTGAGCGCACCCCGATCCGGTTTCGCCAACAGGCCGATGCCGTAGTCGTTCCAGCGCTGCCAAGCGGGTGCATCCGGCGCTGCTTGTTCCGCGGTGGCCGTGATCGGGAACTCGACTTTGTCGCTGGCGATGGTGACCACCGGCAGCGTGTTGCCGGCAAATGCCTCTCCTTGGAAAAGACGCAGGTAGAGCGTGTCGAACTTGCGGTAGTGAAGGCGTGCCGTCACCGTCAGCGGGGCGTCGAGATCGTCTGGAACGCGCAGCCGGTAGTGGGCGACGCTGGCCGCGCCGGGCGGTATCTGGTGATTGTACAGGGGCGTGAAGATGTCTTCCGCGTTGCGGCGGTCGATGCGGTTGCCGTCGCGATCGAGCACGTAGGCGTTGACGAAGTGCGACCAGGGATCGACGCCGCCGTCCGCCGGATCCCGCCCACCGCTGATGCCGATGATCCGGCCACCGCTCATCGCCCTCACCTCTAGCCAGACCTCGTTGGAGTCCGCGGTGCCCTGGGTGAAGACATGCCCGAGGGTGAGCGTCCGAAGAACCACCTCGACCAGGTACTCGCCACCGGCCACGAGGGCGGGTACGTCGGGGCGCAACGGCGCGGTCAGCGCACCGTCGATGCCGTTTCCGGTGCGTATCCCGAAAATGTCGACGCGCAACGAACCTTCGAGGAACTCCCGGTGGGCTTCGTTGACGCTGTCCGGGAAGTCGAGCAGGTGCCCCAAGGCCGTGTTGGCCGCGGGGAAATGATGACCGTGCACGGTCAGTTCACCGCCGGAGTTGCGCCGCGCGGCGAAGTCGTCGGATGCCACGAGCGGCATGTGGCAGCCGTTGCAGTTCTTCTCGGCGCGGGGAGGGTAGTAGAAACTCGTGACGCCGTGCCCCGAGACGCCGCTTAGCAGGAAAGCGTCGTAGTGGTTCTGCCCGCGCAGCCAGCGGTAGTCGTTCAACGCCTTGGGTAAATGCACCTTATGGCAGGTGCCGCAGAATTCCGTGGTCTTGTGCACGGGCTTCAGGAACGTCCGCTTGTGCAATGCGGGCTTCGCCTTGACGAGAAAACGGTTGACCCACATGGCAACCGGGTTGTCCGAGTGTCCGAAGGGATAGCGCTCGGGAATTCCGATCACGTAGTCGGCGTTGCCGCGCACGCTGCCGATCGCCTCGATGGCGTGGCAGGCGACACAGGTAATGCCGGCGTGCGCCGTGGGATCGTTGACGTCGTCGAACCCCGGGTCGTCGAAACGACCGCTGAAGAGCGGTGCCGGATCGTGGCATCCGGCGCAGAACCGCGCGGCGTGGACGTTGCCGTGGCGGGCGAACACGGCCTCGCGCGTGTTGCGTACGGAAAAGAGGTACGCCGGGTTGTTGAACGACGCGAAACGATGGGCGCTGTATTGCCATTGCGCGTGGGCGTCGGCATGGCAATGCGCGCATTGGTCATCGCGCATCAGGTCTTCGGATGCGATATGCCCACCCGTGGAAGTCCGTACCAGCGACGGCAGAAAGTCGGCGTCGGCCCCGGCTTCCATACCCTGCGGTTCGACGAGCCACATGCAGGCCACGCCGACGGCCAGGCTCGCGCCGCCGATGGCAGCGCCCACCGCCCAGCGGATTCGCCGCCCGGCCAGCCGGTGCAGAACGAATAGCCAGCCCACCAGAAACGGCGTCGCCACGTGTGCCCAATAGGCGATCGAGCGTACCTCCGGGTCGCGCAGCTCGAACACGGGCAGACCCCGTGTCAGGCCGATGCCCGTGGCCAGCAGCACGACCACGCAGCCGAAGAGCACCAGTCCCAGGCGTACCGCGAGACGGTTCGGCCGGCGGATGGCCCGGTTGAGATGCATGATGCCGTAGACGATGGCCGGGACGACGATGGCGAGCCCGAGGATCAGGTGTCCCAGGAACATGGAGAGGTAGACGGCGTCTTCCAAACTCTCGCCGGTTAGCCACTGACGCCAGGTGATGGTGCCGAGATAGGTGGAATTGACCGCCAGCAGCGCGAACAGCACCATCACCGCCAGCAGCAGTTTGCGCATGCGGGGTCCGACGACGGGCACTGGCACGTGATTGGGGGTGCTGCTCATCCCTTTGTTCCGATCTGCGGGCCTGCCGACGCCCAGGCGCAGGCTCGTTGTCCGGCTCGGAAGTCTACGTTACAGACCTTCCCGATAGCGCACGTTGTACCGCTCGTGCAAGCGGTCGCGGCGAGCCAGCAGCTTCTCGTCCGCACCGGCAGGCACCGGCAGCGGACCGACCGTGTCGCCGTGTCGGGTGTAGAGGTCCATGTCCTTGGCCCAGCCGTGGAACTCGATCCGGAAGAACCGGCGTTGCCCGGGTGGCGGCTCGGGCAGCGCGTCGAATTCCAAGTGGATTTCTTCGCCGCTGCTGATGATTGCCAATGCCCCATCGACGTCCCGCACCAGTTCGCCGACGTCGCCGAACGCGGTGTAGAAGCCGCCTGGCGCCTTCGCGTCCTGGTACGGCGACCGCTTGGCGTAGTCGTAGTGGGGCAGTCGCTGCGGCCCGGTGGTGCGCTTGGCGAAGCCGGTCCGCGCGATCCGCGCGTCCACCGGGGCCAGCGTCGCCTTGACGACACCGTCCAGGGGTTCCTCCCAAACCACGCGCAGCCGGTCCCAATAGATTTCCATGTTCGAGGTGAGCCGGAGGGCGTCGGTTCCTGGCGGCAGGTTGGGCAGCGGCAGGGCCATGGTGCGAGGCATTCCCGCCGGGTAGCCGAATTCCACCACCACGGGTTGCCAGTCGCCGTCGCCGGAACGTGCCTCCAGGGTCGGCGGCCGGTAGCGCAGCCCGGCCTGCCAGGCGGCAAACACCGTTTGGGAATAGGGGTATTCGATCCAGCCGTCGGCGACGAGCACCGCGCCTTCGCGAGCGAGCGGTGCTGCGAATTCCAATGTCAGCACCTGCTCTTCGGCCAACAACCCGATGAAGCGGTGATCGACAACTCCCGGCGGCGGTGCGCGATGGTCCCGGCGTAGCGCCAACGCCGTCACGTCCGTGCCGTCGGTCGCGCGCACCAGGGTCGGCAAGGTCGCCCGCCGGTAGGTGATGTGCCGCCCGGTTGCGGGCGCACCCCCAACCGCCAGACGCTCGTCGAGGACGATATTCCAGCCGGGCGGCAATTCGTACACGGTCAGCCGGGCGGCATCCAGGTAGGCGTTTTCTTCCATGGGTTCGGCCAGCTTCAATGCGTAGCGGCCGTCGCGTACGGCCAGCGATGTGGAATCCAGCAGGAAGCCCTCCACCGGCCTGGGCGGGGCGTACTCTCCCGGGGCCTCGAGGTAGCCGAGCGCGGCGCCGCCGAGCACGTCGCTGACGAATTCGAACTTGTGGCCGTTCCACGCAAATAGCACGGGACAGCTTGCGAGTTGGCGCTGCTTCTCGGCGATGACGTGGTGTTCCCGGGCAGCGAGGTCGAGTTCGGTCTGGGAGACACCGTCTGTCCACTCCAGGGCGATGAAGTCCGCCCGTGGGCGTCCGCCGAGGCCGATACTCAACGGTTGCAGGCTCTGGCCGGGGCCGGAGTGCGGGTCGATGCGGTCGAAAACGGTCCAACGGCCTGCCGCGCGGGCTTGGACCAGCGTGCCGATTCCGGAGGCGTTGGAGCGCGTCTGCTCGGCCTCGCTGCGCCCGGTGAGGCTGACGGAAAGGTAGTCGTACCGTCCGCTGCCGGCGGGCCACAGCGATAGGCCGCCGTCGTGCGCCGCCACCAGTTCCGGCCCCCGGCCGGCGTCCAGCGTTGCGGCGATGACGCTTCCCAAGCGACTTGGGGCGTCTTCGAACAACACGGCGCCCGAGTGCGCGTCGATGACCGAGAACCCGCTCGGCAGCACGCGCAGCAGTTCGGGCCGGCCGTCGCCGTCGAAGTCGGCGACATCGAGTTCGCCGGCTTCCGCGGGCGCGGTGCCTCGGATCAGCGTGGATCGCGTCCACGCGGACCCGTCGGTGTGCCAGCGCAACAGGTCGCCGTCGGCTGCGATGCCGTAGATCTCACGATGCCCGTCGGCGTCGGCGTCGGCCACGGTCACCGCCGTCAGCGCCGTTTGCTTCAGGTCATCCAATCCGGGCAGGGAACGGTACTCCCAGGTGCGGTCGTTCTGCCAGATGTCGTGCGGCGGCGAACGGTTGACGACGAGAATATCGAGGTCGCGGTCGCCGTCGAAGTCCGCCACCAAGGCCTGTCGCCCGTCGCCTTGGCCGCGCAATCCCATCTCGGCGGCAAGGCGACGAAAGGAACCGTCGCGGTTGTTGCTGAACAACTCGTTGCCGTCGGGCCCGACGGCCAACACGTCCAGATCGCCGTCGTGATCGGCATCGACCAGGGCGCCGGCGTGACAGGCTTCCTCGCCGAGAACAGTCTGCGCGGACCAGGCGGCTCTCGGGTACTGTCGCCAGATCCGTGTGCCCGCAGGGCCGCAGAACACGACGTCGACGAGGCCGTCGTCGTCGATGTCGCCCCAAAGCGCCGCTGCGGCCGGGTAGGCCTGCCCGAGCGGATGGTCGGCGAGAACCGCGAACCGAGGCGCACTCTCGGGCTGCCCGGCGAGCACCACGGGAGATGCCTCCCCCGTCAGCACCAGATCCTGCAGGCCGTCGCCATCCACGTCCGCAGTGGTGATGGAACCCGGCGTCGGTCCCGTCGGTTCAAGTGCTTGCGGCGCGGCGAACAACGGACCCTGGGGCTTGGGCGGAGGGATTGTCTTCTCCGGTGCCGTCGCCAGCGCTTCCGCCTTCGGGCCCATGCGCTTGTAGGCCATCTCCACCAGCCGCGCCGCCGGATTCGGCTTCAGACGCTGGTAGTCTTCAAGCAGCCGTGCGGCCTCTTCGTCGCGGCCGGCGCGCCGCAGGGCTTGGGAACCCGTGTAGTAGGCGCTCAGCAGGTGGGGATCGAGTTCGGCGCTCTTGCGGAGCCAATCCGCCGCCGCCCCGTGGTCGCCCCGCTGGAGATGGGCGAGACCGAGGAAATAGACGGCGTAGGCGTCGTCCGGGTCGAGTTCGGCAACCCGGGCGAAGAGCGTCTTCGCGGGTTCGATCTCGCCGAGATACCAGTGCAGGACGGCACTCGTGTAGAGCGCGCGGGGTTCGTCGGGTTCGATTTCGAGGACATCCGCGAGGATATCGAGGGCAAGGCGTTCATCGCCTTCGTTCTGGCGGTTCAGGGTGGCGATGGCCAGGTTGATGCGCGCGTCCAGCCAATCCGGCGCACGCCGGACCGCTGCGGCGAACTCGGCCTCCGCCGCCGCATACTCGTAGCGGCCCATCAGCGCCACGCCGCGGTCGTTGCGGGAGGCGACGTCGGGCCCGCAGGAGGCGATCGTCAGCGACGCCGCGAGCAGCAGACCTGGGGCGCGCGCGTGCGAGCGCGGGAGTGAGAGTGAGAGTGGGAGTTGGCGTGGGCGCTGCACATGCCTTGCTCCGGCGATGCATCGACGTTGCCGCGGCGCATTCATGGCTGCATGTGCTGCCTTTCGATCATCGCGACAAATCCTACCATGCCGTCCGCAACGAGCCTGCTACCCACAGGGCTATTCAAAAGTCGTCCTGACGGTGTGATTGGCGCCTCGGCTCAATTTGGCGCTGGCCATTCAAAAGTCGTTGTGGTGGAAACGGCGTCATGGACAGGCCGGACATGGAGAGCGCTGGTCGTTGGCTGCGCGACGTGGAGGTCCGCCCGGTGCGCGG
>JAKZRQ010000206.1:0-13111 GCA_047518105.1 Pseudomonadales bacterium | reverse complement strand
TACGACGACCGGGGCGATTACGAGCGCGCGCTCGCGTTCATCAACCGCGCCATCGAGATCCACCCGACCTTCGGCGTCGCCCACGAGCGCAAGGGTGTCGTGCTGATGCGGATGGGCCGCTACGAGGAAGCTCTTCGCGCGTTGGACACGGCCACGCGCCACGACGCGCGGGACCCGGAGGTCTTCTACTTCGCGGGTGTGATCGAGAGCAACTTCGAACGCTGGCCCGGGGCAATCGAACGTTTCCAACAGGCCATCGAGGTCGATCCGGCATTCACCAAGGCATACATCCACATGGCGCGGAGCTACGGTGAACTACGCCGCTTCGACGACGCGCGCAAGGCACTGGCCAAGGCGGATGCGCTCGGTACGCACGCCCAGGATGCGCGCAACGCCCGGGCTTGGCTGGATCGGCTCGAGGCATCGGGGTTGTGACGGGGGTTGTTGATGGCATTGGGCAGGCCGCCTAATATTCGCGGGCGGGATTGGGGGGAAGTACGGATTGTCCGACGTTACGGAGTACGTTCAATGAGGAGTCCGGGTGCACATGCGGCTCTGGGCACTTTCGCGGCGATGCAAGCCCCGACTCGTCGCATGATGAAACGTGGCATACCGTTCAGTAGTGCTGCTAGGTTTCCGGGCCGCGCCGATCTGGGAACAGCCAGCCTGCTGCTTCAATCCCAAGGCGGTCGCAACAGTGATCTCGTTCGCGTCGAGTTGCTGGCGAATCCTTGCGAGACGTCGAAGCTATCGGGCGTTGAGTTCGAACTGATGGGCGGGCCAAATCTCTTGGGACGCGGGAAGATCCTCAAGGTCGCCGACGTGAGCTTCGACAATCACGACTAGATCGACGACCAAGGTGCCGAGCAGGTTCCGGCCGTACACCCTCATCGCCTCGTTGAGTTCGCTCGTGTTTGGCTGCTCGGATGCACCGGAGGACCACCCGCCGGTTTGGTTTGGCGAAGAAGCCGCTGCCCGGGGCCTCGACTTTCGGCATGTGTCCGGTGCCGAAGGTCGCTATTGGACGCCGGAAATCATGACCGGCGGCGTGGCGTTGGCGGATGTCGACGGCGACGGCGATCTCGATGCCTACTTGGTGCAGGGGGGAAGCCTGACCGGCGGCGAGGACACGCCTGACAACGAACTCTACCTGAACGACGGCGATGGTCGTTTTGCAATGGCATCTCATCCAGGAGATGCGGCCGACCCCGGCTACGGGATGGGGGTGACGGCCGGCGACTACGACAACGACGGCGATGTGGATCTCTACGTCACCAACTGGGGGCCGAACGTCCTCCTGCGCAACGACGGCGGTGGCCGGTTCGAGGACGTGACGAAGGCGGCGGGCGTCGGCGATCCCGGGTGGGGGACGGCGGCCGCGTTCCTGGACCTCGATCGGGACGACGATCTCGACCTGTTTGTCGTCAACTACCTGAGTTGGTCGCCTGGATCCGCGCAGGACTGCGTGCGAACCTATTGCGGTCCCACGGTCGACGACGCGACCGCGGACCGACTCTACCGGAACAACGGCGACGGCACGTTCGCGGACAGTTCCGAGAGCGCGGGACTCAGCACGGCGTTCGGCAACGGGTTGGGCATAGCCGGCGCGGACTTCAACGAGGACGGTCGTGTCGACGTGTTCGTGGCCAACGACGGTATGCCGAACCAACTGTGGTTGAACGACACCGGCCCCGACGGACACCTGCGGTTTCGGGATGAGGCGCTGCTGTGGGGTTGCGCCATGGACGACCACGGTTTCGCCAAGGCCGGCATGGGCGTGGCGGCTGCGGACTTCGATGACGACGGCACCACCGATATCCTGGTCGTCAACCTGGAACGGCAGACGGATTCGTTCTACCGCAACGCGGGTTCCCACTTTGTCGATTCGACGAGCCGCATCGGACTCGGTGTAACGAGCCGGCGCTTCACGCGCTTCGGCGTGGCGTTGGCGGACTTCGACAACGACCGCGATCTCGACATGTACCAAGCCAATGGCCGCATCGACCACTCGCCCGAGTTCGAGGGCGACGACCCGTTCGCCCAGCCGAACGTGCTTTACCGCCGGACGGGGGTAACCTACGAGGTCGTCTTGCCGGAAGGCGGTACCTCGGAGGTTTCGGTTCACACCAGCCGGGGCGTCGCCATGGGCGATGTCGACAACGATGGAGGCATCGACCTGGTGGTCGTCAACAAGGACGCCCCGGTCTACCTGCTGATGAACCGGGTTGGCGCGAACGGAAACTGGGTGCGATTCCGCGTCCTGAACCGGCATGGCAGCGACGCCATCGGCGCGACGGTATGGGCGACTGTAGGCGCAATGCGACAGCGCCGCAGCGTGCAGACGGCGACCAGCTACCTGGCGTCCCACGATCCGCGGGTTCACTTCGGCTTGGGACAGGTGACCCGGGTGGCGAACGTCGAAGTGAGATGGTCGACCGGCGAGACCGAGCTATTCGGCGACTTCGAGGCAGGCGAGACCGTCGAACTCCGTTACGGCACCGGCCGGCGTTTGTGAGACCGGCGTTTGTGAGAGAAGCACCGTCTCGTCTTTCCGCGCCGGTCGTTGCGGTCTGGCTGAGCCTTCTGCCGGGCTGTTTCGACCAGGGCGGCGCCGTCGTCCAACCCGAAGCCGCATGGTTCGAGGACCAGGCAGAGGTCCGGGGACTCGTCTTCGAGCATCGGTCGGGGTTCGACGGCCGCTACCTGTTTCCGGAAATCATGACGGGGGGTGCGGCACTCGCCGATGTCGACGGCGATGGCGACCTTGACGCCTACCTGGTGCAAGGCGGTCGGGTTGAAGCGCAAGGCGCGGACGGCAACGCGAACCAACTCTTTCTCAACGACGGTGCGGGCCACTTCGCTTGGGTCGGAGATCGCGGCGCGGACGATCGTGGCTACGGCATGGGCGTGGCCGCTGGCGACTACGACGACGATGGCGATGTCGATCTCTACGTCACCAACCTCGGTGCCAACGCACTGCTTCGAAACGATGGCACGGGGCGGTTCGAAGACGTGACCGAAACGGCGGGTGTGGGCGATCCGGGTTGGAGCACAGCCGCCGCGTTCCTCGATCTCGACCTGGACGGCGACCTGGATCTCTTCGTGGTCAACTACGTCGCCTGGACGCTCGCGACGGCCAAGGAGTGCTACTCGGTCAATGTGCTGACCTATTGCGGTCCCGTCGACGCGGACGCGGCGCCAGACCGCCTGTACCGCAACGACGGCGACGGCACCTTTACCGACGTTTCCATCCCGGCGGGGTTGGGTACCGCGTTTGGCACCGGTCTGGGCGCCGTCGGCGCGGACTTCGACAACGACGGTCGCATCGACGTATTCGTCGCCAACGACAGCATGGTCAACCAGTTGTGGCTGAACCGAACCGAGCCAGGGGGCGATCCCCGTTTCGTGGACGAGGCGTTCCTACGGGGGTGCGCACTGGACGACCACGGCATCGCCAAGGCCGGAATGGGCGTTGCCGCCGAGGACGTGGATGACGATGGCGACGCGGACGTGCTGGTCATGAACATGGAGAAGCAGACCGACTCGTTGTTCCGCAACGAAGGGTCCCACTTCGTCGATGCCACCAGCGCGCTGGGGCTCGGCGTCACCAGCCGCCGTTTCACGCGGTTCGGCGTGGCGTTGACGGACTTCGACAACGACGGCGACCTCGATCTTTTCGAGGCCAACGGACGGGTCAAACACTCGCCCGAACTGGTGGGCCGCGACGATGTGTTCGCGGAGCCGAATGTCCTGTACGAGAACGCGATCGATGGTCGCTTCGAATTGGTCGAGCCCCGGGGCGGGACGCACAAAGCGCTGGTACACACGAGTCGCGGTGTGGCCATCGGCGATGTGGACGACGACGGTGGCGTCGATCTCCTCGTCGTCAACAAGGACGGTCCGGCCTACCTGCTGATGAACCGGTTCACCGATCGGGGCAACTGGGTGCGGTTTCGGGTCTCGACGGCGTCGGCGCGCGATGCCCACGGCGCCGCCGTGTCGGGGGTGATCGGCGGCCAGCGGCGGCACCGGAGCGTGCAGACCGCGGGCAGCTATCTCGCCTCCAACGACCCCCGGGTGCATTTTGGCCTGGGCCGGCATCGACGAATCGAAGATGTCCGCGTGCGCTGGCCAACGGGAGAGGTCGAAGTTTTCGGCGAGTTCAAAGCCGGGGCTGTCGTGGAGTTGCAGTTCGGCGCGGGTCTAGTGGTCGAACACCCTTGAAATGACGTGTCAGCGCGTCCACAAGGCGCGCTGAAGCGCGGTCCAGTCCGCTAGGCGGCACCTTGAAGGCATA
This sequence comes from Pseudomonadales bacterium, assembly GCA_047518105.1. GTDB lineage: Bacteria > Pseudomonadota > Gammaproteobacteria > Pseudomonadales > Azotimanducaceae > VXYL01. The sequence goes on along the minus strand of JAKZRQ010000206.1, from coordinate 8,814 downwards.
TCGGGCATACGTCAAAAGGTGCCAACAACGCGGATGGGCCGCGCTGTAGCGCGCCTTGTGGGCGCGCCCTTCGGGTGGTCGCCGGAACGCCCCGGCCCGCGTTGCGGTCGCCTAAAGTAGACCCGCCACGTCCGCGCAACCGCGCCTGTGGTGGCGTTGCAGGAAAGCCGAAGCGAGTAACCGAAAGGAAAAATAGAATGCGCTACATCTACAAACTGATCGACGCGACCGCAGGCAGAGAGCGGACGGTCGAAGCCGAATCGCATGTCTACGAAACGGGTCTTGAGTTTGACCACGACAGCGTTGCCGGGAGGCCGACGCTGCATGACGACCAGAATGAAGTCATCGGCGTCTACGTTGTAGAGTCTTGGCACCGCGATGACACCGAGAAGTAGCCATCTTCAAGCCATGGGGACGATTTGTAGCCAAGTACATAATTCCCCTTGCTTGACTAGCTTAGCCGAACCTAGCCGAACAATGGCGCGCCCGAAGGGCGCGGCTTCACATTGTGGAGTGTCAACAAAGTTGGTCCTGTTGATTTCTGCGGTGGTCGTCCTTGCGCCGGCATGCGAGTCGCTTTCGAGCCGCCCGGGGCACAATGTGGGCGGCTTGGGCGGTTGGCAACCCCCAACGCCGTTGTTGGAAACCGTCGCGGAACGAACGGCGGTCATCTTCCGGGACATCGACTCGGTTCGAGTTGGGCAGCGCAACATGCATGGCGGGGGAGTCGCCGTCCGGATTGGGTTCGAGACGACAACCGGATCGCTGGCCTCTGCGGTCCCCGTGGCTGCAGATGGATACTTCCTCACGGCGGGCCACGCGGTGCATCCTCACACATCTTCCCTGATCCTCGTCGCCATCACGAGGGAACGCGGGACGTTGCGAGCCGTCAAGGCGGCTGCCCGCGTCGTGTGGCCGCTGGAGGGCGTGACGGTCTCCGAACCACTCGACATTGCAGTCGTTCATGCCGATCTCCCGCCGCTCGTGCCTTTCGACATTGCTACCGTTGGCGATCTACGGTCGGACATTTTGATTTTGGCAGCTGGATGGAAGCCTCTATGGGATATGGCTTCGGAAGACATAACAGCAGGTCGGGATGCACGTCCGATCGCGGTTTCAAAATTCGTGTCAGCGGGCCGGATACTCGCCATGGGAGAAACCCGCGGCGGCACTGCGCCTGACGATCCCCGGTTCCGGGTCGTCCGCCACGATGCCCCCGTCGGCCCTGGCGACAGCGGGGGCGGGATCGTCGACGCGCATGGACGTTTGATCGGCGTGAACGTGCGGACTCGCGTCTGTTTCCTCCGGCGGCTTGCCGCGCTTCTCGCCGGACTGGCCGGGAACCTCGTGACCGATCGGGACGGCTATAGTGCAGACGCTATCTGGTTGGATTCCGACTGGCTCGCCCGCGTCATCGAACAAGATCGGGATGAAGGCGCACATCGTGGTGGACGCGGAGACGGCGCGGGCGCACAGCCTGGCGAACGCAACCCCCCGGCGCCACGCTACCCGCCCCGCCCCTCCGTGCGGTTGCCATCGTGAGCCCTGCACGACAAACACCTCAGACCGTGTGAAAAGCCCGGCAAGGACAATCACTCGGTAGTTCAGTTGGCGCGCCGCGAACTCGTCGGTCTGGAGATCTGGATTCGTCGGCCATGCGCGGATGAGGGGTCGCTTCGGGAGTGTGCCCTTGGGAAAGTCCGCGATTCGTCGGGAAACGGTGACCCGATCCAACGAACTATGGTTCTGCGGCGGCAATCAGCGCCGGAACCCCGACGAGGTTGATGGCGCGGCGCAGGTTGTAGGCCAGGGCGGTCAGGCTGAACTCGCCGCGCACGTTCTCTAGCCGCCGCGTCAGGAACGCCCCTTGCGCCATTCGCTGCGTGATCGAACCGAACGGGTGCTCCACCGTTTCGCGGCGGCGGTCCATGACCTCCGGCCGCGCGGCGAGGCGTTCCGCCATCCGCTCCAGGATGGTTTCGTTCCGGTAGCGCGCGATGCCCCGGTAGGACGCCGCCGTGCACCGCGCGCGGAGCCGCCACGCTGACAACCCAGGCTTTCGCGTCCGGCAGAATCTCGGGCTCCCTCGGGCGGTGGTAACGATCTCTCAAGCCCGTGCGCCCGCCCGCCGCCAACGCCTTGTCGACACACTTGTAGATGGTTGGGCGCGACACGCCGACTTCCCGCTGGATCTGCGAGATCGACAACCCCGCCGCGTACCTCAGCAGCACCGCCGCCCGCGTCACCTCGCGCGCCTGCGCCGTCGCCGAGCGCTCAACGTCGTCAGCATCTCGCGATCCGACTCCGACAACTCCAACGCCGCGCGCTCTGTTCGTCTCGACATGTCCCGCTCCCTGATTGGATCGGGCCAGCATCATGCATCGGCATCCCCAGTTTGCAAACTAATTGAAGAAACGAACTACTAGCGAGGCTCCGCCTCAGACCGACGAGGCATGTGTCGTCGTTTTCCGACGGTTGAGACGGACCCCGGCCGCTGCTCCGCTCCGCGGCACGAAGCCGCCTTCATAGTCGCCCAAGGCGTCGTTGGCCGTATAGTGGCCGGTGGGGAGCCCATCGACCGGAGCCCGAGCCATGAACGTAGCACGAACCGCCGCCGAAGTGCTGGCCGAGCACACCACGCTGGAGCTGGAGTGCATCGACCGGATGTACCTCAACGTCTACGTGCCGATGCTGCAGAGCGGGGCGGGCGCGGCGTACTTCTTCCGCAGGATCTGCGGACGTGGCCGTTAGGGCGCGTGTATTTTGGCGGTGCGCGACGGGAGCCCCGAGAGCGCGGCGTGGTACTCGTCTGCGAGGACGACAAGATAAAACTCGCCAGCGCATGGGTCACATCCTCCATCTACAACGCGTGCGAGCTCTCCTCAGTCCGCTCGATGAATTTGTCCTGCTGGACGACGCGGCTCCGGCCGGACCAAACCTACGACCTGGCGGGGGTTCACACGCACCCGTACTTCACCAAAGCCGACGAGGGCACCATGTGCCACGGCCTGCCCATCACTGAGGCTCTGGCAATCAGATACAACAACGCCGGCATGGAATTCACTTCAGGAGACAATGACAATATCCAAGCTGCGGGGGTTGACGGCTATCTCGGGGTGTCCGACCGCTCCTGCATGAGGGCGAGTCAGAGAATATCGATCATGTTGCCACGGCGGGTGTCGACGATTTCGGGATCATGCACGGCTACGCCTTTGCCACACACAGAATGGGAAAATCCATGAAGACGACGATGTGCAAGACCCGGGGCTGGCTGGCCGCGGGGGTGCTCTGCGCCGCCGGGGCGTTTTGCGATCCCGCCCCCACAGGGCCGATATCCGATTACCTTGTCCACTGCCGTTCGTGGGCGACCTATTCCGCGGAGTCCTGCGGCCGGCTCGCCGACCGGCTCGCCGCCGTGGAGCAGCCGACGCGGGCGGAGCGTCTCGCGCTCCTCAAGGCGCGGGGCAGGCTGGCCCGGCGCGCGGGGCGGGAGGCGGACGACTGCCCGGGGCTGGCCGACATCGCGGCGGACCATCCGGACTACGCCTATGCTCTGTACTTCCGTTCGTTTTGCGTGCCCCCGGTCGCCAGACAGCCCGGCGGGGAGTCTGCCGTCGACCTGCTGCGCCGGGCGGCGGAGATCGAGCCGGACAACTATCTCGTTCTCCAGTGGCTTCTAATGTCGGTGGAAGGACACCCTCCGGAAGCGGCCGGGGGAGTTTCCGATATCGACCCCGGCGCGCTCGCCGCGTACCGGGAAGCGATGTACGAGGCCGGAAGGGCCAGCGCGGACTGGTGGCGGGCGGTCATGAAAGACCCCGACGACCCCCCGACGGAGGAGTACTGGCAGGCCACGGTCTGGAGGGGCCCGCTGAGTGCCGCCCGCTACATCCACGCGGCGGCGGTTCGCGAAGGCGACCTAGCCGCGGCCGCGGCCATTCAGACCCGGCTGCGCCGGGACCTCGGACTCGACGAACTCGACTACGGCACGGAGAGCGCCCGTGCCAGCCTGGCCCTTGCCTGCCATCCCTCCTTGTACGGCTACCTCGGTCTGGAGGAAGTTTGCCTGTCGGGCGTCGAGAAGCTGGCTGGGCGGGCCTCTGCGGACGGCCTGCCGCTGCCGGACTACGTGCTGGAGGCGGTAGACCACGCCACCGGGACCCTGCGCCACGCGGCCTGCACCGCGAGCAAGGGAGCAAGTATCGCTGGGCGCTTGTCAATAGCCCCCGGCGAATGCCTGCCGGGGGTGACGGAGACCGCCGCCGTGCGCCGCCTGCGGGCGGTTCTGGAGCACCACGACGGCGCGTGGTCGTCGGAGCACCGCCGCATCCTCGCGCAAGGTTTCCTAGGCGGCGACAACCGCCTCGAAGGTCTGCGCGACGCGCTGCGGGCGGCCGCGGAGAACGCTCGTGCCCGTTGCGACCTTGCGCGGGCGCTGATCGCGCGGGGGGATTCCGCAGGGGCCGCCGCTCTCGACGCCGACCCGGAATGCGTGGAGACCGCCGATTTCGCTTGGGGGGACATCCGTCGACCCTTGGACGGCCAGTCCGCGATGAGCATCGTTCCCGACGCCGGCGCTGACCGGCCGGTTCACTGGGCACGTCCACAAGACCGATCCCATGCCCCCTGACGTCAACCAGAATCCCGAACAGATCGCCGCGACCGGGTCGACGACCGCCTCCGGGCGACGGGCTGGCACGTGCAGGACAGGAACGCCATCGACTTCACCGCGGGCCTCGGCATCGCGGTGCGCGAATGCCAGACCGATGTCGGACCTGCCGACTAACGGACGCTTGAAGCGTGTAGTTATGTGGAGCGTCCCGGCTTGCGGACGGGCGGTACCGGCGGTCGGGACGCTTGCACTCTCCATAACGGACCTCTCACCATAAGGATCGCCCGCAAAAAACCGTCGCCGGTCCCGGTACGGACGTGGCGTTAAGGCTTGCCCCGCCGTCCGCCGCGCCATACGCTCGGCGCGGTTTCAGGAGCTCTGGCAGGCACGAACAATGGCCACGGTGAGGCATCCGTGACCGACCCGCTGGGTCGTCCATCCTGTTGGGGGGCATCGACGTCGGCGGCCGACAGCGAGGTCACGGTGGAGCTGCGCATGAGCAGGGCGACCGCGGACGCTGCGCGAGCGCGGCGCCGCGCCCGGTCCGGCGACGCGCAGGCGGCGTTTCCCGCCTTTGCGGGCGGGCCTTCGGAGAGTGTGAAAGGGGTCGCTAGGGCGTCCCCGTGTATATTTTCGAACTAATGTGTTCGAGCCCCTCCTTGTCGAGAAGCGGAATCGCTTCGGGGCCGTACGCAACGAGGGCATTCACCAGGTGCCGCTCCCGTAAGTCGTCGTTGTTGCGCAGGAGTGCCGATACCAAGGGTTCTAGCCCCCTTTGGGGTCTAGACATGGCAAGCCCTTTCGCAGCTCCCAAAAACGTCAACATGTCGTCGGCATCGATGCTGTCGATTCGCAGTTGATCCACCTCGAGTGTCTTGAAGCGCCCCTCGTTGAACACCCTCAGCATCCAGCCGTCCGCCTGAGGTGCCGCTTGAATTAAAGAGTGGAACTCCCAGAGCAATTCGTACACATCCTCGTCACCCGGAAAGTTGGAAGCCAGCACGCGGGGGATGATCGACAAATCAGGAATAAGGGTGACCATCGCTACCCACGGGTTGTCGCCGTTAACGAGGGCCTCCCTCACATGGCCCGCGATAACGTCTTGATCCGCCAAACCCAAGATGCCCCCTTCCTCGGCGAGCTTGGTGTGCCAATGGGCGGTCAGGAACCCCTTGAGCTGCGGGACGGCAGCGAAATTCCGCTCGACGACCGGTTCCGCAGCGCCGCGGGTTAGCGCGTGCGCCCCCATAGCTTCCAACGTCAGTCGGACCAGGCGGGGGTTGCCGCTGAACAACCCTTGGGAGACCACTTCGTTGGCCTTGGTGTTGGACAGTTCGAGATCGAACACCCCCGAACGGGCGAAATCCTCGTAGACGGCCTCCAGCGGCCCGCTGGCGGCAGGAGCGGGGGCGGTCGCCCCGGCGGCGGTGGTCGCGGCAAGCACTACGCCCCCGCAAATCGTGGTGAATAGGTTCTTCGTCTTCATTGCAGCCGATCCCTTTTTCGTCTATTCAAGGTGCCAATACGGATTCTGCCCAGGTGATGCAGGTCCCGTAGCCATCCTTGCCGTGCTTCGTGGCGATCAGATGGTAGCGGGTCCAATCATAGGTCTCCATCCGTTTCCTGACGGTGTCGTAGCGTTCCTTTGAGCGACGCTCGCCACGGTCAGCGGACCGTCGTAGAGGCTCCAGAACTCGATCCGCGCCGAGTGCGGATGCGACGACGGGTACCACGATCCAAACGGCGACGGCGACTGCATCAAGGAGTGCGGCACCGACGAGATCGGCGACGTCGACGGGAACTGCACGAAGTGTGGCGACGGGGAGGTCCCTGGGGGAGAGGAGTGCGTGGCCTGCCCGCACGGCGAGTCGATCTTTGAGCCAGGCAGATGCAACTGCGACTACGCATCCGTAGACGCGCTCGCTGTGCCGCGGCTAAGGAACATCCCCAAGGAGCCGTGGGAACAGGCGGAGAAATACCTGTGCCTGGGTATCGGCCCCGTTGCGTCTGGTGACACCCTTTCTACGGAGGGACAAGAGGACGTATGTACGCACCCTGCTAACCCCGGTTGGTTACTCGGCAGTATTGCCGTCGGCCACTCCCATCCGTATTTCGATCCGCATTTCGATTATTCCGGGGATGGGAGCGTGAGGTGTGGTAGTTTCGTCATACGTTCCCAAGGGGATGCGATGACGCAGAACTGGTTCGGTACGTTTTTCAGCCCTGCTGACATGAATCTCGGCCTGCCCCTCTATCTCGTCGTGTCGGATCGGCTTGAGGTGAAGGTCTACCGGATGAACGCCGCGGGGGAGTGGGGAGAGGAAATTCTGTGGGAAGGACAACCGGAATGAACGCGAAACAATGGCGTTCCTTGCGGCACGGGCATCGCCAGCGACGTTCGTCAGCATTCCTGTCTTTCGAGGGGCGGCGATCACGCATGGCCTCCCGTGTCGTGGTGCTGTGCGGACTTCTCGCCGGCATTCCATTGGCCGCTGACCCTTGGGCGGACTACGTGCGGGCCTGCGAAGCTTGGGACAGCCGGGCCGCCTCGACAGTCACCTGCTCGGCGCTCGTCGAACGGCTCTCGGCCTTGGCGAGTCCGGAGCCCGAAGAGCGCCTCGCCCTGTTCAAGGCACGGTCATGGCTTGGCGACTACTCTAACGGAGCATACTGCGACGGTGCTCGGGCAATCGCCGAGTATTCGCCGGACCATCCGGAAGTGCTGCTCGACCTCGCCCGGTGCACCGACGGTGCCGGACGGGCTGAGAGGACCGTAACGCTGTTGGTGAGAGCCTTGGAGATCGACCCGGAACACGTCGACGCGCTGGCCTTTTTGACGCGGCTGGTCTGGTATCTGGACGACGACTTCGGCGTGGAGGCTGCGACGCTCGCCCGGCACCGACGCACGTTCTATGAGGTCGCCGAACGCGATGACGGCAAGATCGACGCCGCCGTGTACATCCACGCGGCCGCTGTCGACGTCGGCGACCGGAAGGCTGCGGTCGCAATCCGCGACCGAGTGCGCCGCGACTTGGGGTTCGATGCGCTAGACTACGGTCCGGAACACTGGGCGGACAGCCTGCAGCGGAGATGTGGCGAGAGATTGTTCGAGCTCGACCTCGAAGATCTCTGCCTCTCGGCGATCGGGACGCTCGTAGCCGATGCGGCTGCGGTAGGCGAAGCCATTCCCGACGACGTGCTGGGCCACATCGACGACGCGCTCAAGCTATTTCACAGTACGTGGAGGACGGGTCCGAAGACCGACGCCGCAGCGCGGCTGAAGGCGGTTCTCGACGCCCATCCTGAGCCGTGGAGATCGTCGGAGCACTACCGGGTGTACGCGAGGACCGCCCCCGTTTGGGCGGATCGCATCAGCTCGCTGCGCCGAGCCGTGGACCTAGACTTCGGCAATCTCCGCGCCCGGTGTGAGTTGGCCGAGGCGTTGGCGTTGACCGGTGGGCGAGACGAGGCGTGGTCAGTCTACATGCACATGGCGACGGCATCGGCGGGTACGCCGCCGTGCGACCCTGAGAAGGCGCTGCACAGTGTAGAGGACCAAGCGCTGCGCGGGGTGGACGGTGCGCTTGTGGATCCCGATGACCCGGTGAAGTTCATGGTCCTCCGCAGCGTTGTCCAATGAGAAAGTGAGTATCCATGTTGTCAAGGAGGTGTTTCGCTGTGGATGTTCACCCAGTCCTGGATAGCGGGCCTTAGGGTGCTCGTCGGTTGGGGCCGAGGGGTTCGACACCGGCATTGCGAAGCCATCACGGCGTGCAATCGCCGGTGGCGGCGATGGAAGGCCGCCGCACGAGCAACGCGGGGACCGGCTCAACCGGTCGCGGTGGCGGGGCTCGGCGTCCACAGCCGATCCTGCTTCAGCAGCGCGTTGGCCAGCACCACCATCTTGCGCATGATCGCCGTCAGGGCCACCTTCGACGGCTTGCCGCGCGCGCGCAGCTCCGCGTACTTGCGGGCGAGGTCCGGGTTGTGGCGGACGGCGCTGACCGCCGCCATGTAGAGCATGCGCCGCGCCCGCGCCCGCCCGCCGCGGATGAAGCTGCGGCCCTTCCACTCGCCCGACTCGCGCGTCACCGGCGCCAGGCCCGCCAGGCTGGCTGCGGCCTTGGCGTCGATGCGGCCGAGTTCGGGCATCTCCGAGAGCAGGCCCGCAGCGGTCACCTGGGCGATGCCGGGGATCGAAG
>JAKZRQ010000205.1:0-14271 GCA_047518105.1 Pseudomonadales bacterium | reverse complement strand
ATGGTTCGGGTCTCCTTACCCAGTGGATTGGCGTTCACTGGAGGCTACCCGATCCGGCACCGGCGCGGGCTTCCCCGCGTCCGGTGCCGCACTCGCCGACTACCGTCGTCTGAGTGCCATATGTGTCTGAGCTAGAACAGGTGGTCGAGACGCCCGGGAGTACATGGGGCGACGGCGAGGGAACACGGGACAAGGCGTCGGCGGCGGAGGTGGCACGAGCGTGACCCGGCGTGCCAACGGTCGTCGAGGCCGAGATGGTTGTTCGACCCGTGTGCGCGGGGCTTGTCGTGCGCGGGCAGTCACGGTGCTATCGTTTGGGGCGGCGAGGGGGATCGAGGGAGAGCGATGGCCGAAGCCGCGTTGGCCCGCCGCAACGTACTGATCGAACAACGCGTCGACTTCCACGGTTCCCGCATCAGCCGAACCGATGCCGTACGCCGTATCGTCCGGGTGACCTGCGGGAATCCGGAAGACGTCCAGACGGCCGGCCAGTCCCACGGCCGACCCGGGCTGATCGTCCGGGGCCGGCGACCGCGCGCCGCTGGTCAGCCGACGCGGGCGACGAATGTTTGAATCGAGGGAAGCAACCACAGGAAGGTAACCGGCGTTGAGACCATTCTTCTGAACAACACCCGCCCTATCGCGGCGGTCGGCTGTGGCTGTTCATCAAGCTCTACACCGACGAGGGCATCGTCGGCTTGGGTGAGCGACCCACCGGGCACACGCCGGATCTCACCTCCCAGATCGCGCTGCTTCATGACCTTGTCGATCGCTTCGTGGTGGGCCATAGCCCCTTCGAGATCGAAAACACCTGGCAGCGCGTCTACGCCTCCAACCACGACTACCGCCACCCGAGCCTCTACGGCACACCCGCGCTCTCCGCCATTGAGATGGCGCTGTGGGACATCGTCGGCAAGGCGGCGGGTCAGCCGATCTACAACCTGCTCGGCGGGCGCTGCCACGAGAAGCTGCGCGCGTACGCCTACATGCCCACCGACGGCGTTTGGGAGAACCCTGCACGGGCGGGCGACATCGCCGTCAAGCTGGTCGAGGAAGGCAACAGCGCCTGCAAGATCGACCCGTTCATGCCCTACTACCCGTTGCCCCGGGATTTTCCATTGAAGACCATCAAGCATGCTGCAAGGATCTTCCAGGCGATGCGCGACGCGGTGGGTGACGAACTTGAAATCGGCATCGGCACCCACGGCCAGTTCAGCACCGCCGGCGCCATCCGGGTGGCGAAGGTGTTCGAGGAGTACCACCCGTTCTGGTTCGAGGAGCCGGTGCCGCCGGAGAACGTGAACGAGATGGCCCGGGTCGCCGCGCACACCAGCATTCCCATCGCCACGGGCGAACGGCTGGTCACGAAATACGAGTTCACCGAACTCTTGGAGAAGCAGGCGGCGCAGATCATCCAGCTCGATGTCGGCCAATGCGGCGGCATTCTGGAGTCGAAGAAGATCGCGAGCATGGCCGAGGCCCACTACGCCATGATCGCGCCGCATATGTACGTCGGGCCGGTGGCCGCGGCCGCGACCGTGCAAGTGGACACCTGCTCGCCCAACTTCCTGATCCAGGAGTACAACGGCGCGAGTCTGCACAACGACATCTTGGTCGAGCCGGTCCTCTTCGAGAACGGCTTCATCGAACCGCCGTCGACACCGGGGCTCGGCATCGAGCTCAACGAGGAGATGGTGGGGCGGCACCTCGTCGCGCGGCGTGCGTCGCGCGCGAAGTAGCGCCTACGACCGCCTTGACGTGGTGACGGCGTGCGAGTGGCTTGGACGCATCCGCGTCAAGTCGCGAATTCCCTCAACGTCAGAAGAACTTCCTCGGCCAGATCGCGGTCCACGGGCTTGTCGGCGGGGTCGCGAACGTTGACTACGATACCCTCCGGAGTGCCTTTGACATGGATGGCTACGGCCCGTCCTTTGCTGGCCTTCCTTCCGCCAGGCAGGATGCGCGCCATGAAACCGCTCTTGCCATCGGGGGCGATCAACGCCAAGTACACGCCTTCGTCTCTATTCGACTCGGTCACCTCGACTTCCGCCCGCTCCAGGGCTTGGCCGATGGTCGCCCAAGCGCGATCGAAGTCCACGTTCAACAGCAGCATCGGCACGCCGTCCTCGTCCTCGACGATACGCGCCTTGTCCTCGGAGGCGATGTCTCTGCCCACCATGGACACCGGTCCCGCCGACACCGCGCTGGCGAGGTGGTCCGCCAGCTTGGCGATCAATTGCGTTTCGACCTCGGTGACTGCCGGGGCTTCGCCGACCGCGTTCATCCGGCTGTGAACCACATGGACTTCCGACGAACCCTGCCGAATGCCTCGCTCCACCGTGAGTTGGACGCGATCGAGCCAATCGCCGGCCTGGGCCGGCGCGCTTCGCTCTTCTTCGGGACGCGCCGCATCCCGTTCTCCGAGTCCCTCGCGGATCGCCTGGCGAACCACGTCGTCGCCTTCGCCCGCTCTCAACCAAGCGCTCTGCACAACACCCTTCGGCGGGTCTTCCAGCTCGATGCCCACGTTGTTGTCGCCGAGAAACTGCTTGATCTGCGGCCATACCTGCGATGGGGCGTCCCCGGACACGATCCAGCTTCGCGAACCGAGGCGCTGGATCCGCACGGCGTCCAGATCGCGCCCGACGAACAGCTTCGGACGCGGAACCGTGTGCGCGAAGGTCTTGGCGGCCGGTTGCTCGGCGATTTCCGGAATCGGCCAGGTGTCCTCGATGTGCCGAGCTCCCATGTTCTCGGGAACGACCAGCGGTTGGCCCGCCTTGGCTTCGAGATAGTCGTCCCGGGAATCCACGAACAGTCCCTTGTCGTCTCGCAGCAGGTGGCAGCCGGTGAGCGCCAAGATCAATCCGGCGATCAACACGCCGGTCCTTGCGCTAGAGTCCTTGAGCGCTCCGAATGTCGACGCTTGGATTGCGCTTCGAACGAGGCCGGGAGAATGCGCAGGCATTCCCAAACGCGCCGTCAGGGCGCGCATTCTCGAACGCGCCGTCAGGCACGCCGATGCACATGCAGCGCGCCTAGGGTGGATTCGACGTTTCACGAAGCATCCGGATATCGATGGCCGACGTAGGGATGGCAAGATTGCTGTACACAGTGGCGTAGTCAAAGCTTCGATCCCGTCAACGTCTCAAGCCGTTGGCGTACTTCGACCTGGGCGGCCGCAGTCAGTTCAACAAGAGGCAGGCGGATGCCCGAGTCGATCTTGCCCATCGCCCACAACGCCCACTTGGTGGGGATAGGGCTGGTCTCGACGAATAGGATCTCGTGAATGGGTTGCAGCATCGCATCCAGGGCACTCGCCTTGGCCTCGTCCCCTTCGAGGAATGATCGGCAGAACTCCGCCATCAGCGTCGGGAGCACGTTGGCGGTTACCGAAATCGCGCCGACGGCACCGTAGCCCGCCATGGTAAGGGTTTGCGCATCCTCGCCGGACAGCAGGATGAAGTCGTCCGGGACCAGCGCACGAATTTCCGCCACGCGCGTCGCGTCTCCGCAGGCTTCCTTGATCCCGACGATGCTGTCGACGGCGGCAAGCCGGGCGACTGTTTCTGCTTGCATGTCGCAGGCGGTGCGCGGGGGCACGTTGTAGAGCACCATCGGCAAGTCCACGGCTTCGGCGATGGCGCAATAGTGACGGTAAAGCCCTTCCTGGGTGGGCTTGTTGTAGTAGGGCGTCACGGACAGGCAGTAGTCGGCGCCGTCTCCTTGGGCCGCGCGGGTGAACTCGATCGCCTCCGCCGTGGCATTCGCACCGGCGCCGACCACAACCGGCACGCGACCGTCCACCCGGCGTACGACCGCAGCGGCGACCCGCATGTGCTCTGCCGCGGTGAGCGTCGCACTCTCACCAGTCGTCCCAACCGGCACGATTCCGTGGGTGCCCGACTCCAAGTGCCAGTCGACCAAGCTGTCGAGCGCCGCCCAATCCACGCCGCCGTCGCTCTTCATGGGAGTTGCCAAGGCAACCAGGCTGCCTGCCAAGCCCTTGATGTCACTGGTCATGGCACCCTCGCAATACGGGAGCGGAAAGACGCCCGCATGGTACTGAACGGCGGGTGCCGATCACAAGCCCAACGCCTCCAGAATGCTGCCGCATTCTCTACGGGTGGCGAAAAACTTGGCTCAATTGCAAAGATGACGGCTTCTCAAACGCGCCCGTCAGGGCGCGCCGCTGCCATATGCAGCGCGCAGAGTCCTTGAGCACTCCGAATGTTGACACTTGGGTTGCATTTCGAACGAGGCCGGGAGAATGCGCGCCGCTGCCATATGCAGCGCGCCTAGTCCGCAGTCTGGACTTCCGCAGCTTCCTGGTTCGGCCAGGCGTTGAAGACCGCCTTGACCAAGGTGGCGAGCGGAATGGCGAAGAATACGCCCCAAAAACCCCAGATCGCCCCGAACACCAGCACCGCCCCGATGATGGCAATGGGGTGCAGATCGACGGCTTCCGAGAACAGCCAGGGTACCAGCACGTTGCCGTCCAGACCTTGAATGACCAAATACGCCACGATCAGCACCAGGAAGTCCACCGTCCAGCCGAATTGCACCAGACCGACCACCGCGACGGGGATCGTCACCGCGATTGCGCCGACGAACGGAATCAGCACCGAAACCCCGACCAAGAGCCCCAACAGCGCCGCGTACTTGACGTCCAAGAACCAGAACGTCAGGAAGGTGGCGACGCCGACGACTACGATCTCGATCAGTTTGCCGCGCACGTAGTTGGCCACCTGACGGCTCATTTCCCGACCGATCTCGTTCAATAGGCGACGCTCCGGGGGCAGCACCGCCGCGAGTGCAGCGAGCATCCGGCCACCGTCCTTGAGGAAGAAGAACAAAGCCACCGGCGTGAGAACCACGAACATCATCAAGCCGAGGGCGTTGGACAATTGCGCGAATGCGCCCTGCACCAAGTCGCCGCCAAGCCCCGTCACTTGTTCGCTCAGCGTGCCGATCCAACTACTCACCGTGGTTTCGGAGAAGAACTCGGGGTATCTCGACGCGAGTTCCGTGGCAAGACCCGGAAGCGGTTTGAGAATGCTCGGCAAGGCGTCCACCAAGTCGCGCAACTGCTCCCAACCCAAGGGCAGAATGCCCACGAAAAGGGCCGTCAGGATCCCGAGAAACAGCAACTCGACCAAACACACCGCCAACAGCCGCGGCACGCGCCACACCACGAGGCGAGCGACCACGCCGTGCAGGAGGAAGGCGAACGCGAGACCGGTCAGGATTGGTGCGAGCACCCCGCCGAGGAAGATCAGGATCAATAGCACGGCGGCAATGAGGACCACCAGGAAGATCGCTTCCTCGTTGGAGAAGTAGCGATTGACCCAACCGCTGATAACCTCGACGAATTTCACTACGGTCGGGCCGTCAGGCGTGACTCGTCGTCCGACGACCCTTCTCGAGCAGGTAGTAGTAGCGGCCGTCTTGCTCACGCGACTGAAGCAGTGGATGACCGCTTTGCTTCGAGAAGACCTGGAAATCCCGGACGGAGCCGGGATCGGTGGCAATGACCTGCAGCCGGTCGCCTGGCGCCATGCCGTTGAGCGCCTGTTTGGCCTTCAACAGCGGCATCGGGCAATCGAGACCGGTCACGTCGAGGCGGGTCGTTTGATTGGGCTCGGTGGGCATGGAGCGAATTATGGCACACGCTGGCCGCGGCCGGCGTCGGCGCACCGGCGTTGGTGGGCACGGCACTACGCACTCGACCAACGGTCATATGACGTATGATGATTCTGTCGCGCGGTATCTGTGATTGATGGAGTTCGACCGTTGATGCGTGTGATGCGTGCGTTGCCCGCCGCCCTTCTAGCACTCGCAGCACTCGCAGCCCTCGGCGCGCCGGCTGCCGAACTGCCCGTGCTCGGCGACCGCTCTTCCGCGCTGGTCTCCCCTGCGACGGAGCGGCAACTCGCTCAGATCGCCCTCAAGCAGATCCGGGCGAGCTTGGACACCGTCAGCGATCCGGTCCTCAAATACTATGTCCAAGTCAACATCCATCGGCTTGCGGAGTATTCCGACCTGACCGAGCCGCGACTCACGACCGTGCTGATCGACAATCCCCAGATCAACGCCTTCGCCGTGCCCGGCGGGGTCGTTGGCGTCAACCTCGGCTTGCTCCTATACGCTCAGGACGAGAGCGAATACTCGGCAGTAATCGCCCATGAACTCGCCCACTTGGGTCAACGCCACTATGCGCGCAGCATCGAGGAGCAGCGCGCGATGACGCCCTGGATGCTGGCCGGCGTCCTCGCCTCGCTCGCAATCGCCGCTGCAGGCGGCGGCGAGGCGGGCCTCGCGACCCTTTTCGGCACGCAGGCGCTGGCCGAGGACAAGGGGTTGCGCTTCAGCCGCACGCGGGAACAGGAAGCGGACCGCGTCGGCTTGAATTCCCTGGCCAAGGCAGACCTCGATCCCCACGGCGTGGCGCGGATGTTCGAGCGCATGCAGCGCGCCTTCCGCTTCGTCGATACGCCACCCGAGTTTCTCCTCACTCATCCGCTGACGGAGTCCCGCATCACCGACGCCCGCAACCAGGCGCAACGATTTCCCCCACGCGAGGTGCCGGCTTCGCTCGACTACCAATTCATGCGTGCCAGGGCGCAAGTCCACTATGCCGAATCGCCGCGCCGCGCTGTGGCCGAGGCGAGAGACCGCCGTGGCGGCGGCGATGCCGACATCTACGCCCTCGCCGTGGCGCTCGCACGCGACCGCCAGCACGCGAACGCGGTGGACACGGCGCGGCCTCTGCATCGCAAATATCCGAACAGCCTGATCATGACCGCATCCTTCGCGGCGCTCCTGATCCGCGCGGAACACGTCGACGAAGCCTTGGCCCTATTGTCGAGCCAACTGCAGATCAACCCGGACAACGAACCCTTGACCTATCTCCGCGCCGAAGCCCTGAGTGCCGCCGGTCGCCATGGCGAGGCTACCGCTCTGCTCTGGCGGCATACCGGCATCCACGTGGACGACATCGATGTATGGGAATTGCTTGCCGAGACCTCCGTGCTCGCCGACGACACCATTGGCGTGCACCGCGCACGTGCGGAGTACTTCGCCCGGGTCGGCGACTTCCAAAAAGCGATTCAGCACGTCGACTACGCGCGCCGCCTGGTCGGTGCCGAAGACCACCGTCTGATCGCAAGGCTCGATCAACGCACGCTCGACTTGCGCACGGAACTCGAAGCCATTCGCGAGCAGAATTGAATACCCGGCCAAGACGCGACGTCGGCGACGCTTCCCGCCAGGAGATTTCCAAGCGCCGGTACGGCCTGCCAAAGCGGAACTGCAGTGATCGGGTTGGAGCGTGATCGTTCGGGGCTACGCGAAAACCAACATAGGCGTTACGGTCGTCGGTCCGTTAGCTGTTTCGAGAAGTGCTTCCCGATTGCGAGGCGACCAAGCGCGCTGCCCACCGTTGTTCGAAATGCAACTCAAGTATCAACATCCAGCGCGCTCAAGGATCCTCTGCCGCCTCCGCCGCTCGCTGCGCCAGATACTCCTGTTCCTTCAACCGTGCCCCGCGCAGGATGATGAACATCGAGTGGTTTCCTTCGTGGCAGGCGTACTCGTAGACGGGTTCGGCGCTCTTCTTCCAGACGTATCTGCCGCTCCATGGTCCAGTCCACGCCGTCGGATCGTCGACCGTGAAGTCGTAGAGAAGGTTGCCGTCCTCCATGAGCGAGAAGCGTTCGACGAGATGGAGACTCTCGTCTCCGCCATACAGGCCCGTGTCCTCGCGGAGTTCGTAGTGTCGACGATGAGCGTATCGCCTTCCCAGTGACCAACGGAATCGCCGAGCCAACGGCGCACGTTGTCGGGTGCGTGTTCGGCGTTCATTCGAACGATGCGGGCGTCGTGAACCATCTCGACCAAGTGCCGTGTCCCGCAGGTTTCTGGTGTTTCAGAGTTCGCCATGCGCGTCACCGCCTAGCCCGCATTTCTCACCAGGGGCCGTGATGATCGCGGAGGATTTTGGCCCCGTGTACACACGGGCACGTGCGCGTGCTCGCGACCGAGAGCATAGCGGGGACTACGGTTGAGGGAGCATGTGCGCGCACGGGCCCGTGTGTACACGGCCCGTGTGTACACGGGGCCAAAAGACCCGCGAGGGCACGGCCAGCGCAGTCTGCAACCGGCACGATCGTTGGCATCGCGGCCAACTTCTTGAAACCATGAGCTCTTTTGACGCCGAGAAGCGGCCTGGTGAGAAATGCGGGCTAGCGGACTGGACGCTTGCGGACGCGCTGACCCGAAGATCAAGGGTGGACGCAGCACTAGTCGCCATGTTGCCTTTCCGACAGTCTTCTGTCGACCGAGCGACCGAGCGCAAAACAGGTTGACCTTCGTTGAGGCGGCAACGACACTTAGCTTCGGAACCAGTGGCCGCAGCTGCGGTCCTGGATTGTTGATTCCGGCGACGAGGCAGCTTGTCGCCGCCAAGTGAGGACCGAAAAATGTCAGATCCAAATGCTGAGGGTGGCTACGTCCAGATGGACGAGGTTGGCTGGGTGCCGTTTCCCCAGGGACTGTGCCAAGGGCCCGTTCGCTGGAAGCTCCTGCACGTGTCTCCAGAGGCGGGAGCTTGGACGGCCATCTTCGACTGCCCGGCGGGCACCTCGTTCGCCAAGCACATCCACATGGGACCCGGGGAGTATTTCCTGACCCGCGGCCGCATGAATGTGCGCGGTGGCAGTGTCGAGGGCGGCTCAACGGCCGTGGCACCCGGCTACGGCTACGAAGCCTGCAACGCCCAGCACGACCACACGGAGTTTCCGGAGGACAGCGAGTTCTATATGACCTTCCTCGGCCCGCTCAACTTCATCGACGACGACGGCAACACCATCGCGCTGGTGGGCTGGCGGCAGGTCTACGACGCTTGGCAGGCGGCGACCGCAAGCTAACGGTAACCTCGGTCCCGCCGATCCTGTCCGGGTAGACATGATCTCCATGATGGCTGCCGGACGGCAGCCATCATGGAATGGACGCGGGACCTGCCTCTGACGGGGCAGGTCCCGGGGTTTCCTCTTAGAAGAAGTAGCTCAGGCTGGCCGTGACTAGCCGCGGCTGCCCCAACGTGCCGATGACGATGTTGTCGCCGCCATCGAGCAAATAGTAGTTCGGGAAGTGCTGCACGTCGGTGTAGTACGCCTCGTCGGTCAGATTCTCCAGGTTCAACGTGAGTTCCCAGCTCTCCCGGGCAAAGCCGATCTGGCCGTTGACGAGCGTGAACGCCGGATTGGTCACCGGGTTCCACGCCTGCAAGCCCTCGTACTCGCCGTTGTGGCTGACCTGGACACCGGCAATGAAGTCCACCGTGCCCATCGGCCGGCGGTAGTCCAGACCGAGGTTCCAGCTCAAGTCGGGAACCACCGGCGGCTTCCGACCGCCGATGTCGACGCCTTCCACTTCGACGCCCGAGTCCCACTCGGCATTGATAATGCCCACGGCGGCCGACAGCGTCAGCGCGTCGTCCACGCGCACTTCGATCGCGCCTTCCACACCGGCTTGGGAGGAGTCGCCGAGATTGATGATTCCTTCGATCACGCCGCCATCGTTACCCACGGCCTGGTATTCCACCTGCCGACTCCGGTAGTCGATGTAGAAGACGGCCAACGATGCGGTCACGTTGCCGTCGGCAAGCCGGCTCTTCCATCCCCCTTCGATGCTCGTCGCTTCCTCGGGATCGAAGCCGAAGAGTTCGGCGTCGCCCTCGAAGTTGGTCAGGTTGAAGCCGCCCGGCTCGTAGCCCCGGGCGACCAACGCGTACACCATCGAGTTTTCGTCCACCTGGTAGCTCGCCGACAGACGGGGCAGAAATTCCGTGCCGGATTGATCGCCAAGCAAGCCGGAGTCGTAGTTCTCGGTTTCGTTGGACCATTGGTCGAAGCGCAGGCCTGCGCTGAACTCCCACTCATCGACGGAGTAGGTCGCGTTGGCGAAAGCCCCGAGATGGCTCTTCTCCCGGTTCCTCTTCTCGAAGGGCGTGCGCACGATCCGGGTCTCCTCCCCGAAGCCGATGGTTTCGCCCGCCCAGACGCCGGAGCAGGTCGGCATGCCCAGTGCGCAGCCCAGCGGGCCGGTGAACATCCCGTCGGCCGTCTCCGTGGTGCCGAACCAGATCAGATCGGCGTCCATGGTCTCGTCGTAGCGCGAGTAGTAGACGCCGCCAAGCCATTGGCTGGGACCATCGCCGGTAGAAGCGATGCGCCCTTCCAGGGTGATGACTTCCATTTCCTCTGGCCGGAACAGGTCGAGCAGGTACTCCTGGCTGATGTCCAAGTCGGTGTAGCGGTTGCTGCCGGTCTTGGTGTGGGAGCCCACCGCGACGACATCCGCGTTGTCGAGTTCCCAAGTCAGTTCCAGCATCGCCGAACGCGTTTTGCGATCGTGGCGGGGATTGGTGGAAGTATCGACGACGTTGGGGTGGTCGAGCGATGTGTCCAACTCGCGTATCCACGTGTTGTTCGGCCCCTCGAACTCGTTCGAGCGAATCGACGTGTACACCGACAACACGTCACCCACCGGACCCGCCAGCGATATGCGGTAGCCCCACTCTTCGGACGCTCCGACATCGGGATCGTTTTCGTTCGTCCTTCCGTTGACGCGTGGGCTATCGGGATTCACGAGATAGCCGTCGTTGGTGACCGAGAAACCGAACAACCGCATGCCCCAGCCGCTGGCGAGCGGCACGTTCAGGCTGCCTTCTAGATCGACGATGCCTTGGTCCCCGAACGTCCCCTTGAGCCGGCCGAACCGATCCTCGGCGTCCGGGCGGGCACTCACGAACTTGATCGCACCGCCGATGTTGCTGCCACCGTATAGCGTGCCCTGCGGTCCCTTGAGAATCTCGATCCGTTCCAGATCTCCGAACCGCGACGACGCGTCGGAGAATATCTGCACGTCGTCGAGATAGAAGCCTGCGCCCTGGGTATTGCCGAATGCCCCCAAGCCCCGGATGGAGACGTTGGCGAAGCCATCCAAGCGCGTCGAGAGGTTCAGGTTGGGAACCTGGAAACCGATGTCTTCGAGCCCCTTCAGGCCCTGTCGTTCGATGTCTCCGCCGGAAATGGCGACCACCGACTCGGGAATCTCCAGTAGGTTTTCCTCGCGTTTGCGCGCGGTGACGAGAACCTCTTCAATCTGCTTGTCCGAAGCGGTTTCCGCATCGTCGCCCCGTGCGCTCTGGGCACCGACCGCGAACAGTCCGAACATCGCCCAGACCAGCGCCGAAACGAAGGTGCCCGCTGAGTAGTTCACCGTATCTTCCATTGTCTAGCCTCCCCTAGATCGCGACTGCCGTCGGTTCCAACGACCAATGGCCGGAGTATACTCGCATGCGACCAACCGCGCCGAAGGCCGGCGCGATACGAGAGATGGAGACTGTGCCGTGGCGAAAGCTATCCACACCATGATCCGCGTGCTGGATCTCGACCGTTCGGTCGACTTCTACCAGCGCGCCTTCGGCCTCGAAGTCGCCGACCGGTTCGACTTCGACGGTTTCACTCTGGCGTACCTGCGCAACCCGGAAAACGACTTCGAAGTGGAACTGACCTGGAACCACGGTCAGGAAGACAACTACACCCACGGCAGCGGCTACGGCCACGTCGCCATGTGCGTAGACGATTGCGCGGCCGAACACGAACGCTTCGAGCAGGAAGGCCTGAATCCAGACCCGGTCAAGGAGTTCCACCGCGACGGCGGCCTCATGGCACGCTTCTTCTTCGTCCAAGACCCCGACGGCTACAAAATCGAAGTCCTGGAACGCCACGGGCGCTACCAATAGCGGCAAAAAGCCTCCAACTCCCCAGCGCAGTCGAACCCGCGCCGAGTTCGCCGCAGGCAGACTCGAAACGCGCCCGCCAGCGCACCGACCCCGGCAGATGCCAGTAACGGCGAAAAACCACCGCAGTCGAACCCGCGCCGAGTTCGCCGCAGGCAAACTCGAAACGCGCCCGCCAGCGCACCGACCCCGGCAGATGCCAGTAACGGCGAAAAACCACCGCAGTCGAATCCGCGCCGAGTTCGCCGCAGGCGAACTCGAAACGCGCCCGAAGGGCGCGCCGACACCAAAATCAAGCCCTGAAGTCCAGCATCCGCTGCAACGGCTTCATCGCCCGTGCGCCGACCTCCGGATCCACGTGGATCTCGTTGCCGCCCGTCTCGAGCGTCGCGGCCAAGGCCTCGAGTTCGTTCATCGCCATCCAGGGGCAGTGCGCGCAACTGCGGCAGGTGGCACCGTCGCCTGCCGTTGGCGCCTCGATGAAGCGCTTGCCGGGCGCGGACTTTCGGAGCTTGTGGAAGATGCCGCGGTCCGTGGCCACGATGAAGGTGTCGTGGGGCATTTCCTGGGCGGCCTGGATGATCTGGCTCGTCGAACCCACCCGGTCGGCGAGATCGATGACCGCAGCGGGCGATTCCGGGTGCACCAGCACGCCCGCATCGGGGTAGACCCGCTTCACGTCCTCCAACGCCTTGAACTTGAACTCTTCGTGAACCACGCAGGCGCCGCTCCAGAGCAGCATGTCGGCCCTGGTCCTGGAGCGAATAAACGCCCCGAGGTGCTTGTCCGGCGCCCAGAGAATCTTCTCGCCCCTGGCCGCCAGGTGCTCGACGATCTTCAAACCCACGCTCGACGTCACCACCCAGTCGGATAGCGCCTTCACGGCGACCGAGGTATTGGCGTACACGACGACGGTGCGGTCGGGGTTGGCTTCGCAAAATGCTTTGAACTCGTCGGGAGGACAGCCTAGGTCCAGGGAGCACTCCGCTTCGAGTGTTGGCATGAAGACCCGCTTGTCGGGCGAGAGGATCTTCGCCGTCTCGCCCATGAAGCGCACACCCGCGACGACCAACGTATTCGCCGGGTGGTCGCGTCCGAAGCGCGCCATCTCCAACGAATCCGAGACGCAGCCGCCGGTCTCGTCGGCGAGATCCTGGATGTCGCCGTCCACGTAGTAGTGGGCCACCAGCACGGCTTCCCGCTCGGCAAGCAGGCGCTTGATGTCGGTCTTGAGCGCCGAGCGCCGGTCGTCCGACAGGAAAGCGGGCACGTGAACCGGTATTTCGGCGGGTTGCAGGCTGTAATCTCTCAACATGGATGGATAATACACGTTTGGCCGGATACGCCGGTCCCACCGGGTCGCCATCGATGCCACGCGTTGCCTTCTTCGTTCCTGCGGCCATCAGCGGCCGGGCGGCGAACGACAACCACGAACGCCTGCCCCGGGCGTTCGAAGCCCTTGGCTGGGCGGTGAATCGCATCCCGCACGAATCCGTTGCGGTCCAGGACGGACGGGTGGTCGCCCAAACAATATCGGGCGATGCGGTTCCGCTTGCCGACTTCGACCTCTACTTCGTGGTCGGCTTCGGCACCCAAGCGACCTTTCTGGACCGCATGCAGCTCTTGCGCTCCTTGGACCAGAACCGGTTCGTCAACACCGCCGACGCGCTCGTCTACCAGCACGGCAAGGTGTCGCTGCTCTTGGCGTCGCGCGATGTTCCCCAGCCCGAAACCCACCTCGCCAACAATCCGGACACGCTCGCCCGGACCATCGCCCAGGGTGGCGACTGGATCGCCAAGCCGTCGGCGTCCAGTTTCGGACGCGACGTATTCCGGCTGCGAAACGGGGATACCAACGCCCGGGCCATCCTCGAGCACCTCACCCGCGACGGTCGCTACGCCTTGCTCCAGGCCTACGTCGAACCGGGCGTCGATGGCGAGAAGCGCATCCTCGTCGCCGCCAGCGAGATCATCGGCGCCTACGGCAAGGAGCCCGTCGATCACCGCGGCAATATCGATGCCGGCGCCAACGCCTTCGCGGCCACGCTGTCGGAAGCAGAAGAAACAACGGTCCGGCGACTGGTCGACAACCTCGACAACTTCGGCGTTCGGTTCGCCACCATCGATCTCGCCGGCCGCTACGTGCTGGAGATCAACGTCGCCAACCCGGGCTGGCTAGCAACCTACGAACGAATCGCCGGCGTCGATCTGGCGCCCGAGGTCGTGCAGGCCCTGTCACTTCGGTTCATCCCGTCGGGCCTAGCCCGCATTTCTCACCAGGGGCCGTGATGATCGCGGAGGATTTTGGCTCTGTGTACGCACGGGGCCAAAAGACCCGCGAGAGCCTCCCGCGCGAAGCGCGGGCGGGCGCGGCCAGCGCAGTCCGCCATCGGCACGATCATCGACATCGCGGTCAAACTAGTGAAACCCAAGAGCTTTTTGACGCCGACAAGCGGCCTGGTGAG
>JAKZRQ010000204.1:0-2563 GCA_047518105.1 Pseudomonadales bacterium | reverse complement strand
GCGATGCCGGCGCTCTGCAGCGCGGCGGTGACCTGCCATCGATCCTGGTCACGCGTCCAAGCGCCGACAACCTCCTCCAACGCGTCTTCGTAGGCCTTGCGGGCCGTCAATGACACGAAGTGGGTGTCCCCTACAAGCGCTACGTAGTGATCCGTGGGGAGCATTTCAGAATGAGGCAACGGCCACTCCCAAGGGAGCATTCCAGGTGAGGCAATGCGGGGCAACGCGCTCATACCAAAAGTACCCGGCATGGCAGCGCTAAATAACCACAGATCTTGTCGAGATTTTCGCCCCGGCCGACCAGACGGAAGTGTGCTAACGTGCACCGGTCCAAGCGAACTGTTAAGGCCAAGGCGTCCGGCGAGTGCGGATTCAGGCCGAATTGGTGGGGTATACCGCCGCCGCCGCAGGTGTTCTGGTGGACGTTGCGGATGACCCTGCTCAAACTCGACGAGGGTCTGGAAGGCGTGGATGTCGTGGGCGTGTCCCGCCATTCGCAACGCGGATGGCACCCCGATTGGCAAATGAACGGACCGCCGCCGATGGGCGGGACGCAAGTCGATTCGTTTCAATGCACGAACGGGACCTACGCCAACGTGGTGGTCGTGTTTCTGGCCTTGCCGCCGCCCTGGTTCGTGTTCCCCGTTATCAGTGCTTCCGTGGGGATAAACGTCGTGACGAACTGCTGAAATGGCCGGGACCACACTCGACGACGAACGACTCGGCGAGCTGCACCAGACCCTCAAGGAACTGGTCGACGCCGTGGCGTTCGTGGGTGCCCTGACCTTCTCGGTCGCGAGGGAGGCGGGTGTGACGCTTCCCTACGGCATCGAAGCGGTCAACGACCAGATCGACGGCATTCGGGCTGGTCTGCATTCCGTGTTTCAAGACCTCTATCCGGAAGACGAGGAATGATCGGAACCGGTCGGCGAAAGCTCGCGATTTCCCGATGAGGAGCTTCCACATGCCTAGGGAAGGTCTGATCAAGTAGCGTTGTCGGTGCCCGTGCCGGGCGGATGGGGACACCCAGCGTCCGGGCGAGTAGCGGCTTCGACGAGGCGTTCGGAGGCATTCGGACACCTTGCGCTCGGGGCGCGTCGAGGCGGCGCCGGACGGTGCCGACGGCGATCGCGGATTCGCGCCCGGTGCGTGGCTAGCGGTCGGGCGCGCCCGGCATCATGAAGCCGGCGGCGCGCACCGCGCGGTCGAGGCGGCCTTCGAGGTCGCCGAGGTCTCGGCGTGGCACCGTGCGCAGCAGCGCGGCCTCGACGCGCAGCGCGAGATCGCGGTACGTGGCGCGGGACTCGCCCAGGCGCTGGAGGGCGTTTCGCGCGCCGCGCAGACTTTCGCGGACCCGGCCGTGCCGTTCGCGGTCGCGGCGGCGGGTGGCGCGCTCGGCATCGAGCGCCTTGCGGACGGCGTCCCGTTCGCGGATCACGGCAACGAGCTGGTCGCGGAGAGCCTGCTGCGCCGCGTCCGCCTCGGCCTTGCGGTCCTCGCGCTCCCCGAGCAGGTGGTGGTACTTGAGCAGGATCTCGCCGATGGCGTGGCCGCGGCTACGGTCGTCCGGCCGGTAGTCGCGCCTGCCGCTCATGATCGAGTCGAGGACCTCGATCTGGGTCCGGCTGAGGTGGATCGTGAGCGCGGTCACCTCAAGTAGGTCTCCGTGATCTGCGGGCGAAAATGCCCGAGCTCCTGGCTGGCCGTCTCGAGCGCGTCGGCGCGGACGAGGGTGCGCTGCAGTTCGTCCATGCGTTCCTGGGCGTACGCATGCCGATTATTGCGATTCCGCAATAGGCGCCACGGATATGCCATCGACCGCTACCGGGAGCTCACGGGGTGGAAGGCGCCGGCGGCGGGCGGACCGCCGCGCAGCGATCTGACGGGCGAGAGGAAGCGCCTGGACAAGGCGGCGCGCGAGCGGATCTCCCGCGAGCTCGGCCACGAACGCGGGGAGATCGTCCGACAATACTGCGGGTAGGCGGCACCTCAAGTCGCGACCGCAGCTGGCGGCGGTCGAGGACGGCCCGGCGACGCCGGGGCGTCGAATCGGTTAGCGCGCGGATGCGGGTTTTCCGGTCGCGCGATTCGAAGTCGCCGGCTACGATCGTCACCGCTTGCATGCCGGAATGCCGGCGTTGCCGCCCGCTCAGGGCGGCGCGCCAAGTTCCAGGACACGCAACGGTCGGGTCAACGCCGAACTCCGGTTTCGTACGCTTGCGTGCCGACGGTGTCCGGTAGGGGCAGATAGATTCGCGTCTCGATCTCTTCTGGCGCCACGGTCTCGGGGTCGTTCGCGTAGACGTCCCAGCCCCCGAAGCGGACCTCGGCGCCGAGTTCCCTCGCCCGGTCCCATACTCGCTGCCATGCCGCGCCAACGCCCTGGTAGGCGCCGAGGTGGGTGACGGTCAGCGCCCGGCCACCAGGCAGGATGTGGGGCTCGATGTCACCGCTGCCCCGGAGCGGCGCGCGCACGGGCATGCCGGCCGCGGCGCGCATGGATTTGCCGTCCATGCTGAAGTAGCGCATGAACGGCATCCCGACCGGCTCGGCGCCCTGCTCG
>JAKZRQ010000203.1:0-3838 GCA_047518105.1 Pseudomonadales bacterium | reverse complement strand
AGGGAGTCGCGCGCGGTATCGGCGGCCAGGCCTCGGGCGGTGGCGAGCTTGGAGCCGGGGGCGAGGATGCGGGCGGCGACGAGGGCCACGGCGCGCTGGCGTTGGGGCGAGGGCGCGGCGGCGAGGGCGCGGTCGAGGCGCAGTTTCCGGAGCGTGCCGAGGACGGCGGCGACGTGGCCGTGGGGGTGGGAGCGGAGGATGTCGACGGCGTCGGCGGGAGCGGCGAGCGCGGCGCCGCCCTTGAGCAGGACCTTGAGGCCGTCGACCAGGGCGGGCGGCCACTTGGAGAGGTTGGCGAGGGTGCGTTTGCGGACCTTGCCGCCCTGGCGGAAGGACTCGCGCAGGAGGATGGCGGGCGGCGAGTTGCGGTTGGGGACGGACTCGATGTACATGGGCACGGACTATATGAGGATGTTTCTTCCATGTCAACATATATTAGTCGATACTACGGCAATTACATGGCTACATAATCAAGCAGCCGAACATGCGCAAACCGTGTCCAATCAACCAGTTGAAGGCGAATTCCGGCGCGGTTGCGCTGGAAGTTCAGACTAGCCTTCCTCGGTCTTGTCCAGGTTCTGCCCACCGGCGGTTGTTGCGTAAAGGGCAGCGAGGATACCCAGGAGTACGCCGGGCACGGGGCGAGACACTTTTCGCCCTTCGTGGTGCTCATTGTCTGTCTCCATCTGTTGGTTTGACGCTAGCAGGCTTCCGGTTTATACGGGTTCCAACCTGAACGAAGGCAGAACGGTGGGTCTGGGTCGAGACAAAGGGCGAGTGGGGAGTCGGCAACCTCGACGGAACCTCTGCTGGATCGGGGTCGGGTAGCCGTGCCGACTGTTGACGAAGACCGTGCACTCGCGTTGTTGCGCGAAGGCGTAGACGATCAACGAGCGGAGTTCCGCACGGGTCAAATGGAAGCGATCAGCCACGTGGTGAACGGTGCCGGAAGGCTCCTCGTGGTCCAGAAGACAGGTTGGGGCAAGAGCTTTGTCTACTTCATCGCCACCAAGCTGCTCCGCGAAGCCGGTTTGGGCCCGACGCTGTTGGTCAGCCCGCTGCTCGCGCTAATGCGCAACCAGATTGCCGCTGCCGGGCGAATGGGGGTCAAAGCCGAGACCATCAATTCCGACAATCTTTCGCGTTGGCGGGAAGTCGAAGCCGCCGTTCGGCGCGACGACGTTGACATCCTGCTGATCTCGCCGGAACGACTCGCCAACGAGCGCTTCCGCACCGAGGTTTTGGCGCAAGTCGCGCCTCGGATCGCGTGCCTGGTGATCGACGAGGCCCATTGCATCTCCGATTGGGGCCATGACTTCCGTCCGCACTACCGACTGATCGAGCGCACGATCCGGTTGCTGCCGACCAACCTTCGACTGTTGGGAACCACGGCAACCG
The DNA here is from genome assembly GCA_047518105.1 of Pseudomonadales bacterium. Taxonomy (GTDB): domain Bacteria; phylum Pseudomonadota; class Gammaproteobacteria; order Pseudomonadales; family Azotimanducaceae; genus VXYL01. The sequence goes on along the minus strand of JAKZRQ010000203.1, from coordinate 2,440 downwards.
CGAACGACCGAGTAACCGCCGACTTGGCCGAGATTCTGGGCCCCGATCTCACGATCTCGCGCGGCAGCCTTCATCGGCCATCGCTCGCACTGCAAACCATACGACTCGCGAGTCAGGCCGAAAGGCTCGCTTGGCTTGCGGATCAACTGCCTGGGCTGTCCGGCAGCGGCATCATTTACACCTTGACCGTTCGTGATGCCGTGCAAGTGGCCGCTTGGCTGAAGACCCGGGGAATCGACGTCGAGTCCTACACCGGCGGCACAGGAGACCTCAGGCCGGAACTGGAGCAGGCCCTGCTCAACAACCGGGTCAAGGCCCTTGTTGCCACGACAGCCTTGGGAATGGGCTTCGACAAGCCAGATCTGGCCTTCGTCATTCACTATCAATCGCCCGGCTCCACGGTGGCGTACTACCAGCAGGTGGGCCGGGCTGGTCGGGCGCTCGATGCGGCCCATGGCGTATTGCTTAGCGGGCGCGAGGAAACCGATATCACGGACTACTTCATCGACACCGCGTTTCCATCGCGAACCGACGTGCAGGAGGTAATCGCAGCGTTGGACGCGAAGCCAAACGGACTGTCGATCCGGGAAATCCAAGCGCGGGCGAATGTCAGCCACCGACGCATCGAGAAGGCCGTGCAGCTACTCTCGTTGGAGTCCCCGGCACCGATTGCCAAGGAAGGAGTCAAGTGGCAGTTGACCGCTGCAACCCTCAGCGACTCGTTCTGGGAACGGGCTGATCGTTTGACGGCGTTGCGGCGCGCTGAGCAAGCCCAAATGCAGGAGTACGTCGCTCTCGAATCCGGTCACATGGGGTTTCTCATTCGAGCCTTGGATGGCGAACCCGAAGCATACTCTCCTCCGAAATTGCCCAAGCTTCCAACGCAGCCGGATCCAGCGCTTGTTCGGGAGGCGATAGCGTTTCTGCGGCGCTCGAGCCTACCGATCAAGCCGCGTGTCCAATGGCCGACAGGAATGAGAATCGAAACCGAGCATCTTGCGCGAGCCGGCGTGGCGCTCTGCGTTTGGGGCGATGCCGGCTGGGGCGAGGAGGTGCGTCGCGGCAAATACCAAGACGGTCGTTTCCCCGATGCCCTCGTCAAGGCGTGCGAAGCATTGGTTCGGGAGTGGCAGCCGGACCCTTGTCCAGAGTGGATCGCCGCGATCCCATCATTGCGGAATCCGAATCTCGTTCCGGACTTCGCTCGGCGCCTCGCTTCGGAGTTGGACCTGCCGTACCGTGATGCGCTTGCAAAGAAGGAGCAACGACCGCCACAGAAGACCATGCGCAACAGCGATCAACAGGCGCGCAACGTGCTCGGCTCGCTGGGGGTGAACAAGCGCGCTATGCTGCGGGGACCGGTGCTGCTGGTGGACGACATGGTGGACTCTCGATGGACGTTCACGGTTGCCGCCCGACTATTGCGTGAGCGCGGAAGTGGCGTAGTTTGGCCACTAGCGCTCGCCGATGCCTCGGGAACTCGATGAACGATCTCTCTGGAAACACGCAGGCGATATTGCTACTGACCGCGCCTTTGATCGCTGGGCGGAAGGCGCTCGAGGCACCGTTGCTGACACCGGGCGAATACCGGAAGCTGGCGGCAAGGTTGCACGGGATGAACGCCGAGCCTGCGGATTTGCTCGGAGGCGATGCCTTCGCGCTGATCGACGAGTGTGGCGACACGATAGAGCCAAATCGTCTGAAGTCGCTCGTGGACCGCGGGTTCCTTCTCTCCCAAGCGGTTGATCGGTGGTCCATGCGAGCGATCTGGATCTTGAGCCGGGCCGACGAAGCCTACCCGCGGCGGCTCAAGCAGCGGCTCGGGAACGACGCGCCGGCATTGCTCTACGGCTGTGGCGAACGGTCGATCTTGGACTCCCAGGGCTTGGCGATGGTCGGTTCGCGCCATGTCGATGAGTCGTTGTTGGAGTACACACGTGAGATCGCGTCGAACGTAGCGAACGCCGGGCGTTCAGTGGTTTCGGGTGCCGCCAAGGGGGTGGATCAAGCCGCCATGAACGCTGCTTTGGATGCGGGCGGAAAGGTGACGGGCGTCCTTGCCGGAAGTCTCGAGCGTACGACCATGCGCCGCGAGCACCGGGATCTGCTGCTCGCGGGTCGGTTGGTCCTGGTGTCGCCTTACGATCCCTGTGCGGGATTCAACGTGGGCCACGCGATGCAACGCAACAAGACGATCTATGCCCTGGCGGACGCTGCCTTGGTGATCAATGCCACGACCGACAAGGGAGGGACCTGGGCGGGCGCCGTCGAACAGTTGAGGAAGTACGCAACGCCCGTCTACGTTCGTTCTACAGGCGCGGCATCGGCTGGCCTGGAGGCGCTACGGACAAAGGGAGCCTTGCCTTGGCCGAATCCGAATTGTGCAAGCGGGATCGACGCCTTCTTCGATGGCGCAGTTGGCGTCGAACCGGGTTCGCCA
>JAKZRQ010000202.1:0-23796 GCA_047518105.1 Pseudomonadales bacterium | reverse complement strand
TACACGGGGCCAAAAGACCCGCGAGGGCGCGGCCAGCGCAGTCCGCCATCGGCACGATCATCGACATCGCGGTCAAACTAGTGAAACCCAAGAGCTTTTTGACGCCGACAAGCGGCCTGGTGAGAAATGCGGGCTAGCTCTACGCCCCGCATCGCTACCCCGTATTGCGCAAGCCGCTGGCGATGCCGGCCATGGTCACCTTCAGCGCCTGGCTTACGGATTCCGAGTCGTTGCCGGCGCGGCGCCGGGCGAGGAGTTCCGCTTGAAGCAGATGCAGCGGGTCCAGGTAGGTATTGCGTACGGTGATGGAATCCCGTACTTGGCGCGAGCGGGCCAGCAGCTCGGGTTCGCACGTGAGCGCCAGGATGTCCTGGGCGAGCGTCGCGAGGCGGGCGAACAGTCCTTCCGCCACGGCTTGCTGGTCGGTCGTCGTCAGGCGTCGCGAGTAGTAGCGGGCGAGCGTCGCGTCGGCCTTGGCGACCACCATTTCCAACATGTCCGTCTGCATGGCGAAGAACGGCCAGGCACGCAACATCTCGAACGCATCGCGGTCATTGCGGAGCTTCGCCAAGGCCCGTTCCGTGCCCAGCCACGCGGGCAGCATGAGTCGCACTTGGGTCCAGGAGAACACCCACGGAATCGCGCGCAAGCTCCCGAGGTCGCGGTTCGGAGCGCGCCGGGCGGGGCGGCTGCCGAGCGCCAGCGCGGCGAGTTCCGTCAGTGGCGTGAGTGCCCCGAAGAAACCCAGGAAGCGGGGGTCGCGAACCAAATCCCGGTAGGCTTCCTCGGAGGCGTTCGCGAGTTCGTCCATCTTCGCGCGCATTGCCGCGGTGGGTGCCGGAGGTGGTTTGAGGGTGGCGTTGAGCGTTGCCGTCAGGTAGTGGCCCAAGGTCGCCTTGGCGATGGCTGGCGTACCGAGTTTGAATCGAATCATTTCGCCTTGTTCGGTGACCCGGAAGGATCCATCCACGGAGCCGGGCGGTTGCGATTCGATGGCTTGTGCGGAGGGTCCGCCGCCTCGGCCGACGGCACCGCCGCGACCGTGAAACAGGGTCAGCTTGACGCCGTGCTTCGCGGCGACGCCGGCGAGCGCCTCCTGGGCGCGGTACTGCGCCCACGCGGCAGCGAGTTGACCGGCATCTTTCGCGGAGTCGGAATAACCGATCATGACCTGTACCCGATTGCCGACGTAGTCGCGGTACCAGGGAACCGACAACAGCGCGTCGACCGTGTCTGCCGCCCGGTCGAGATCGTCCAAGGTCTCGAACAGCGGTACGATGGGTACATGTGCCCGGACCCGGGCTGCCTTCAACAGCAGCGCCACGGCAAGCACGTCGCTGGGTTCGGATGCCATGGAGACGACGTAGGCCGATACGCCGGCTGCACCGTGCTCGGCGATGGCGGCGCAGGTTGCGATGACCTCGTTGGTGTCATTGCCGGCGGGCCAGGACGCGGGAAAGAGAGGGCGACGGCTGCCCAGTTCGCTGATCAACCAGGCGCACCGTTTCGCTTCCGGCCACGCGGCGTAACCCGGCTCGCCGTCGTCCAGGTAGGAAGTCAGTTCGTCCAGCACCGCGGTATGTCGGTCCGCGTGTTGACGGACGTCGATATGGACGAGGTGGACGCCGAAGCACTGCGCCCGACGCAGGGTGTCGAGCAGCGGTCCGTTGGCGATCCGCGCCATGCCCGAGGCAGTTAGCGAGTCGTGGCAAAGCCGCAAGGGTTCCAGCAGGCCGGCGTCGGTCAGGATTACCTCGGATCCGGCGGTGCTCCCGGTTTGCGCCCACTCCCGCGTCGCCTCGAGTCGGTCTCGAAGATCCTTGAGCAGGGCTCGATACGGTTCCGCCGCGTTCCCGGTCCGATTGAGAATGGCCTGGTTGCCGGTCGTCATCGACAGCGAGGCACTCAGTTCCGCCACGTCGCGCAGGAACAGGTCGGCCGCCATCCAGCGGGCGAGCAGTCGCACTTCCCGGGTGACGCGCGCGGTGACGCTGGGGTTGCCGTCACGGTCGCCACCCATCCAAGAGGCGAAAACGAACGGCATGACGTCGATGGGCAGGGTCGCGCCGTGACTGCGGTCCAGTTCGCGCATGGCGGCAGGGACGGCGTGCCATAGGGAGTTCTCGATCACCGCAAAACCCCACTTCGCTTCATCCTCGGGTGCAGGACGCTCGCGACGGATCTCGTCGGTGTGCCAGGCTTCCGCGATCAAGCGCTCGAGATGCTCTTCGAAGACGGGCCGCTCGCTCCGAGGCGCGCGTAGCCGGGATTCGAGCAGCGCCGCGATGGCGTCGTATTTCTGAATCAGGGTACGGCGCAACACCTCCGTGGGGTGGGCGGTGAGGACGAGTTCGATGCGCAGGCGGCGAAGCTGCTCGGCGTCCACCGTGGCCGGCCAAATCACATCACGCGCCGCTTGGCGTTGGTCGGCGATGTTGGCAAGATTCAGAAACTGGTTGAACGCCCGGGCAATGTCGGTCAGGGCGTCCTCGGGCAGTTCCGCCAGGTAGGTGCTCAAGCGGTCCCAGTCGACCGACGTTCCCCGCCGGGCGCGCTTGGCCAAGGCGCGGATGGTTTCGATGCGATCCACGAAGCCACTGCCCCTGTGGTTGGCGATGACGCGGCCTAGCAGTTCGCCGAGCAGTCGCACGTCGCCGCGTAGGGCGCTTGGCAGGCCTGCGAGGTTCCGGTCGGGAGAGCTCATGGGAGTTTGAACGACCATTGACTCGACTATAGCGCAGGCACGAAACGGCGACCTGACGGTCCGCGTTTGGAGCGTGCGCAAGGCGCGGCGAATCCGTGCAGAAGCGTTTCGATGCGAGGCGCGGGCTACACCGACCGACAGCCGGCGGATGAGCCGGGGGTGAAGACGCGGCTCGTTCCAGTGGAGGTGATTTTGGCGCCACATGGGGCACAGTTCGTGCGTAGGAGGGCTTCGCGGTGGGCGCTGTCTCTGGTCGTCTCGTTGACCTTGGCCGCGGGAGGGCTCGCGGCGCAGGGCCAAGAGCCCGAGGAGGGGGACGCGAGTGCGGCCGCCGACGAACTGGACGAGGATCTGTTGCGTTGGCTGGTGTTGCGTCGCCGGTGGTGGAATGCGCTTCCCGATGCGCCTGCCCCACCGACGGTGACGGCAGCCGCGTCGAGCAGCCTGCTGGTGGCGTGGACAATGCCGGAGGACACGGTGATGCCGGTTACTGACTACGACGTGGAGTGCCGCCCCGATGGTGAAGCTCTATTTGCGACGTGGATGCATGCGGGCGCGGCGACGTCGACGACGATCGGCAGCTCGGCTTCGTTTGGCGCCATCACCATCCAGTCCATGGCGGACCTGGGCTACGCGGTAGACACGACCCTCGCCGAGCCGTACACGGTGCCCAATCTGTCCGGCGATCCCTTGTCCCTCGCGGCGGAGACGGAGGAACTGCCGCTCAACTGTATCGTCCACCCCCTGACCGACATTGACTACGTAACGGAACCTCTCCGCAACACGCTTCCAGCTTCACGCCTTGATCCGCAGATCATCGAGGTCATGATCGAATGAACGCCAACCGCCGGTTCCGTGGATAGTCGTCCGATGCTCGAATCCGCTCGCAGGGTGTTGCGCGACGTCTACGGCTACGGCGAGTTTCGCCGGGGCCAGGAACCCGTCATCCAAGCCGTCCTGGATGGTCGCGATTGCCTGGTGCTGATGCCCACCGGCGGGGGCAAGTCGCTGTGCTACCAGATTCCGGCCATGGTCCGGCCCGGTACCGGTATCGTGGTCTCGCCGCTCATCGCGCTGATGCAGGATCAGGTGGCTGCGTTGCGCGAAGCCGGCGTTGCGGCCGCGTTCCTGAATTCGACGCTGTCCTGGTTCGAGCAGACCGAGATCGCGGACACTTTGTCCCGGGGCGGTTTGGATCTGCTGTATCTGGCGCCCGAACGTTTGCTCCAGCAGGACACCCTCGCCCTGCTGGAACGGTCGGCCATCAACCTGTTCGCCATCGACGAAGCCCATTGCGTTTCCCAGTGGGGACACGACTTCCGCCAGGACTACTTGGGACTCGGCGTGCTCGCGGACCGGTTTCCAGGCGTCCCCACGCTCGCGCTCACCGCCACCGCGGACGCCCGTACCCGGTCCGAGATCGTTGTCCGGCTGCGGCTGGACGACCCCGTGCGCTTCGTCAGCGGCTTCGACCGGCCCAATATCCGCTACTCGGTGCGCGTCAAGACCAACGCCAATGCCCAACTGGTGGACTTTGTGGACGATCACCGGGACGAATCCGGCATTGTCTACTGCCTGTCGCGGCGCAAGGTGGAAGCCACGGCGGAACTGCTGCGCGACAATGGCCACGACGCATTGCCCTACCACGCGGGCTTGCCGGCCGGGATTCGCGCCCGCCACCAGACGCGGTTCCTGCGCGACGAAGGCGTGGTGATCGTCGCCACGATCGCCTTCGGCATGGGCATCGACAAGCCGGACGTCAGGTTCGTCGCGCATGTGGATCTGCCGAAGAGCGTCGAGGCGTACTACCAGGAGACCGGCCGCGCCGGGCGCGACGGCGAGGCCGCCGAGGCGTGGATGATCTACGGCCTTCAGGACGTGGTTCGCCTGCGCCAGATGGTGGATGAATCCGAAGCCGACGAACAGCACAAGCGCATCGAACGGGGCAAGCTCGATGCGTTGCTTGGCTGGTGCGAAGTCACCACCTGCCGGCGTGCCGCGATGCTGGGCTATTTCGGCGATCAGCCACCGGCCTCGTGCGGCAACTGCGACGTGTGTCTGTCACCGCCGAAGACCTGGGACGGCACTGTGGCCGCCCAGAAACTGATGTCGTGTATCGTCCGTACCGGGCAACGTTTCGGTGCCGGCCATGTCATCGACGTGTTGCGTGGCAAGGACACCGCCAAGATTCGCCAGCACCGTCACGAGCGCGTACGCACCTTCGGCATCGGCAACGACATGGGCGACAACCAGTGGCGATCGGTGCTGCGCCAATTGGTGGCTGGCGGCTACGTGCGATCCGATCCCGGTCGTTACAACGCCTTGACGCTAACGGCGTTGTCCCGACCGCTGCTGCGCGGCGAGAAGACCCTGACCCTGCGCGAGGAAACCAAGATCACCAAACGCGCGGCTGCACCCGCGAAGACGCGCCACGAGGATTTCGAGATCTCGACTGGCGACGAAGTGTTGTGGGAAGCGTTGCGCGAGAAGCGGCGGGCGCTTTCCGCAGAAGCCGGCCTGCCGCCCTATGTTGTCTTCCACGACGCGACGCTCAAGGAATTCGCGCGCACGCGACCCGGTTCGTTGGCAGAAATGCTTCGCGTCCACGGTGTCGGCCAAGCGAAGCTCGACCGCTACGGCGAGGCGTTTCTAGCCGTCATCGCGGCGCATCCTCGCCTCGATGCGCCGTTGAGCCACGACAGCCTGTTGGATGCCTGATCCGCCGATGCTCGTAGTTTGGGTTGCATCACTGTTCAAGCGCCACGTATCCGTACTCGTTCGCCGCGTCGGCGATCCAACGGGACACGTACTGCGAATAACTGCGCCGAATCACGAGGTCGAAGGTGGAGTCGGCGTTGACCGCGATCAAAGCGTGGGTCTTTGCGAACACGGTCTGGACGCACCGTCCAGGTGGGAAATGCCGGGCATGGAAGTCGCAGGGACTCGACTTCTGAAGAACGGTCCGTGCTTGCGGGCCGGACAGGTTCATCAGGATTTGACCTCCGCTCACGTCCGTTACCGAGAGCCGGTCGTCGAGCACATCCCGAAGACGGCCCTCGACGTCCGCCTCGGCACCGCTTGGGACGATCAGCAGCCACTCGTCGGGACCAAGCCAGTACGCGCTGGCATCTCCGGCGCTGTGCCATGTACACGGCGCTGTGGGGAGTTCCAGGCCGATGATATCGGCGACTCCAACGCGAAACCACGACTGCGCCGCATTGCCGCGCAGATTCAAACATCCGCACGGCGGTCGTCTCCGGAGTACCACGCCGGCGTCAGGCATCTTGGCGCTCGCCGCCGGGATCGTAGAAGACTGGATTGACGATCTGGGCGGAGACCACGCGCCCGTCGGCAAGCGGACAGTACAGTGTCTCGCCCAGGCGCTGCGCGCCCCCTTTGACCATGCCCAGGGCGATGGAACGGGACAGGCGCGCACTGTAGTAGCTGGACGTGACGTGGCCCTGCATGGGGAGGGGTGGCGCGCGCCCGGCCTCTTCGACCAGTTGCGCCCCTTCCGGAAGTACGGTTTCCGGATCGGCGCTTGCCAGGCCAACGAATTGCCGTCGATCCGGGCGTTTATGGTCCGCCAGCGCGAGGGAGCGATCGCCGATGAAACCGAACGGCTTGTTCGGTCGAACCGCCCAGTCCATGCCCATATCGCCTGGCGTCATCGAGCCGTCGGTGTCCTGGCCGGCGATGATGAATCCCTTCTCGGCCCGGAGCACGTGCATGGCCTCGGTGCCGTAGGGCGTGATGCCGAACGCTTCCCCCGCCTCGATCAGCGCATCCCACACTTGGCGACCGTGCTGGGCGGCTACGTTGACCTCGAACGACAGTTCGCCGCTGAAGCTGATGCGGAACACCCGCGCGGGGACACCGGCGACATGCCCCTCGCGCACATCCATGAAGCGGAAGGCACCGGCTGCGAGATCGATATCCGCGCAAACCGCTGCAAGCACATCCCGCGATCTCGGGCCGACCAATGCGGCCGTCGCCCAATGGTCCGTCACGGAGGTGAGGTATACGTCGAGATCCGGCCACTCGGTCTGGTGCCACAACTCCAACCAGGCGTAGACCGCCTCGGCGTTGCCGGTGGTGGTGTGCATCAGGTAGCGCCTTGGGGCAAGGCGGGCAGTGACGCCGTCGTCGAAGATGGTGCCGTCTTCGCGCAGCATGAGGCCGTATCGGCAGCGGCCCACGCCAAGTTTGCGGAAACCGGTGGTGTAGATCCGGTCGAGGAACTCGCTCGCATCGCGCCCCTGGATGTCGATCTTTCCCAAGGTCGAAGCGTCCAGGATCGCCACGCCGTCCCGGGCCGCCAGACACTCGCGGTTCACCGCCGCCTGCAAGGTCTCGCCGGGTGCCGGGTAGTACCACGGGCGCTTCCAGCGGCCGACGTTCTCCCACGCTGCCCCGCGCGCCTCGTGCCAAGCACGCATGGGCGTGTGCCGTTCTGGATCGAACAACTCGCCCACGTCCCGGCCGGCGATGGCGCCGAAGGCCACCGGCGTGTAGACCGGTCGGAACATGGTTGTGCCCGTGGCAGCGATGTCCTGGCCGAGGGCGTGCGCCAGGATCGCCACGCCGTTGACGTTGCCGAGCTTGCCCTGGTCGGTACCGAAACCGAGCGCGGTGTAGCGTTTGACGTGCTCTACGGACCGATAGCCCTCGCGGGCGGCCAACTCGATATCCGCCGCGGTCACGTCCAATTGCAGGTCCACGAACTGCTTCGGTGCCCGGCTAACACTCTGGGGGTGGGGAACCAGGTAGAGCGGGCGTTGCGGTGTTTCGGGCGGCTCTTCCGTCTCGGGTGCACAGAACGTGGTCCGGCCGCTGCCGAAACCGGTCCGGGACGCCGCCGTCGCACCGGCAAGAGCACCTTCCTCCATGCAGGCCCGGGTCGAGCTTGTCCCGGCGACTGCACCCGCGCACAACGTCCGTTTGCCCAGGTCGCCGGGCAGGAATGCCGCGGCCGGTTCGCTCCAGCGCGGCCTGGCACCCGTCTGCGAACTGAGATGCAGCGTCGGATTCCAGCCGCCGGAGCAGGCGATCAGATCGCATTTCAGTACCTGCGGCGGGCCGGCGAGTCCATCGGCTGTCGCATCCAGCGGCGCGACGGCGGCACCGGTGACGCGATCTCGGCCCATAGCCTCGGTGACGGCATGGCCGCCAACGACCTCGATCCCCGCCTCCCTTGCGGCGTTCACCATCGCACCAGCGGGATCCCGCCGGGCGTCCGCCACGGCTACGACTGTGCGACCAATGCGTTGCCAGTCGAGCGCGGTACGGTAGCCGTGGTCGTTGTTCGTGAACAACACAAGCCTCTCGCCCGGCGCTACGCCGTAGCGGTTGACATAGGTCGATACGGAAGAAGACAGCATGACGCCCGGTCGGTCGTTGTTGGCGAATACCGGCGGCCGCTCAATGGCACCCGTGGTCAGTACGACCTGTTCCGCCCGTACGCGATGAAGGCGCTGGCGGGCGCCGCCGGGAGACACCAGGCCAAGGTGATCGGTGCGGCGTTCGAGGATCGTCAGGAAGTTGTGGTCGTAGTAGCCACTGACCGTGCTTCGCGGCAACAGCACGACGTTCGGATAGGACGCGAGTTCGCCCACGGCAGCCGAGATCCATTCGGCAGCGCCTCGGTCGCCCAACGGCAGTGTCCCGGCCAGCAAACTGCCGCCGAACTCCGCTTGTTCGTCCGCAACCAGGATGCGCGCCCCGGTTCGGGCCGCTTCCAAGGCAGCAGCGAGGCCTGCCGGACCGGCCCCCACCACGAGCACGTCGCAATGCGTATTGATCCTGTCGTAGGTATCCGGATCCGTGCCGTCCGGTATCCGACCAAAACCCGCACCTTGGCGCAGGAGATGCTCCCAGGCGCGCCACCAACGTCCCATGAAGGTCTTGTAGTAGAACCCGGCCGGCAGCAACCGGCCAAAGGGACCGAGGACGCGCTGAATGGAGGAACCGCGGGTGCAGTAGGCCGCAAGTCCTTCGTACAACTCCACCTGTGTGGCACGTTGGTTCGGTACGCTGCCGGCGCCCCGGCCCAACTGCACGATGGCGTTGGGTTCTTCCGCGCCGTGGCCGACGATCCCTCGTGGCCGCCCGTACTTGAAGCTCCGCACCACCGTCGTCACGCCGTTCGCGAGCAGAGCTGATGCCAGCGTATCGCCCGCGTAGCCCTGCATGGCGCGGTCCTCGAAGGAGAAGCGCAGCGGCCGGCCACGGTCGATTCGACCGCCAGCGTGCAAACGGCGAGACTGCGGGGCCATCTAGTGTGCCGCTTCCGAAATAGCGTAACGTCCATGCTGCCCGATCGCACACGCGAGACCGACTTGTGCAGGTGCTTGAGGGCGGCACATCCTCGCTTTGCGTTGCTGTCGTGCAAGCCGAAAGGTCGTACGGTGTGGCACGGTAATTCGGAATCGGAACACTAGGGAGAGACTCCTTCCGGTGGCTCCTCGCCCACGGTGTAGACCGCGAGGATCTCGTAGCTCACCGTATCGCGGACGACGTTGAAGTAGCGCCGGCAGCCTGCGGTGTGAACCCACAACTCCCGATGTCTCCCACGCGGATTCGTGCGGAAGTGCAGGTAGTCGCCCCACTGTCGATCCGACAACGCGCGCGGATCCGCCGGGCGTTGGATGTGGGCTTCGCCGACGCAGCCGAACTCCTCCTCGCTACGCGTTTCCTGGCAATAGGGGCAGGCTATTCGCAGCACGGGAGAGCCGTCTCAGACCCGGAAATCCAGGCGCGCCGCATCGGGATCGGCGCGCCTGACGGCGCGATCGAGAATGCGCGCTCTGGCGGGCGCGTTTGAGAATGCGCGCCCTGACGGGCGCGTTTTTGAGAATGCTGGCGCATTCTCTTCGGGTCTACGGGTGCCAAGGCTTGGCTCACTTGTTCAGTTCGGCCGTGCTCGAGGATTCTAGTGGGCAACGCCGGCGGCGCCGTGCTCGTCGATCAATGCGCCGCTTGCGAAGCGGTCGAGAGCGAACGGCGCGACGAGCGGATGCGGACGCTCGTTGGCCAGGGTGTCCGCGAACGCGTAGCCGGACCCGGGCGTCGCCTTGAAACCGCCCGTGCCCCAGCCGCAGTTGAAGTAGAGGCCTTCGATCGGCGTTGGGCCGATGATTGGACACGCGTCCGGGGAGATGTCCACGATGCCGCCCCAATGGCGGTTCATGCGAACCCGGCTGAACGCCGGAAACAGCTCGCAAACCGCCTGCAGGGTGTGCTCGATGATCGGAAACGAACCGCGCTGGCCGTAGCCGTTGTAGTGGTCGGTACCGGCACCGATGACGAGGTCGCCCTTGTCTGCCTGGCTTATGTAGCAGTGCACCGCGTTCGACATGACCACCGTGTCGAGACAGGGCTTCAGCGGCTCGGACACCAGGGCCTGCAAGGGACGCGACTCGATGGGCAGCCGCAGCCCCGCCATCGCCGCCAGGACGCCCGAATTGCCCGCTGTGACGCACGCCACCTGGCGGGCGGCAATGAAGCCGCGCGACGTCTCGACGCCAGTGGCCGAGCCGTTGCGGCAGCGGATGCCGAGAACCTCGGTATTCTGCAAGAGGTCGACGCCGTGCGCGTCGGCCGCGCGGGCGTAGCCCCAAGCCACCGCATCGTGCCGTGCGACGCCGCCCCGGGGCTGCCAGGAAGCGCCTAGCACGGGATAGCGGGCGTCGGACCGGCAACTCAACAAGGGCACCAGCTTCTGTACCTCCCGCGTGCTCAGAACCTCGCCGTCGATGCCGTTGAGTCGGTTGGCGTTGGTCCGTCGCTCGATGTCGCGCATTTCCTGCAAGGTGTGGCCCAGGCTGAGCACGCCGCGCGGACTGAACATGACGTTGAAGTTGAGCTCTTCGGCGAGGCCCTGCCAGAGCTTGAGAGCGAAGTCGTACAAGTGCGCTGCTTCGTCACGCAGGTAGTTCGAACGCACGATGGTGGTGTTGCGCCCGGTGTTGCCGCCCCCGAGCCAGCCCTTCTCGAGCACCGCCACATCGGTCGCGCCATGCGCCTTGGCGAGGTAGTAGGCGGTCGCCAAGCCGTGTCCCCCGCCACCGACGATCACGGTGTCATAGCCTTTCTTCGGCGTAGGGTCCCGCCACGCCGGCTGCCAGTTCTCGTGGTGGTGCCTAGCGTGTCGGAGCAGGCTGAAGAGCGAGTATTTTTCCATTTCGCCCGAACGAGCGCCAGTATCGAAGCCGACCGGTATTTGACCACAAATCCACGCCCGTGCACGCCCGCGAAAGACGCGGGAATCGGACCGTGACGACGCCAACGATGGCGACAATCCCACGCGCCTGACGATTGCCGGACATCATCCGGTTGTCGGACAGGCGACTCTCGGCCTGCGGGCTGCGCTTGCGCGCGACTTGCGCGACCGAACCCCGCCGAGTACGGTTGCGTACGAAATCGCCATCCGTGCAGGTCGCCCGTTGCCGGGCCGCCTGCCGAATACGACAGTCTCGTAAAAGCAAAGGGTAGCTCCCTGCGCCGAGATGAATAGGCAGGACATCTTGCCATGTACTTGCGCGGATGGGATTTCGTGACCCGGCACCCATCGGGTACCGCACCGGCGCCCATCGGGTACCGGCTGGCACGGTCAGGGTGTTGGGAGGCTCACAGCGCAGCCGGAACCCATGGCCGAATGACAGGATGTAGTCTCGAACTCGATGCGGTCTACGTTGGCGACTGTCTCGACGTGATGTGTCGCTGGCCCCAAGGCTTCGTCGATCTCTGCTACCTCGAGCCGCCGTTCGACATCGGCACCGGCCCGGCGGCGCTGTTCGGCAAGCGACGTCCCAAGAACCGCTCGGCGACGATCTGGGTTTGGGACGAGGCGGCGGCAGCCCGTGTCGATGCGCTCCAGAGACACCTTGACGGTGCAGCGCACGACGTCGTGATGGGCTTGCACATCGCGTTGGGCGACTGCGGCATGGTGGCGTTTGTGTCCTACATGGCCGAACGTTTGATCGAGATCAAGCGCGTGCTGCGACCTGCGGGCAGCGTCTGCCTGCACTGCGCGCCGGTGGCGAGCCACTACCTGAAGGTGGTGATGGACGGGGTCTTCGGTCCGCGTAACTTTCGCGGCGAAATCGGGTGGCGCGACAGTCGATCGAGGGGAGGCCACCGCCAGGGGTGGCGTGGCGCGCACCAGTCGATCTTCTGGTACTCCAATGGACCCGAGTGGACGTTCAATCGGGTCGAGATCGAGCCGCCCGAGACCGGTACGGGCAACGCCGGAGATGGAGGCGAGCGGACGCCCTTGGCGCTGCTTGAGCGAATCGTCCGGGCGGGAAGCAATCCCGGCGACGTGGTGCTCGACCCGTTCTGCGTTGCCGGCAACTGCGTGATCGCCGCGCGCAACCTGGGCCGGAAGTGGTTGGGAGTCGGATTCCCAAAGGATTGTTCGGAAGGCGGGCTACCGGGCGAGCTTGCTCGGCAGGAGTGAATGATCCTCGACCAGCCACCAAGGCCCGTTCGGGCGTTCAAGATTGGGGCGCGCATTCGCGATGTCCGCTACACTCGCCGCAACGGGACGAGTCACGGATGAGGATTGTGGACACGGGGGAACGCGGAACAGGGGTGATGTTGAGATTCGCCGAGGAGATCATGCTGCTGCTTCTTCACGACCACGAGGGCAAGTTCGTCCGGGTTCCCGGTTGGTCGCTGGACTACGCCTTGGCTGGCGGAATGCTCATGGACCTGGCGCTTGAAGACCGCATCGACACCGATCTCAACACGCTGGTGCTGCTCGACCAGACGCCGACCGGCGATAGCCTTGTCGATCCCACGCTGGCCGACATCGCCCGCGCGGAAGGCCAGCACGACGCCCGGTTCTGGGTGGAGCGTACTGCCGGCTACGCCGACGACATCCGCGAGCGGGCACTCGCGCGCCTCGTCGAACGCGGCATCTTGGAACGCCGGGACGATCGATTCCTATGGGTCTTCCGGTCCCGGCACTATCCGGTCGTCGACGGTCGGGCGGAGCGCGAAGTCAAGCTGCGCATCATGGGCGTCTTGTTCAGCGACGACATCCCCGAGCCGCGCGACGTGGTCATCATCTGCCTCGCGGATGCCTGCGGCATCCTCAAGGAACTGCTGTCGCGGCGCGAACACGAGCAAGCGGCGGCGCGGATCGAACAGGTACGCAAGCTCGACCTCATCGGCCAGGCCATGTCCCAGGCGATCAGCGACATCGAGTTGTCCGTCGCGGTTCTGCAGCAGCAGGCGGCTCTCCAAGTCTGAGCGCCCAAGACGGCATGCGGTTGGCGACATTGCCGTGTTTGCCATAGAATCGGCGCTCAGGGTTCCAACCGGGGCAGGCTTGGACCAGGGCGCGAAGGTTCTCTTCTCGGGCCCTGTACCGCGTCGCGGCTGATGCCGAGGCGCATCGCCCCACCAGGCTAGAGCCGCGGCCACCTAGGCTGCGGCTTTTTTGCAGGGTGCCAGAACGGTTGCTCGCGGCGTCTCCGTTGAACCGGGACACGCGTCGGATGGGAATGGCATGACCGCGCTTTTGATGCTGGAAGACGGAAGTCTCTTCCGCGGCAGCGCCATCGGTGCGTCGGGGACCGCCGTTGGCGAGGTTGTCTTCAACACGGCGATGACTGGCTACCAGGAGATCCTCACCGATCCGTCCTACGCGCGCCAGATCGTCACGCTGACCTACCCGCATATCGGCAACACGGGCGTCAACCCGGAGGACACCGAGTCGACGTCGGTCTGGGCGGCGGGCCTGGTGGTTCGCGACTGCCCGACGCTGCACTCGAGTTGGCGCGCCGAAATGCCATTGCGGGACTACCTTGCCCACGCAGGGGTGGTCGCGATTGCAGGACTCGATACGCGCCGGCTGACCCGTCTGATCCGAACGAAGGGTGCGCTTGCAGGATGCATCATGACCGGCGCCGATGCCGCACCCGACGCGGCCTTGGAGCAAGCACGGGCGTTTCCGGGGCTGGCGGGCATGGACTTGGCGAAGGTGGTTTCGTGCCGGGAGATCCGCCCGTGGCGCGATGGGGGCTGGTCGATGGAAGGGGGCTACCGCGATGGCACGGCGATCGAGACGGACGGGCCGCATGTGGTCGCCTACGACTTCGGCGTCAAGCGCAACATCCTACGCATGCTGGTGGACCGTGGCTGCCGGGTCACGGTGGTTCCCGCGCAAACGCCGGCGAAGGAAGCCCTGGCGCTGGAACCGGACGGCGTCTTTCTCTCCAACGGTCCCGGGGATCCCCAACCGTGCGCGTACGCGATCGACGCGATCCGCGAAGTCATCGGCATGGGACTGCCCGTGTTCGGAATCTGTCTCGGACACCAGTTGCTGGCGCTGGCGTGCGGCGGCAAGACGGTGAAGATGCCGTTTGGCCACCACGGCGCCAACCACCCGGTCAAGGATCTCGCGATCGGCACGGTCGTCATCACCAGCCAGAACCATGGCTTCGCGGTGGATGGCGATTCGCTTCCGGACAACCTCGAGATCACCCACGCTTCCCTGTTCGACGGCACCGTGCAGGGCATTCGCTGCACGGACGCCGCCGCATTCGGGTTCCAGGGGCACCCGGAGGCCAGCCCCGGACCCCACGACTGCAGCTACCTGTTCGACCGCTTCGTGGGCATGATGCAACCGGCGCAAGGATCCTGCCGGTGACCGGGCAGACGGGCAAGCGAACGGATATCGAGTCGGTGCTGATTCTCGGCGCCGGACCCATCGTCATCGGCCAAGCCTGCGAGTTCGACTATGCGGGCGCGCAGGCGTGCAAGGCGCTCAAGGACGAGGGCTATCGGGTGGTGCTGGTGAATTCCAACCCGGCGACCATCATGACCGATCCCGCCATGGCGGACGCCACCTACATCGAGCCCGTGGAGTGGCGCACCGTCGCCAAGATCATCGAGGCCGAACGCCCGGATGCGCTGTTGCCGACCATGGGCGGCCAGACGGCACTCAACTGCACGCTGGACCTGGTGCGTGAGGGTGTCGTGGCCGCGTACGACGTCGAATTGATCGGTGCGAGCCAGGACGCCATCGACAAGGCGGAAGACCGTGAGCGGTTCATCGAGGCCATGAATCGCATCGGCCTCGCGACGCCACGCTCGGCGATCGCTCACAGCCTGGAGGAAGCCCTGCAGGTTCAAAGCCGGATCGGCTTTCCATGCATCATCCGCCCGTCGTTCACCTTGGGCGGCAGCGGTGGCGGCGTCGCCTACAACCGCGACGAATTCGCCGAGATCTGCCGCCGGGGCTTGGACCTCTCGCCCACCAGCGAATTGCTGATCGACGAGTCCCTGCTCGGCTGGAAAGAGTTCGAGATGGAGGTGATCCGCGACAAGCGCGACAACTGCATCATCGTCTGCTCCATCGAGAACGTCGATCCGATGGGTATCCACACCGGGGACTCGATCACGGTGGTGCCGGCGCAGACCTTGACCGACAAGGAGTACCAGTTGATGCGCAACGCCTCCATCGCCGTGCTGCGCGAGATCGGCGTCGAGACCGGCGGCTCCAATGTTCAGTTCGCCATCGACCCCAAGTCCGGGCGCATGATGGTGATCGAGATGAACCCCCGGGTGTCGCGTTCATCCGCCTTGGCGTCCAAGGCGACTGGGTTCCCCATCGCCAAGGTGGCCGCCAAGCTGGCCGTCGGCTACACCCTGGACGAACTCGACAACGACATCACCGGCGTCACGCCGGCGTCGTTCGAGCCGGCGATCGACTACGTGGTGACCAAGGTGCCGCGTTTCACGTTCGAGAAGTTCGCGCAGGCGGACGACCGGCTGACGACCCAGATGAAGTCCGTCGGGGAGGCCATGGCCATCGGCCGAACGTTCAAGGAGTCGCTGCAGAAGGCTCTCAGGAGCTTGGAAACCGGTGTGGTCGGACTCGACCCGCGCATTGGAACGAGCCGCAGCGACTCCCACGCGGCGGACGTTTCTCTCATCCACGAACTGAGCCGCGCCGGGGCCGAGCGCATTCTCTACGTGGCCGACGCGCTGCGCGCTGGCCAAGGCATCGAGGCCATCGCGGACACCACCGGCATCGATCCGTGGTTCTTGAGCCAAATCGACGAGTTGGTGCGTACGGAGGCAGCGCTCGCCGCTCGCCGGTTGGGGGATCTGGACGCCGACGACTGGCGTGGTCTGAAGCGGGACGGCTTCTCCGATGCGCGTCTCGCGGCGATCCTCGACTGCGCGGAGGACGAGGTCAGGTCTACGCGCCTCGCCTTCGGCGTCAAACCCGTGTTCAAGCGGGTCGACACCTGCGCGGCGGAGTTTCAGGCCGCCACCGCCTACATGTATTCGACCTACGAGGAAGAGTGCGAGGCTCTGCCGACCGACCGACCGAAGATCATGGTCCTGGGCGGCGGCCCCAACCGCATCGGCCAGGGCATCGAGTTCGACTACTGCTGTGTTCACGCGGCGCTCGCCATGCGCGAAGACGGCTTCGAGACCATCATGGTCAACTGCAATCCGGAGACCGTTTCCACGGACTACGACACATCGGATCGGCTCTACTTCGAGCCAGTGACCCTGGAGGACGTGCTGGCGATCGTCGATGTCGAGCAGCCCGAGGGACTCATCGTCCAGTTCGGCGGCCAGACACCGCTGAAACTCGTGGACCGCTTGCACGCAGCAGGCGTTCCCATTATCGGAACGAGCCCCGACGCCATCGATCGTGCGGAAGACCGCGAGCGGTTCCAGTCCGTGATCGACAAGGTCGGCTTGCGCCAGCCGACCAATCGCACTGCGATGCATGTGACGGATGCCGTCAAGTCGGCAGCCGAGATCGGCTACCCCATCGTGGTCCGGCCCTCCTACGTGCTGGGCGGGCGAGCCATGGAGATCGTCTACAACGCGGCAGAACTCGAGCGCTACTTCGCCCATGCGGTGGACGTCTCGTTCTCGGCGCCGGTGTTGCTCGACCGGTTCCTCGAACAAGCCGTCGAAGTGGATGTGGATGCAGTCTCCGACGGCGACGAAGTGGTCATCGGTGCGATCATGCAGCATATCGAGCAGGCGGGCGTCCACTCCGGCGACTCGGCCTGCGCGTTGCCGCCCTTCTCCTTGGCGCCTGCGCTCCAGAACGAAATCCGTTGTCAGGTGAAGGCGATGGCGGTGGAACTTGGCGTCGTGGGCCTCATGAACGTGCAACTCGCGATCCAGGACGGCGACATCTACGTGCTCGAGGTCAACCCGCGCGCATCACGCACGGTGCCCTTCGTGTCCAAGTGCATCGGCGTGTCGCTGGCCAAGGTGGCGGCGCGTTGCATGGCCGGCAAGACGCTGGCCGAACAGGGGTACACGGAAGAGATCATTCCCAACCATATCAGCGTCAAGGAGTCGGTCTTTCCGTTCTCGAAGTTTCCCGGCGTGGATCCCATCCTTGGACCGGAGATGAAGTCGACCGGCGAGGTGATGGGTGTCGGTGACACCTTTGCCGAGGCGTTCGCCAAGGCATCGCTCGGTGCTGGCGATGTCCTGCCGAGGGGCGGTACGGCGTTCGTCAGCGTCAAGCCGTCGGACCGGCCCTACGTGGGCGAAGTGGGACGGTCGCTTGCGGCACTCGGGTTCAAGATCGTCGCCACCCGGGGTACCGCGCGTTGCCTGAACGAAGCCGGCGTCGTCTGCGATATTGTCAACAAGGTCACCGAGGGTCGGCCGGACATCACGGATCTGTTGAAGAACGACGTCATCGATCTGATCGTCAACAGCACCGAAGGCCGGCAGGCGATCGCCGATTCGGCCGTCATCCGAAGGTTGGCGCTGCAGCACAAGGTCTGCTACACGACCACGTTGTCGGGCGGCGAAGCATTCTGCACGGCGATTCGGGACGGGCGCGTGGACAAGGTGCGGCGATTGCAGGATCTGCACAAGGCGATGCGTGGCTCTTGACACGCCGCCGTCGGCACGGCAACCCTCAAGCAGGTTGCGCTTGACGGATCATTCTGGTGAGAACGGCGGCCCCATGCTGGTCATGCTGCGGCCCGACACTCGCGCTGTGTCATGAATTGTGCTACACCAAGCCTGCCCGCGAACAGGAAGAGGTGGTGCGCCAACGATTGAAGGCACCGCACACCTAGGCGGTTTCGTATAGTCGTTTGGTGGAAGTCCGGACCATGCCTACGCCCATGACCGTGGAAGGCGCCGAGATGCTGCGGGAGGAATTGGCGCATCTCAAGAACGTGGTGCGGCCGAGGATCGTCAGGGCCATCGCCGAAGCGCGGGAGCATGGCGACCTGCGCGAGAACGCCGAGTATCACGCGGCGAAGGATCAGCAAGGATTTGCCGAGGCGCGGATCCGCCTGATCGAGTCCCGGCTCAGCGACGCGCAGATCATCGACATCGCGAAGATCAAGCCGACGGGGAAAGTGGTGTTCGGCGCAACGGTCGCCCTCCTCGACCTGGAAACGGACGAAGAGGTTCGCTACAAGATCGTCGGCGAGGACGAGGCGGACATCAAGGAGAACAAGATTTCGGTCATGTCACCCCTCGCGCGGGCGATGATTGGTAAACCCGAGGGAGACTCCCTGGTCGTTGACACGCCTCAGGGCAGCCGCGAGTACGAGATCGGCGAAGTGTCCCTCCTGTAGGTGGCCGGAATGAGCAATAGGGTCTGCCTCGTCACCGGTGTCGGTCCGGGTACGGGCGCCGCCATCACCCGCCGATTCGCGGGCGCTTTCCAAGTGGCCATGCTGGCGCGCAGCGCCGGGCGATTGGCCGCGCTCGAAGCGGAAACGGACGACGCCCACGCCTTCCCCTGCGACGTCACCGACGCGGATGCTCTCGGTGCCGTTGTCGCCGAGGTGACCGAGCGCCTAGGAGCGCCCGAAGTGGTTGTCCACAACGCGGTCGGCGGGGCCTTCGGCGAGTTCACGGCGATCGACGCCGAGGTGCTCGAGCGGAATTTCGCCGTCGACGTGGTCGCCTTGCTGCGCCTTGGCCAACTCGTCGCGCCAGGGATGGTCGAACGCGGGGCGGGCGCGGTCATCTGTACCGGGAATACCGCTGCCTACCGGGGCAAACCCGGATTTGCAGGGTTCGCACCGACCAAGGCGGGTCAACGGATCCTGGCCGAGTCCATGGCCCGCACATTGGGACCGAAGGGGGTGCATGTCGCCTACCTCGCCATCGACGCCGTAATCGACTCGCCTTGGGCGCGAAGACGCAGCCCCGGCGCCTCGGACGACTTCTTCTGCAAGCCCCGCGACATCGCCGAGGAAGTCTGGCATCTGGCCCACCAATCGCGGAGCGGCTGGACGTTTGATGTCACGATCCGCCCGTTCGGCGAGAAGTGGTGATCTAGGCGACTCACCGAGGCATTCGGCACGCCTCGCTGCGCGAGCGAGCGCCTGACGGTGCCGGGCGGGTAGAACCGCAGGTAGGCGAAGCCGCCGTTTTCTGGTACAAAGCCGCGCGGCCGGCCCAAGGGACTTCAGTGAGCGAGCGAGCGAGGCGCACGAAAATCATGTTCGAAGCGGTAACCGCTCTTCGAGACGCCGGAAGGGAGACCTTCCAGCCCGGCGATGTGACCGCTTACCTACGAGACAAGGGTTCGTCCTGCGGTGCTTGGGAGGTCCGGGGCGAGTTGACCCTCCTGGAAAGAATGGGCTTGATCGAACTCGATCCGGAAACGGCGCGGTGGCATCTGGTCAACGGCGCGTCCTTCTCCATCGAAGCGGCGATCGACGGGCATCGATCCGCGTAGGCGGTTTGGGCAGCATGGACGAACCAATCGATTTCGAGGCGGCCCTTGCGGAACTGGAGGCGCTCGTCGCCAAGATGGAGGCGGGTTCCTTGAGCCTCGAGGAGTCCTTGGCGGCATTCGAACGCGGCATCAAGTTGACGCGCGATTGCCAATCCGCGTTGCGCGGTGCGGAGTTGCGGATCAAGGCGCTGACCCAGGAAGGCGATGAACTGGATTTGTCCGATCCGACGGGCGAAGCGGACACCACGTCCTAGCCCGCATTTCTCACCAGGGGCCGTGATGATCGCGGAGGATTTTGGCCCCGTGTACACACGGGCCCAAAAGACCCGCGAGGGCGCGGCCAGCGCAGTCCGCCATCGGCGCATCGGCGCGATCATCGACATCGCGGCCAAACTAGTGAAACCCAAGAGCTTTTTTACGCCGACAAGCGGCCTGGTGAGAAATGCGGGCTAGTTCGGGACGGCTTGAGCCGAGCTGGCGAGGTCGGCCCGGGTCGCTATCCGAGCACCAATCGGGCGACGACCAGCACGGCTGCAACCGCGAAACCCGCGATCCAGTCGTCCAGCATGATCCCCAGGCCGCCCTTGACCGACCGGTCCGCCCAGGATACGGGCCACGGTTTTGCGATGTCGGCGATCCGGAACAGGACGAAGGCGGCGGCCACCCAAGCCAGCGACTTCGGCGCCGCCAGCAGAGCGAACCAGACACCGACGATCTCGTCGAGGACGATCGCCGGCGCATCGCCTAGGGGGTTGCGCGCCAGCAGGCGCTCGATGAGAAAGGCACCGCCGGCGAATGCGGCAAACGCGGCGGCCGTTCTCGTGTAGAGATCGAGATCGGCGAACACGAACCACCAGACGACCACCCCGAGGAGCGAGCCGACGGTTCCGGGAGCGACGGGCGAGAGCCCGCAGCCCGCGCCGGTGGCGACGAACACCAGCGGGTCGCGCAGATGGCGAAAGCCGAGCTTGGCGTGGTGGTCAGAAATGACGAAATCCCTCTCGGACTTGGACAGGAACGCCGTGGTCGAACCAGCGCACGGCGGAATCGGACCCCTCATGCAAGGTGGCGATGGGAGTCGCCGCAACGCCCGCTTGCCGGGCAAGATTCTCGATCACGCTTGGGTCCGCCGCCGACGCGAAAGCCAGTTCGTAGTCGTCGCCGGCGGCTGCGGCGTCGAGCGGCTGCGCACCGGCAAAGACGGGAACGCTGGACAGTTCGGCGTCGCAGCCGGTCCTGCTTGCCCGGCATAGGTGCGCGAGGTCGGAGGAAAGTCCGTCGGAGATGTCGATGGCAGCACTCGCGACACCGCGCAGGGCGATCCCGAGCGCGATGCGTGGTTGCGGCATCCAATAGCGGCCAAGAGGCGAGTCGTGGATCAGCGCATCCAACGAACACTCGCCCAAGCCTTCGTCTCCCAACGCCAAACCCGCGCCACCGAGTGTGCCCGTGACGTAGATCCGATCCCCGGGCATCCCGCCCGAGCGGGTGATCGCGTGACCTGCGGGCACGTGGCCATGGACGGTCACCGTGATGCTCTGCGGGCCACGGGCGACATTGCCGCCGACGATGGCGATTCCGAAGTCGCGGGCGGCCCATGCCAAGCCGTTGGCATACCGTTTCGCCCAGCCGCGCGTGAGCCGTTCGATGACCAGCGAAACGGTCGCGTAGGCGGGCTCGGCACCCATCGCGGCCAGATCGGAGGTCGCCACCGCCAGGCTCCGATAGCCGATGGCGTCGGCGCATGCGCCGGCCGGATAGTGCCGGTCGGCGACGAGCGTGTCCGTGGAAACCACAAGCTGATGCGCCTTCGGCACTTCCATGACGGCGGCATCGTCACCGGGGCCGACCACCACGCCGGGGCCGGTGGCGGCGTCGCCGAGTGCGGCGATGATCAGCCCGATCAGGTCGAATTCATCGCTCATGCCTTGAGTTCTACGCGCACGGCGCGGGCGACCCGGTCCAACACGCCGTTGATGTAGCGGAAACTCTCTTGGGCGCCGAAGGTCTTCGCCAGTTCCACCCACTCGTCGATCACCACCGGGACCGGCACATCGAGCCGTTCGCGCAGTTCGAACGTCCCCGCCCGCAGGATGGCCCGTTCCACGTGGTCGAGTTGATCGATGCGGCGGTCGAGGTAGGGCTCGAACAGCGGGTCCAACGTCTCGACGCCCCGCAGCACACCGCGCAGGCAGCTTTGGAAGTAGTCGACGTCGGCGCGCTTCAGCCCCTTCGCCGAGAACTGCGCCGCGATGTCGGCAAGGTCGGCATCGGTCATCTGCCACGCATAGATGGCCTGCAGCAACGCGCGCCGGGCGCGCCGCCGCGCCCATGGACCGACGGACGAGCGGCTCATGGACCGGGTTGCCGTTCGCGCGACAGCACCACCCTGAGGTCCCGACCCAGGGGCACCGCGGAGCGGATCGTCCCGTTGCAGGCGAGCGCCAGCCGCTCCACGGCAAGTCTCGCCATGGGCATCGCGGTGTCGCCGAGGAGCTTTGGCGCGAGGTAGATCACGGCCTCGTCCCATAGTTCTGCGCGAAACACCGCGCCGGTCAGGGTCGCGCCGGCTTCCACCAGCACTTCGCTGCATCCGGCGTTTGCCAGCCAGTGGAGCGCGGCACCCAGATCGACCGCAGCGCCCTGTTGGCGAACCACTTGGGCGCACGGATGGCGATCAGGCGCTTCCTGCCCTGAAAAGACGACCACCCGCCTACCACGGGCGAAGATCTTCGCTTTCGTCGGGGTTCGGCCCAGGTTGTCGGCAACCGCGATCAGGGGTTGGCGGATGCAGCCGTCGGCGGCGAACGCCCTATCCCGCACGTTCAGCCGTGGATCGTCGGCGAGAACCGTACCGATGCCGGTGAGGATCGCGCAGCTTCGGGCTCGCCAGGCCTGCACGTCGGCCCGCGCCTCGGGCGAGGTGATCCAGCGGCTCTCGCCGTCCGCCATGGCCGTGCGTCCGTCCATGGACGCCGCGATCTTGATGCGCACCAGCGGCTGGCCGTGGGTTGTTCGCTTCAGGAAGCCGGCGTTCAGCGCCAGCGCTTGGGGCAGCTCGGTGGAGTCCACCTCGATGCCCGCCGCCCGCAGCAATCGGTAGCCTTGGCCGCGGACGCGCCGGTCGGGATCTTCCATTGCTCCGACGACGCGCGCCACTCCGCCCTGGATCAGGGCGTCGGTACAGGGCGGTTGCAGGCCGGTGTGGCAGCAAGGCTCGAGCGACACGTAGACCGTGGCACCCCGGATGTCACCGCCGGCATCCGCCATGGCGTTGACCTCGGCGTGTTCTTCGCCGCTTCGGACATGCCAGCCGCGTCCGATCACCCGCCCGTCGCGGACGATCACGCAACCGACCCGCGGGTTCGGTGTGACGCTGTTGGTGCCCCGTTCCGCGAGTTCGACGGCACGGCGCAGGAACAGGCGATCCACGTCGCCGATCACGAGCCTTCGAGCTCGACCTTGAGCCGCGCGATCTCCTCCGAGAACGCGCTGATGTCCTGGAAGTCGCGGTATACCGATGCAAAGCGCACGTAGGCGACCTGGTCGACCTGCTTGAGTTGTGTCATCACAGCCTCGCCGATGCTCCGGGACGGCAGTTCGCGCTCGCCGGTGGCACGCAGGTCGTGCTGGATGCGGTTGATCATAGTGTCCAGTTCTTCCATCGAGACCGGCCTCTTCTCCAAGGCGCGTGCAAGGCCGGCGCGCAGCTTGTCTTCGTTGAACGGTTCCCGGTCGCCGTTGCCCTTGATCACGCGCGGCATCACCAACTCTGCGCTCTCGAAGGTGGTGAAGCGTTCGGTGCAGGTCAGGCACTCCCGGCGTCGCCGCACCTGGTCGCCACCGGATACCAGCCGGGAGTCGATCACCTTCGTGTCGACGGCGCTGCAGAACGGGCAGTGCATGCCGGGATTGTACCCGCATGGCGTCCGGCGGTTGTCGCTGCGGTGATGGCTTGTGCCCCGGGGCGGCTGACCACGGGCCCGCGCTGCCGGCGGAACCTTCTCGCACGGCGGCGGCTATCCGGCGCTCCGCGCTTGAGAGCGTCCAATCACATGCTTGTGCCGTGTCCCGCAAGTTTCTGGTGTTTCAGAGTTCGCCATGCGCGTCAATGCAAGGCGTGGTCCGCAGGGAATATCGGGCCTATTGGCAAGGACCACAACGCCGCAGTGGCGCGCATGGCGAACTCCCGAAGGGCGCGCCCCACGGGGCCTGTGGCCGCGTTGCGCCCCTTGGCAATGGGTCCGCCATTCCCGGCGGGGACGCGCCTTGCCACAGACCCCGTGGGACGCGCTGAAATACCAGAAACTTGCGGGACACGACACTAGTGGTCGAACACCCTTGAAATGACGTGTCAGTGGTCGCCGGAACGTTCCGGGCA
>JAKZRQ010000201.1:0-29926 GCA_047518105.1 Pseudomonadales bacterium | reverse complement strand
GCGCCCTTCGGGAGTTCGCCATGCGCGCCACTGCCGCGTTGTGGTCCTTGCCAATATGCCCGATATTCCCTGCGGACCACGCCTTGCATTGACGCGCATGGCGAACTCTGAAACACCAGAAACTTGCGGGACACGGCACTGCGTGCGCCATCCGCCCCAGGCATGCCGCCGGTGTCTTGCGACACGGCACAACGGGAACGTGCCGCACTGTCCGAGTGAGGGCGGCGTTCAACGCCGCAGCGGTCCAACGCCGCAGCGGTCTTGACACCTATGCAACAAGACCGGCTTCGCCAAAAGGAACCCTGGGGTATCGCCGGGGCGGTCTGGGGACTGACCGGTCTCATCGGGGTGCTGGTCTACGCGGTCGCGCGGCTGTCGAACGTGGTCGTGGCCGGATTCGACGTCGCATGGGATTGGCACCACGTTTCGGTGGCCATCGCAAATGCCGTATTCATGGCCTTCTCGGAGGGATTCCGCGGTTTCCAACAGGGGTTCTCGCCGCGCGTTGCCGCGAGGCTCAAGTGCTTGCTGGAACATCCGTCGCCCCGCCGGGTAGTATTGGCCCCGCTGTACGCCATGGGCTACTTCGAGGCCACCCGCCGGCGCCTGATCGGCGTCTACGCGCTCACGGCGGGCATTGTCGTACTGATCTTCGTGGTTCACCTGTTGCCGCAACCGTGGCGTGCCGCCTTGGACATCGGCGTGGTCATCGGGTTGTCCTGGGGCATCGTCAGCACCCTCGGCTGCGCTTGGCGGGCGTTGCTTCGCTGACGCTATCGACCGGCCAGGGTCACCTCGTCCACCGAGGCGACCAGGGTTTCGACGATGCGCTCGACCTCGGCCTGGCCGACGTTGAACGGCGGACCGATTGCAACGATATCGCGTTCGGCGCCTGTGCCCCCCGGGTAGAACGACACGCCGCGGTCGAGAGCAGCCGCCACGACTCGGCTGGTGACTCGCTCCTCGATGCCGAAACGCGCGAGGGTGCCACGGTCCTTCACGATCTCGATGGCCAGCAGCAAGCCGCGGCCGCGTACTTCGGCGACGTGCGGATGCTCTGCAAACGCTTCCACTAGTCGCGCCTTCAGGAGGGCGCCGGTTTCGGCGGCACGGTGGACAAGGCGTTCGCGGATGATGATCTCCAGGACCTTGTCGGCGGCGGCGCACGCCGTCGGGTGGGCGGCGAAGGTATGGAACATGACGTTCATCCCCGCGTCCTCGATGGCCCCACCCACCGCCTCGGTGGCGAATACCCCGACAATGGGCGCATAGCCGCCGCCGAGCCCCTTGCCGGCGGCGACCACGTCCGGCACCACTCCCCAGTAGTCCAACGCGAACTTGGTGCCCGTGCGCCCGAATCCGGTCATCACCTCGTCGGCGAGCAGCAGAACGTCGTACCGGTCGCACAGCGCCCGCACGGCCTGCCAATAGCCGTCGGGCGGAACCAGAGCACCACCGCTCGCACCAACAATGGGTTCGGCCAGGAATCCCGCCACCGTGTCGGCATCTTCCCGGCGGATCGCCTCTTCCAAGGCGTTGAGGCCGGCTGCACAGACGTCGGGCGAGGGGCGGCGCAAGGGATTGGGGGCGGCTATGCGCGGTACGTCCGGAAGCACGTGGGCGAGTCCGAACTTGCGCGCTTCGTGGCCACCGACGGCGAGGGTCGCGAGGGTCGTGCCGTGGTAGGAGGGCGTCTGCGAGATGATCTTCGTCTTCTCCGGCCTGCCGCGCGCGGCTTGGTACTGAAGCGCGATCTTGATGACCGCCTCGACCCCTTCCGACCCGCCGGAGGTCAAGTGCACACGGCTTAGGTCGGCGGGCAACCAGTCTCCATGAAGCCGTTCAAGCAATCGTTCGCGCTCGGGCGTCAGCCAGGGAGGTACCGCATAGGTGCACGATCGCGCGGCTTCGCGCATGACGTCGGCAACTTCCTCGCGTCCATGGCCGACGTTGACCGCGATGGCGCCGCCTGCCGCATCGAGAATCTTGCGACCGGCCGCGTCGTAGAGATAGGCGCCCTCGGCACGCGCAATGCGCACCGGTGGCATACCGCGGAAGGTTGCGAATGGCCAGGGCGGGATCATGGCGACCCGAGCGCATCGAGAAACTCCGCCCGGCGCGGGCCGGCAACGGGCGGCGCATCTCCCGAACGCTGGTAGCCCTCGAAGATGAGTGGGGCGAGATCCGTGCGTCGGGCCGCCATGCCTGGCGGATCGAGCAGATTGACCTGGCGGAACAGCAGACGGAGGACTTCGATGTTGTTCTCAGCGGCAAAGCGCAAGCCCTTGCGCAGGATGACGCGTTGCTGGATGCGCTCATCCACGCTGCCGTCCGGCCGCCTGAACTCGAACGGATCTTCGCCCTTCTGCAGGGCCCTGTTGATCGCCAACGCCTCCCGATCCTGAGCGACCTGGTGGTCGTACCACGGCACGACGTTGCGTTCGATGCGCGCCTCGAACGCGGCGGCGCGGCGAATGGGATCCGCCTCCGCAACCAGCGTCTCCGCGAGGTCGAAGGCGGACATCCAGGCGAGCGCGCAGCCGCGCCCCGCGATCGGATTGGTGTGGACGCAGGCGTCACCGATGGCAAAGAAGCCGCCCAGGCGCGGTCGGCCATCGACCAGGTACCGGCGCCGCGAATTGGTCAGGTTGCCGTAGAGATACACCTTGCTGATCGGTTCGGATGTCGCGTCGTCCACCCAGGCGCGCGTCGCGTCGATGGCGCGCGTCGCGATGTCGAACCCGGCCTTCCTGGCGATGGCGCGCATGGGCCCATCCTCGGGATCGGCAGCCAGGGTGATGGAGAAGGTGCGATTGTCGCTGCGGAAGATGCCGGCCTTGAGATAGCCCAGATCGATCCCCGCGACGCCGCCCGACAACGACGCGCGACCGTTCAGCGTCGGATAGTCGGAACCGTCCACAAGGCGGTAGAAGCGCGAGGTATAGAAGATCCCGCAGGGATGCTCTTCCGGCGTCGCAGGCTCTACGCCTGCCGCCGCCAGCCAGCGGTCCGCGCGGCTGTTCCGCCCGCTGGCGTCCACGACAATGTCCGCCTCGATATCGGAAGTGGCGTTGCCCGTCTTGACCGCAACGCCGGCGACGCGCGGTCCTGCGGCGTCGGACGCCGTCTTGAGAGAGCGAACGTCCGCGCCGTCGATGAACAGGAAGTCGCGATCCGCCAGGGTGTCCAGGAGGTAGCGGCGCAGCAGGAACTCGAACACCACCCGCCGGCAGGCCAGGAAGACGATCTCCTTGTCCTCGCGCTCCATCACCGGCTCGTTGAACGTGTTCCGCGCCACATCCTCGAAGGTCAGGACTTCGGCACCGGCGCAGAGCAGGATGCGGAACAGTTCGGGAGCTTCCTTCTTGACCGAGTTCACCAGCGGCGCGAGCAGGACGTGGCTGTGCCGGGTCTGCCCCGCACCGTCCCGGCGCCAGTGCGTCCACGCTTGCAGGTGGTCGGTCGGCATGGGTGTCGCATCCCGTTCCACGCACACGACCTTGAGACCTCGGCGACAAAGCGCCAACGAAGCCGCCAAGCCGCCGATCGAGCCGCCGGTCACGACGGCGTCAGCGCGTGCAGGCACTCCTGTATTGCGTTTCATGTTGACGGCCTGCGATGGAAACGGTTATGAGAAACGAACGGTCGTGGAAGGACAACCCGGGGGCATTATGGCAGCGGTGGAAGGCATCGACATCGACAATGTAACTGCTTGGGTCTCCGAGCGGATCGACGGCCTTCGGCCACCGCTCGAGTTTACGCTCATCGCTGGCGGCCACTCCAACCTGACCTACAAGTTCGTGGACGTTGCCGGAGAAGCCTACGTGCTGCGCCGCCCGCCGCTCGGCCATATCCTCGAGAGCGCCCACGACATGGGCCGGGAGCACCGCATCGTATCCGCCCTGGCGGACACCGACGTGCCGGTGGCGGCCACGTACGGCCTGTGCGAGGACAACGCCGTGAATGGCGCACCGTTCTACCTGATGAAGTTCGTGGAAGGCATCGTGCCGCACGACGGCGTAGCGGCAGCGGCGATTCCGGAGGAGCACCGGCGTACGGCGGGGGAGCACATCGTCGATGTGCTCGGCACCCTGCACACCACCGACCCGGGCGACGTAGGCCTCGACGATCTCGCCCGAAAGGAAGCGTACCTCGAACGCCAGCTCAAACGATGGACCAAGCAATGGGATGCCACCAAGACCCACGAGATACCCGAAATGGAGGAGAGCGAGCGGTTGCTGCACGAGGACATGCCCGCACAGGTCGGCTGCTCCATCGTTCATGGCGACTACCGCATCGGCAACATGATCATCCGCGACGGCCGCATGGCGGCGTTGCTGGATTGGGAGCTTTGCACCCTGGGCGACCCGCTTGCCGATGTGGGCTACCTGCTCAACAATTGGGCGGAACCCGGCGACCCCGGGGCCGAAGCGAATCCCACCGGCATCGGCGCTTTCCCGAGCCGGTCCTACGTGGTCGAAACCTACGAGGAACGCACCGGCCGAGACCTGTCCCGGATCAACTACTACCGGGCGTTTTCCCACTGGCGCCTGGGTGCCATCACCCAAGGCGTGTACAAGCGCTACCTGGTCGGCGCCATGGGCAAGAACCGCGACTTCGACCTCGAGAAGTACAAGCTCGGCATCCACCAACGGGCCGAATCCGCGCTCCGTTTCCTCACTTCGTAGAGCCTGTGGCAGGCAACAGCATATCGGGCTTGAGGTGCGCGCGGTGGTTCACGCTGAAGAGATCGAGAAGTGGAGAGGCGCGCCAGCGGCTCCAGGAGCCGCTGGGAGCAGCTTTCAAGGGGGGAAGGACACTAGAGCTACAGGGAAGTCCAAGCTGCTACTCGCGCCAATTACTCAATCTGTACATATGTTGTACAGTACGCAGAGCGTTGTCAATCCTTTGTTGCACTAATTCTGTACGGCCCCAAACCTGTCTCCAGAGCGGTTCTCCGGCATGGGGACACTGTCAATTCGCCGTCGCCAGCAGTCCGTGCCGCTCGACCAGCACCCCAAGCACGTGTTCCAGCTCGGCGCGCGCGGCTTCGATGGCTCGGTCGATGCCTTGGTGGTCGTCGTCGCCCGCGCAGCGTCTGGCGTGGGCCGCATAGTCGTTCAGGTCGCCCACCAGTCCGGCGAGGTGGCGTGGGCAATCGCATGCCGCGCGAGAGGCCATCAGCGAAATGTGCACGAGCTGTTCATCGCTGTAGCACCGTGCCGGGCTTTCGGTCACCGTTGCAGCCCCGATGCGTCGTTCCAAGGCAGGCCAATCCGCCGGCCACCGGACAAGCGGTCGTCCGGCATGTCGGCACAGGTCGAGATCCGCGGAAGTGGCGTACTTGAAGGCGACTACCAAGCGAGCCTCTGGAACTATTTGCTCAATTTTTTCAAGTTGTTGAGTGTCCAACGTGGGGACGTAGACCACCACGCAGTCGAGTGCCGGCAGGGCATTTCGATCCGCCATCAGTTCCGCAGTGCTCGCCCATTCGGCGATGATATCAATCGCGACGGTCGGCGCTTCGCGATGCGCCAAGAGCAGTTGGCCGCCCACCAGGCCCACCTGCGGCCGGCTGACCGGCGCCCGAGACCGCAATGGATTCAACCGACGTCGCAGCTCCGCGTCGTCGAGCCCGATCACCTGACTGATGGGATGGCCTTGGTCGAGCAGCGCCTTCACGGTCTCGAGGCGATCGACCTGGGCGGCACTGTAGAAGCGGGTCTTCCCGGCCCGATCCGCCGGTTCCAGCCCGTAGCGGCGCTCCCAGGCACGCAAGCACTCGGGGCTGATGCCCGTCCGCTTGGCGACAGCGCCGATCTTGTAGAGGTCTTCCGCCACGATTCCCATGAGGCAAAAACTGGACGTCGTATTATACAAGCTTGGAAATTATCTGGACAAGGTCCGGCATCCACCGGATGTTGGTCTGCCGACGCCGCCGCTTGCGCCCCTCCTGCACACAAATGCACCCTCCACCCGGCTCCAAAGCCCAAAGAAAGCCCAGGGAATGGCGCCAACCACTGCAAAGCGGTTGTGTTGTACTATCGGGCAATGCCTGACGCTGGCAGCCAATCTCCTTCAACTGAAGTGGACGTTCGCCTGCGTCCCGACCTTCCCGTGGCACTCACCGCCCTGGCTGAAGTAGTGGAGCAGTTTGCAGCCGATGAGTCCTTGAGCGGTACGGTGCCGTTCAATCTGAACCTGGTCCTAGACGAAATGATCAGCAACAGCATCAGCTACGGATTGCAAGAGGTCGCGGAACCGGAATTGCGCCTGCGCCTCTACCGCAATGGCGACACCCTGGTCGCGCAAGTTGAGGACAACGGCATGGCCTTCGACCCCTTCAAGGACGCGCCGAGCCCCGATACGGAGCAGGCGTTGAACGACCGGCCCATCGGTGGATTGGGCGTCTTTCTCGTCAGACAATTCACTGATGAGGCCTTTTACGAACGAGATGGTGACGTCAATCGGATCACTATTCGACTCAACCTGGAGACTCAATAGCCATGGCCAATCATTCCCCCCTCTCCGTACCGAGCGTGGAGCATGACAAGGCGGTCATCCTTTGCCCCACGGGGCGTGTCGATGGAACGAACGTGACAATCCTCCAAAGCGCCGTGCGAGAACGAATCGATGCCGACCAGACAACGCTGGTGTTCGACATGGTGGACTTGAACTACATCAGCAGCGCCGGTTTGAGGGTCCTGCTGATATCGGCCCGCGACCTTCAGTCGCACGGCGGGAAAGCGTTGTTCTGCGGTCTCTCGGAACAGATCGCGCAGGTCTTCGAAATCACAGGCTTCGACAAGATCCTGTCGGTCCATGGCGACCGAGAGGATGCCCTTGCCGTGATCTAACCTCGATTCAGGTCAATCTCGGACACATGCCATGACAGCCCGGATACTAGTCGTAGACGACGAGGAAGACCTCGAACTGCTGATGCGGCAGCGGTTTCGCCGCCACATCCGCCGGGGCGAATACGACCTTCTCTTCGCACACAACGGCAAGGAAGCGCTCGAGCAGCTCGCCGCAAACCCGGACGTCCGCCTCATCCTATCCGACATCAACATGCCGGTGATGGATGGACTCACCTTGCTAAGCCAGCTCGAGAACGCCGAATCCGACGTTAGTGCGGTTGTCGTTTCCGCCTATGGCGACATGGCGAACATCCGGACCGCAATGAACCGCGGCGCCTTCGACTTCGTCACCAAGCCCATCGACTTCAACGACCTCCAGGTCACCATCGAGAAGACCCTGAAACACATTCAGGTCTTCCAGGACGCCCTTGCGTCCCGCGACCGGCTCGTGGCGCTCAAACAGGAACTGGTGGTCGCGAGCCAAGTTCAGACCTCGGTTCTTCCGGCGACGCTTCCGGTCACCGAGCACTTCGACGTGTACGCGAAAATGACCCCCGCCCGGGAGATCGGCGGAGACTTCTACGACTTCTTCACCGTCGACGAACACCGCATGGGGCTCGTCATTGCCGACGTATCCGACAAGGGCATTCCGGCGGCCCTGTTCACCATGGTGAGCCGGGCGTTGCTGAAGGCCGCCGCGCGCAACTACGCATCCCCGGCCAAGTGTCTGCGCGAGGTGAACGAACTGGTGAGCCAGGACAACGACGCCTGCATGTTCGTCACCCTGTTCTATGCCGTGCTCGATCTGCGCGATGGCCGGCTAATCTACTGCAACGGCGGTCACAACCCGCCCCGACTGGTCTGCGGCGGCGTGGTCGAAGACGTGCCTGCCACGGGCGACGTCGCGCTGGGCATCGTCGTCAATCACGAATTCCACGATGCCGAACTGCCGTTGCACACGGGCGATACGCTGTTTCTCTATACCGACGGAATCACCGAAGCATGCAACGAGGCGAACGAGGAATACGGTGAACAGTGCCTCGACGACTTGCTCACCGAGGCGAGCGACGAGAGCGCGAAGGCTATGGTGACCGAGGTGTTCGCTGCGGTCGAGGCGTTCGCAGGCAGCGTGGCGCAGTTCGACGACATGACCTGCCTTGCCCTGCGCTTGAACGCCACCAAGCCGGCGTAGTCGGCGTGGTCGGCGTGGTCGGCGTGGTCGGCGTGGTCGGCGTGGTCGGCGTCGTCGGCGTCGTCGGTGTAGTGCGCCGCTTCCGAAATAGCGTAACGTCCATGCTGCACAATCGCACACGCGAGACCGACTTCTGCGGGTGCTTGAGGGCGGCGCATCCTCGCTATGCGTTGCTGTCGTGCAAGCCGAAAGGTCGTACGGTGTGGCATGGGAACTCGGAATCGGAGCACTAGGCGCGCCGCATATGGCGGCGGCGCGCCCTCGTTCGAAATGCAACCCAAGTGTCAACATTCGGAGCGCTCAAGGACACTAGGGCGTGAAGCACCCGCACCACAGGTGGCGCGCCTGACGGCGTGTTCCGGTATCAACGCCATGGGACTTGGCTTGATCAACGGCACGCGCGCACTCCGGCAAGTGCGTTGGGAATCCAGCACGAGCCGAACGTTCCCGCCGGGCCGTTGGCCCCTCGCCGCCATGGGTCTGGTGTGGTGTTGCGCCCATGGCCTGGCTGCTGAACAACCTGGGGCCAAGAGCACCGAGCCACCGCCGGGGGGGCAAAGCGACGAGGTGGTCTTCGGCCAATCCGCAGCGTTGAGCGGCCCGGCAAGCGAGTTGGGTACGGGAATGCGACTAGGCCTACTCGCGGCGTTCGAGCAAGTCAACAAATCCGGGGGTGTTCACGGACGCCGCCTGTCCCTGGTCTCGCTGGACGACGCCTACGAGCCCGAAGCAGCCGTGGCGAATACCCGCAAACTGATCGAGGAGCACAGCGTGTTCGCCCTGGTGGGTGCCGTCGGCACACCGACCTCCCGCGCGGCACAACCGGTCACGTTCAATGCCGATGTACCCTACATCGCACCGTTCACCGGCGCCGAGTTCCTGCGCCAAGCCAGCGAACGTCCCAACGTCGTCAATGTCCGGGCGTCGTATTTCCAGGAAACCGCCGAGATCGTCGCTCGGCTGACAACGGATCTGGGCATCGAGAGAATCGGCATCCTGTACCAGGACGACTCGTACGGGCGTGCCGGGCTCCAAGGCGTGCGCAGGGCGCTCGACGCGCATGGCTTGGACCTGGTGGTGGAGGCCAACTACCCGCGCAACACCGAGATCGTCAAGGTGGCCCTGCTCGACCTCCGCCGTTTCAATCCCCAAGCCGTGGTCATCATCGGTGCCTACAAGCCGGCCGCCACACTCATTCGCTGGGCGCGGCGGCTCGAGTTCGCACCGGTATTCGTCAGCATCTCCTTCGTAGGCAGCTCGGCCCTGGCAAAGGAACTCGGACCCGCCGGGGAAGGCGTGTACATCACGCAGGTCGTGCCTTTTCCGGACGACGAGCGGGTTCCGGTCGTTGCGCGATACAAGGAAGCCTTGGCGGCGACCTCGCCCGCCACCACGCCCGGTTTCGTGTCGTTGGAAGGCTATCTGGCCGGTCGGCTAGTCGCGGAAGGTCTGCGCCTCGCCGGTCCCGAAGCGACTCGCGCGCAGTTTCTGGAAGCCCTTCACAACGCGCCATCAATCGACCTCGGCGGCTTCGAACTCCACTACGGCGAGATGGACAACCAAGGCTCCGATCGGGTGTATCTGACCGTGATCGGCGCCAACGGCGAGGTTCGTCCCACCCAGCGCATGGTTGGCAGATGAGCGACTCCTCCGCGAGCACGCCGGCGCCGAGTGTCCCGGAGCTTGCGCCCCTGTCCGGCCAGCCCGACGGACCTTCGCAGCCGGAACCTTCCAACCGCCGCATGGGGATTCGCCTGCAGACCTATCTGGGCCTGTTCGGCAACGTCCTCCTGGTCACCATCGCCAGTTTCGTCGCCTACTACTTCCTGAACCAGATCGTCCAATACCAATCCCGGCTGGCCGAGGAGAGCATTCCGAATCTGAGCCGCACAGTGGAGGTCGCCCGGCAAACCACCACGCTGGTGAAGAGCGTCGTGCGCATGGTGTCCGCGTCCTCGCCGGAGGAGCACGAGACCGTCACCAACGAGGTCCTTCAGGGGCGCCAAGAGCTGATGGCGATGGTGACCGAGATCGGTGCCTGGGAGTCCTTTAGCGAACACGCTAGAGCGTTGTCTTCCCGTCTATCCACCCTCGAAGCCCTGCTCGACGTCATCTTCCAGTCCTCAGGGCGCCGCCTTGTCATCAAGCAAGCCCTGGACGAGCTCGTGGTCGAACTCGGCGAACTCAACAAGCGCCTTGAACGCAGCATCGGCGCTGCGATCGACGATCAGGGCTTTTTCCTCGTCGTCGGTCTGCACGACCGCCAGGATGCCGCGCAACCCCGGTCGGACCGCGATTGGGAAGAGGAACTGGCCTACTACCGCGATCTGATCGAGGTCAACCACCAAACCACTCTCGCCAGCCTGCTGCTTGGCGAAGCGATGGTGCTCACCGACCGGGATCTGCTGGGACCTCTCGAGGAACGGTTCCAGAGCACAGCGCAGAACATATCGCGCATCGCCGACCGCCTGGCGTTGCGCCCCGACCAGATCGCCTTGGTCGAGGACACGCGGCGATTGGTGGTGATCGGCTCCGCAGCCGACGGCGTGTTCCCGTTCCGGCAAGAGACCCTGGACCGGTTGCAGCGGGAAAGCGAAGCCCTCGACGACGGACGCGACGCATCGACCTTGCTGCTGGCGGACATGGAGGCCCTGGTTGCCGAGGTCAACCGCGAGGCCGTGACCGTCAATACCGATTCCCAAAACGCGGCCTCCACGGGCATCGTGCTCCTCATCGCCCTGACTTTGGTGAGCGTTGTCGGCGCGGTTCTCATCGGCTGGCTGTTCGTGGACCGGCACTTGATCCGGCGCCTCGTCGACCTCGCCGGCAACATGCGCGACATGGCCGGAGGCGACTTGGAGGTGCCGGTCGCGGTCTCGGGAAACGACGAGGTCACGGACATGGCCAACGCCTTGGAAGTGTTTCGCCGGTACGCCCTGGAAGTGCAGCGCTTGAACCTCGTCGAGAAGCTGGCGGAGGAACTCGACGACAAGAACAAGGACTTGGAGCAGGCGCTCGAACGGCTGCACAAGGCGCAGGAACAGATCGTCGCCGAAGAAAAGCTGGCTTCGCTTGGCCAGTTGACCGCCGGCGTCGCCCACGAGATCAAGAACCCGCTGAACTTCGTCAACAATTTCTCCGAGGTTTCGGTGGAACTGGTCGACGAGATTGGCGAAATACTCGACGAGGCCAAGGGGGACGAACCGGACCTGATCGCCGAAGTCGAAGAAATACTCGGGGACCTGCGGGTGAACCTCGGCAAGATACGCGAACACAGCGGCCGCGCCGACGGCATCGTGCACAACATGCTGGAACACTCCCGCGCGGAAGCTGGCGATTGGCGGGAGACGGACCTGAACGCGTTGCTCAAGCAGTACCGTGATCTCGCGTACCACGCGATGCGAGCCGAGAACACGGACTTCAACCTGACGCTGACCGAAGATCTGGACGGCAGCGTCGGCATGGTCGAGGTCGTTCCCCAGGACATCAGCCGCGCTTTCCTGAACATTCTGACCAATGCCTGCCAGGCTATCGAGGAAAAGCGTCTGGAGTCGGGCAACGACTACCAACCGGAATTGAACATCGCAAGCCACCGGCACGACGGCGGCGCGGTGTTCTCGATCCGCGACAACGGCCCCGGCATTCCCGAAGATCTCAGGCAGCGCATGTTCGAGCCCTTCGTCACCACCAAGGAGACCGGCAAGGGGACCGGCCTCGGCCTGTCCTTGACCGTCGACATCGTCACGCGGCACGGCGGTTCCATCGAGGTCGACTCCGAGGAAGGCGTGTTCACCGAGTTCCGCATACGCCTGCCGCTCGAGCGCCTACAGGAGTAGGATCAAGCTGTCGGTATTCGGGTGGGCTCCCTGGTCGTTTGATCCATGGGGGTCCGGTAACCATGGGGAGGAAGGATGAGATCCATCGCCTTCAACCGCTTCCATAACGCGTTGCGGAAACTGCCCGCAGCCACCGTGTTCCTGGTCGCGGCGCCCGCATCGGCCGGGGTGGAGCAAGAGACGCAGTTCGTGTTCAACACCTTCTCGTTCCTGATCTGGGGCGCGCTGGTGATGTGGATGTGCGCCGGCTTCACCATGTTGGAGTCCGGGTCCGTGCGCACCAAGAACGCCTCGGTCATCTGCCTCAAGAACATCGGGCTGTACTCCATTGCAGGCCTGATGTACTTCTTCATCGGCTACAACCTCATGTACGTCGATGTCAGCGGCTGGATCGGTTCGTTCGACCTCTTCTACAGCACCACGCCCGAAGAGGCCGCCCTCCTGGGCGGGGACGACAGCGCCATGGAAGCGGTCGTCGGGAGTGGCTATTCCGCGATGTCCGATTGGTTCTTCCAGATGGTGTTCGTGGCGACCACCGCTTCCATTGTCTCCGGCACGTTGGCGGAACGCGTGCGTTTGTGGTCGTTCTTCGTATTCACCATCGTTCTGGCCGGCTTCATCTATCCCGTGGTCGGCGCCTGGACCTGGGGCGGGGGCTGGCTCGGCGGCGACGACGGCTGGCTTGCACGACTGACGGGCGCGGCCTTTCAGGATTTCGCCGGTTCGACCATCGTCCATTCCACCGGCGGTTGGGCGGCGTTGGCGGGTGCCTTGGTGGTGGGGCCCAGGCTCGGCAAGTTCCGGGCCGACGGGACCGTCAAGCCCAACGTGCCGTCCAACATCCCCATCGTGACCCTGGGCGTGTTCATTCTATGGCTCGGCTGGTTCGGTTTCAACGGCGGTTCGCAGTTGGCCTTGGGTGGCGCGGTCGACGCGGTCGCCATGAGCAACATCCTGGTCAACACCAATCTCGCCGCCGCGGCGGGCGTCATGGCCGCCATTATCGCGTCGAGACCCTTGCTGGGACGCGTCGACCTGTTGGCCAGCCTGAACGGCGCCATCGCCGGGCTGGTCTCCATTACCGCCGCTCCCGACATCCTGGATCCCCGTTGGGCGGTACTGATCGGATTCGGCGGCGGCGTCATTTGCACGGCAGGCATCCGGTTCCTGGAGCAACTGAAGGTGGACGACGTGGTCGGTGCCGTTCCAGCGCACCTCTTCGCCGGCATCTGGGGAACGCTGGCCGCCTCCATCGCCGGCGGCGCGAACTTGGTCTCCCAGTTGATCGGGGTGCTTTCCATCGGCGTCTTCGTCTTCGCCGCCTCGTGGCTGGTCTGGTTCGTGATCGAGAAGGCCATGGGGGCGCGCGTGACACGCGAGGTCGAGGAGGTGGGCCAGGATGCTGGCGAACTGGGCATTGAAGCCTATCCGGAGTTCATGCTCATGCCCGACCCCGACCTCTTCCCGGAGCCGACGCAAGAGACGACCCGAGACGCGGGTGGGTGAGCGCCGAGCACGCGAAACGCCCAAGCACACCATCGGAGGAAAAGCCGTGGAAAACAACATCGGTTGGTGGCTGACCAAGCGGACCTTCCTGACGCCCGCGCGGGAAGCCTACGTGGATGCCGACGAACGCCTGACGTTCCGTGAACTCAACGACCGCAGCAACCGGACTGCCAATGCCTTCCTCGATGCCGGCGTGGGCAAGGGCGAGCGGGTCGGCCTGCTCTTGATGAACGGTGCCGAGTTCGTCGAGGCGTACTTCGCGCTGGCCAAGATCGGTGCCGTGGTGGTGCCGCTGAACTGGCGCCTGGTGGCCGACGAACTCGAGTTCATCCTGAAGGACAGCGGCACCCGCCGGCTGATCTTCGACGACGAGTTCGCGGACATGGTGGCCGATCTCCATTCACGCGGCGACAAGACCGACGTCAAGCAGTGGTTGCAGGTATGCCGCGGCGAAACCGCCCACTTCGCCGAGGACTACAGGGCTTTGCGCGACTCGGCGAGTGGCGCGGAGCCGGAACTCCGCGCCCGCGACGACGACATGCTCTACATCATGTACACCTCCGGCACCACGGGGTTGCCGAAAGGCGTCTTGCACACCCACAACACCTGCGTGTGGGCAGGCATCACCATCGCCGCGACCACCTACTACCAGGACGGCGACCGCTTCCTGTCGCCGCTGCCCATGTTCCACGTCGGCGCCCTGACGCCGCTGACCGTGGGCGTCTACCGGGGCGTGACCAGTGTCGTGATGCGTTCGTTCGACCCGGTGCAGGCCTGGGAACTGGTCCACAGGGAACGCATCACGACCGGCCTCGCGGTACCCGCGATGCTCAACTTCATGCTGCAGGTGCCCAACCTCGAACGCTACGACTTCTCCCGCTGGCGCTGGTGCATGTCCGGCGCAGCGCCGGTGCCGGGGGCGTTGATCGAGGCGTACGCCAAGATCGGTCTGGAAATCCACCAGGTCTACGGCCTGACGGAATCCTGTGGTCCGGCAGCGCTGATCGACGCCGACAATGCGCTCAAGCGCATCGGGTCGACGGGCAAGTCGTTCTTCCACACCGATGTGCGGGTCGTGGACGCCAAAGGCAACGACTGCCCGCCCGGCGAGCCCGGAGAGGTGCTGGTCGCGGGTCCGCACATCATGAAGGGGTACTGGAACCGGCCCGACGCCACGGCCGAGACCATCGTCGACGGCTGGCTGCACACCGGCGATGTGGCCCGCATGGACGAAGACGGCTTCATCTACATCGAGGACCGGATCAAGGACATGATCATCTCGGGCGGCGAGAACGTCTATCCCGCCGAGATCGAGAACGTCCTGCAGGCCCACCCGGGCATCAGCGAGGCCGGTGTGATCGGCCAAGCCAGCGAACGCTGGGGCGAATCGCCCTTCGTGGTGGCGGTCAGGACCGACCCCGCGCTGACCGAAGCCGAGGTGATCGAGTTCTGCCGGGGCAAGCTCGCCGGATACAAGCAGCCGAAAGGCGTGGCGTTCGTGGATGTCCTGCCGCGCAATCCTTCCGGCAAGATCTTGAAGCGCCTGTTGCGCGAGCAATTCCCCGGACCTGCGCCAGTCTGAACGGCAGTGGAGATCGCGGAACTCGAAGAACGGCTCAAGCGGTTCTGCCGCGCCAAGTCCGGTCGGGACGCGCGCCTCTTCGACGTTCACGCCTTCCAGACCTCGAACCTGTTCTTCGAGATGTCCCGCGCCAGTGTGCGCCTTAATTGCTCGCGGTGATCGACTGGGAGCTCACCGGAATCGGCGCCACCCTCAACGACGTCGGCTGGATCTGCACCACGAGCGACCGCCACGCCTAGGCCCAGGGAACTGGCGAACGTCTTCGCCACCCGTAGACCCCGTAGAGAATGCCGCAGCATTCCCAGACGCGCCCGTCAGGGCTCGCGCCAACGTTGGTTCGGATCAGCCGGCGGTGGGGCTCCGGCGTCCGGGCAATCGCTTCGCTCCACCTGCACGGTCGAATGGTCGATGCCGTAGGTGTCGAGGAGCACGGCCTTGATGCGACTCATCGCCGACTGTTCGTCGGTGGCGTCGGACACCCTCGCGTGCAGCGTCACAAGCGGCTTCTCTCCCGTCAACGCCCACGCGTGGACATGATGGATCTCCAGCACACCGGCGATCTGCGTCAAGGTCGAACGCACCGCGTCGAGATCGACGCCCCTCGGCGCCGCTTCCAGCAGGATCCTTGAGGATTCCCGCAGCACGCGCCAAGCGCCCCGGACCAGAATGGCAACCACCGCAACGGCGAGAATCGGATCCGCGTGCCGCCAACCGAACCACATGACGGCCAACGCCGAGGCGATGGCGGCGACCGATCCCAAGATGTCCCCGAGCACATGCAGCGCGGCGCCTCGGACGTTGAGATTGTCCGTGTCGTGCAGCATCCGGTAGGCCACCAGGTTCACCACCAGGCCCACGGTCGCGATGATCAGCACCGGCACCGGCACGATGGCTTCGGGCGAGCGCAACCGGCCGGTGGCTTCGATCAGAATCCACACGCATAACGCCAACAGGGCCAAGGCGTTGACGAAGGCGGCGAGCACCTGAAAACGGTGGTAGCCGTAGGTTAGCTGGTCGTCGTGGGCACGGCGGGAGAGACGCATTGCACACCAGGCCAAACCCAGCGCCGAGGCGTCGAGGAACATGTGGCCGGCATCCGCCGCAAGGGTGAGCGAGTTGCTCAACCATGCGCCGGCCACCTCGACCAGCATGAAGCCCGCGACTACCCAGAAAGCGCGTCCTAGCACGCGTTCGTTGTGGTCGTGCGAATGGCGGGTGTGCGGATTGACGGGCAAGTACTCCGGAACTCGCAAGGCGTGATGAGTATAGCCGGGTTGGCCGATGCCCGACCGGCGGTTCAGCCGGCCCGACTTGGCGGGGTACCCGCATCGATCGCGTTCGGCACCGCCGGCAGGAACCGGCAATTCGCCTCGGCGAGAAAGTTCCGCCGTAGTTCGAGCATCTCGCGCCAATTAGCCAGCAGTCCGCCGCTACCATCCACCATGCCTACTTGGTCCCACTTCGGGCATCGAAAGTT
The DNA here is from genome assembly GCA_047518105.1 of Pseudomonadales bacterium. Taxonomy (GTDB): domain Bacteria; phylum Pseudomonadota; class Gammaproteobacteria; order Pseudomonadales; family Azotimanducaceae; genus VXYL01. Next base: position 13,476 of record JAKZRQ010000201.1, on the reverse strand, counting down.
CTGGCTGCAACGGCTCGCGCCACTCACGAGCCACCTGTACGATGCCGCCGAGCGAGGAGTGGCATTGCGGAGTGTCGTCAGCCAACGCCGGTTGCACGCGTGGGGACCGACCGCGTTGCTGGCACTGTGCGTGCCGGGGTGCGGCCATGCGCCGGTGCCGGAACCCCCGGGGACGGTCGAGCATGTCGGCTCCGCCGCCTGCGCCGCCTGTCACCAAGCCGAGCACGACGCGTGGCGAGGTTCGCACCATGATCGCGCCATGGCCCGACCTGGGGCCGCATCGGTTGCGGGGAACTTCGCGACGGCGACCCCCCACCCGGGCGAGGCGCGAACCGAATTCCTCCGTTCCGAGGAGGACTTCACGATCCGGACGGCGGGACCCGACGGCGAGCTTGCCGATTTCGAGGTGCGCTACACCTTCGGCACGGCACCGCTGCAGCAGTACCTGCTGGGGTTGCCGGGCGGTCGGCTGCAGGCGTTCGGCATGGCTTGGGACGCGGTGGATGGACGCTGGTTCCATCTTCAGGACGCGGACCTCGATCCAACCGACGTCCTGCACTGGACGCAGCCGAGTCACAACTGGAACACCATGTGCGCGGACTGCCACTCGACCGGGGTCGTCAAGGGCTACGATCCGAAGGCCCGAACCTATCGGACGACATTCGCCGAGGTGTCCGTGGGTTGCGAAGCCTGTCACGGCCCCGGCTCGGCGCACGTCCAAGCCGCCAGCGACGAACGGTCCCCGACGACCGGCATCCTCCCACTGCGCACGCAGCCAGTTCAGATCAACGCCTGCGCCGGGTGCCACAGTCGGCGAGGGCAACTCGCGGAAGGATTCACGCCCGGCAAGCCGTTCCTAGACCACTACTCCCCTGCCTTCCTCGAACAAGGTCTCTACCATGCCGATGGACAGATCCTCGACGAGGTCTACGTCTACGGTTCGTTCCTGCAAAGCCGGATGCACGCTGCCGGGGTGGCTTGCTCGAACTGCCACGAGCCCCATTCGGCCCGGTTGCGCGCCGAAGGCAATGCGCTGTGCGTTCAATGCCACAACCCTGCCGGGCGCGCGGACTTCCCCACCCTGCCCAAGGGCGACTACGACCACCGGCGCCATCATCTGCACGGCGATGGCGGTCCCGGCTCGCTGTGCGTCAATTGCCACATGCCCGCGCGCACCTACATGGTGATCGACGACAGGCGCGACCACAGCTTTCGCGTGCCGCGACCCGACCTCGCCGTCGCTACCCAAGCGCCGGATGCCTGCAGCGGCTGCCACCAGGATCGCGGAAGCGAGTGGGCTGCCGACGTGCTGCTGGCCGCCTACGGCACGCCGCGCGACCACTACGGGCCAACGATTGCCGATGGCCGCAGAGGTCTGCCGGCCGCGGAAATACCCTTGGCCGCAGCGGCAGGGAACACCGACTATCCTGCCCTGGTGCGCGCGACCGCACTGTCCCTGCTCGCGGGCTACGGTCGCGAAAAGACCCTCGGGGCGGTCGCGGCAGGGCTCGCGGATCCGTCGCCGCTGGTCCGCATAGGCGCCCTTCGGGCTACTGCGGCTTGGCCCCCTGGCCCGCTGTGGGAGCTGGCGCACACCCTGCTCCAGGACGAGTTTCTGGCCGTCCGCGTCGAAGCCGTGCCGCTTCTTGCACCGCTCCTGGTCGACCTTGCCGCCGAACAACGGGCGCTGTTGCAGGATGGAATCGCCGAATACCTCGACGTTCTGGCGTTCAATGCGGACCGACCGGAGTCGCACACCAACCGAGGCAATCTCTACGTTGCGACGGGCGAGGTCGAGAAGGCCGAAGCCGCCTACGCCGCCGCCCTGGAACGACAAGCCCAATGGGTGCCGGCATTGGTCAACCTGGCCGACCTGTACCGCGCCAGCGGTCGTGATGAGCGGGGCGGTCGGCTTCTCCGCCAAGCCTCCCGCATTGCGCCGGACTTGCCCGAGGTGCTCGTGGCCTACGGGATGTGGCTGGTGCGCCAGGACAGGCACCCGGAAGCGGTGCGGCTCTTCGCCCGCGCTGCCGAAACGCCGCGCGCCGGGGATCGTTTCGCCCATATCTACGCGGTGGCCCTTTACTCCACCGGCCAACCGCGGCAAGCCCTGCTCGCCCTGGACCGAGGGATCGCGCAGCGCCCGGGCGATGAACAACTGCTCCGCACGGCACTGGGCATTGCCCAGGAACTCGGCGACAAGCCCAGGGCCGACGAGTACTTGGGCCAACTGCAGGCCGCGTCGGCAGAGCGGCCACGTTGAACAGGTCGCCTTGAACGCTTGCAACCACTGGGTCGAGGCCCACCCCGGGCCGCCGCTCGAGAGGCGTTTCTTCGAGCGCGACCCGCGCGCCGTCGCCCCCGATCTGCTCGGCGCGGTGTTGATCCATGGCCCGACGGCCGGGCGGATCGTCGAGACCGAAGCCTATCTCGGTGCCGGGGATCCTGCTGCACACGCCTTTCGGGGGCGCACCAGGCGCACCGAGGTGCTGTTCGGCCCTGCGGGCCACGCCTATGTCTATCGAACGCGCCAGCACTGCTGTCTCAACGTGGCGGTCCAAGGGGTCGGCGTCCCCGGCTGCGTGCTGATCCGCGCCGTGGCGCCTCTCGCCGGCATCGGGATCATGCGTCGGCGGCGAGGTGACCTCCCCGACGACCGCTTGGCCGACGGTCCCGCCAAGCTATGCCAGGCCTTGGGTATCGACATGCGCCACTACGGCAGCGACCTGTGCGGCCACGCAGTCCGTGCCCGCGCAATTCGCGCCCTCGGCCCGCTGTGGATCGCCAACGGCCACCGGGGCGACGCCCAGGTGACGGCCACACCGAGGATCGGCATCTCCCGCGCCAAGGACTGGCACCTGCGCTACGTCCTGGGAAGCGAGCCCGGCCAACCACGCGGAAATGCAGGCGGACGCTCAATGAGGGTGGGCATATAATGCGGCGTGGTTCACCAACTTAGGAGATGCCCATGTTCGGTCCCAAGGAACTCGTGGTCGTCCTGGTGGTGCTGTTGATCGTGCTGGTCGTGTTCGGTCCCAAGCGCATCAAGAGTCTCGGCTCCGAGCTCGGCAACGCCATCAAGGGATTCCGCAAGGCGGTACGAGAAAACGAGGGCGGCGCCGATTCGTCGAACGCCGAACGCGGGTCGATCAGCCAAGACCCGCCGGAAAAACCAGCGTAGGGGGAACCGCCAGGCAGCCAGCGCCGTCATGTTCGACTTCTCGTTCTGGGAGTTTTTCGTCGCGGCCGTGGTGGCGTTGATCATCCTCGGGCCGAGCCGACTGCCCGGCGCACTGCGGACGCTCGGCTTGTGGATCGGCAGGCTGCGGCGCAACTACTACAACGTCAAGACCGAGATCGAACGGGAAATCGGCATGGACGACGTCCGGCGGCAGCTTCACAACGAGCAGGTCATGGCCGACGTGAAGCGCGTGGAACGAGAAGTCCAGGCCATGGGCGAGGAAATCAACCGCATTGAAGATACTACGCCGCAAGCCGAAGACCGACCGGTCAAGGCCCCCGAAGACCACCCAGACTCCGGCACAGGCGACGGACAAGCGGCCTGACGAAGTCGCTTCCGGCTCGGACGCCGTGGATCGGGAACGCACCCACGACGAACGGGTGGACACGGACGAACAACCGTTTCTGTCCCACCTGCTCGAACTGCGCACGCGGCTCCTGCGCAGCATCCTCATCGTCTTCGTGGTGTTCTTTCCCGTCTTCTACTTCAGCAACGAGCTTTTCGACTTCGTTACGGGTCCGATGCGCCAAGAGTTGACGGGCCAGATGATCGCTACCCAAGTGGCGTCCACGTTCCTGACTCCTCTGAAGCTCTGCCTCTACACAACCGTGTTCCTGAGCATGCCGCTGTTGCTGTACCAGGTTTGGGGATTCATCAAACCCGGCCTGTACCTGCGCGAAAAGCTGTTCGCGATGCCTCTTCTGGTATCCAGCACGCTGCTCTTCTACCTGGGCATGGCGTTTGCCTACTTCGTCGTCTTTTCCCTGATCTTCAAGTTCTTCGTCGGCCAGAACCTGACCGACGTGCAGATGATGACGGACATCAACCAGTACCTCGACTTCGTGCTGAAGATGTTCTTCGCCTTCGGGATCGCGTTCGAAATCCCGGTTGCTACGGTGTTGCTCGCCAAGACCGGGCTGGCTTCCTCCCGAGGCATGGCGCGCAAACGCCCCTACGTCATCGTCGGCTGCTTCGTGGCCGGCATGCTGCTGACGCCGCCTGACGTCATCAGCCAGGTTCTCCTGGCGGTGCCCGCCTGGCTGCTGTTCGAGATCGGCATCCTGCTGGCGCGGCTGGTCGAGAATCCTCCCCAAGCCGACGACGAAGAGGATGCACCCGAGGGTGCAAGCTGAGCGGTTCAGGGAACCTCGAGCAGAATCGTCACCGGCCCGTCGTTCACCAACGCCACCTGCATGTCGGCACCGAACTCACCCACCACCACCTTCGGACATCCCTCGCGCAAAGTCTCGACGTAGCGTTCATAGAGCCGCCGCGCATCGTCCGGCGGCGCTGCGGGACCGAAACCCGGGCGATTGCCCCGGCGGGTGTCGGCGGCCAAGGTGAACTGGGAGACCGCCAGCACGGCGCCGTCGACATCGAGCACCGAGCGGTTCATGGGCTTGGCCTCGTCGGCAAAGACGCGCGCGGCGAGCGTGCGCTCGGCCAAGCGCCGGGCCGCGGTTTCGTCATCCTCGCGAAGGACGCCCACGAGAACCACCAGGCCCCGGTCGATCGCAGCGATCTCGCGTCCCGAGACCGACACCGACGCACGGCTGACCCGCTGAAGCAACGCGCGCATAGGAGACTCCCCAAATGCCCATCGACCGATCGAGTAACATAACCGGATGGCGACGCATGACAAGACCCCGACCGGTTTCGGGCGCAAGCGGGCCGCAGCCCTCATCTCCGGTGGTCTCGACTCCATGCTCGCGGCCAAGGTCGTGCTCGACCAAGGCGTCGATGTGGAAGGCGTCAACTTCTTCACGGGCTTCTGCGTGGAGGGCCACACCCACGCCATCCGCAAGAAGGACCGCGCGCGCGAGAAGCGCAACAACGCCCTGTGGGTCGCCGAGCAGCTCGGCATCAAGCTGCACATCGTCGACGTCATCGACGAATACAAGGACATCGTGCTGAACCCCAAGCACGGCTACGGCGCGAATCTCAACCCGTGCCTCGACTGCAAGGTGTTCATGGTGAACAAGGCGCTGGTGGCGGACGTGCTCGACGGCGACTTCGACTTCGTGATCACCGGCGAGGTCGTGGGGCAGCGGCCCAAGTCCCAGCGCGCCGACACCATGCCGCTGATCGCCAAGGAGTCCGGGGCGGGCGATAGGCTGCTGCGACCGCTCACGGCACTCAATCTGCCGCCCACTCTGCCCGAGCGCGAGGGCTGGGTCGACCGAAGCCGGCTGTTCGGATTCCACGGCCGCGACCGCAAACCGCAGATGGCGCTGGCGCAATCGTTCGGCTTCACCGACTACGCCCAACCGGCCGGGGGCTGCTGTTTTCTGACCGACGAGAGCTACTCCGGCAAGCTCGCCGACCTGTGGTCGGCACGCGGCGTACGCGACTACGACTTCGACGACATCATGCTGCTCAAGGTGGGGCGTCACATCCGGCCAGCACCCCACTACAAGCTGATCGTTGGACGGGAAGAAGGTGAGAACAACTACCTCGCCGGCTACCGCAATCGTTTCGTGCATCTCAACACGGTGAGCCACCTCGGGCCGCTGACCCTGGTCGACGGCGCGCCCAACAGCGACGACATCGTCCTGGCGGCGCGGATCGCCGCCCGCTATTCCCAAGGACGGGACGCCGACGAGGTCAGCGTCCATGTACACCACCCCTCCGGCGCGGTGGACGAACTGCGGGTGCCGCCGCTTGCCCCCATGGAACTCGAACCTGCCTGGCACGTGGGCGCATGACGGCCGCCCATACCCTGGATGCCAGCGGCTTGCTTTGCCCATTGCCCGTGATCCGCACCCAGGAGACGGTCAAGACCTTGATCGACGGCGACGTGCTTGAAATCGTCGCCACGGACCCCGGCGTCCTCCACGACATCCCCGCCTGGTGCCGCGTGCACGGTCACCGGGTGTTGGAATCCGAAGAGCGGAAAGCCGACATCCGAATCCGCATCCAAGTGGCAAGGCCCGGCTAACCCTCCACGCACCAAAGTTGACCACGCCTGCAGCAATGCACTAGATTAGTGCAACCAAAGGGCGATGCTTCAGCGCCAAACGACCATCGCCGCGCTCGCCTGGCGCGTGGAATGCTTCTTGCTGCAATTTGATCCGTGGCCACCTTTCGAGACATCCTCGACCAACTGACTACGGCGGTCGCCGTGGTCGACGCCGCCAGCGACCACTCGTTTCGCATTGCCTACCTGAACCAATCGGCGCAATCGCTGTTGGGGCGGAGCGAAGCGCGTACCATCGGCATGCCCCTGACCGAGTTGATGCGCGACTCCCATGCCACCTCGGCGGTATTGCAGAGCGCCTTGGACACCGGCCAGCCGTTCACCAAGCGCGAGGTGCCGTTGTACGTCGGCGAGGGGTTGGTCCGCGTCAACTATTCGATTTCGCCGCTGTCCGAGACCGAGCTCTTGGTGGAAATCGAGCGGCTCGATCGCTTCAGCCGCATCGACCGGGACGAACGCCACGTCACTTTGCAGGAGACCATGCGCAAGCTCGCGCGCGGTCTCGCCCACGAGATCAAGAATCCCCTCGGCGGGATTCGTGGCGCGGCGCAGTTGCTAGACCGGCAATTGAACAGCGACGACCGGGAGTACACCGCGGTGATCATGTCCGAAGCCGATAGGCTGCGAAACCTAGTGGACCGCATCCTGGGACCGAACGGGCGACTGTCCTTTGCGCCGGTGAACGTCCATCACGTCATCGAACGGGTGGTCAAGCTGCTCGATGCCGAGTCGCCTTCGCGGATCACGTTCAAGCGCTTCTACGATCCTAGTCTTCCCGAGGTGGAAGCCGACTTCGAGCAGTTGGTGCAAGCCACCCTCAACGTGCTGACCAACGCCGCCCTGGCGTTGGAGGACACGCCCGACCCGACGATCCAACTGGAAACCCGAGTGGTGCGCCAGTTCACCATCGGCCCGACACGTCATCGCCTGGTGGCCAATGTCGACTTCACCGACAACGGTCCGGGCATCCCGGCTGACATCGCCGACCGCATCTTCTATCCCATGATCAGCGGGCGTCCGGATGGCTCGGGACTGGGCCTCGCGATTACCCAGACCATCCTCGCCCAGCACAACGGCCTGGTCGAATGCGAAAGCGAACGGGGGCGAACGGTGTTCTCGTTCTACCTCCCCATCCGGCAGGCGGCAACCAACGGCTCGGCGCTGACAAAGGAGCACAGCCATGACCAGTGAACGGGCATCGGATCGTTCATTCAGCCAACGGGTCTGGATCGTCGACGACGACAGCTCGATCCGCTGGGTACTGGAACGGGCGCTAGCCCAGGCCGGCTACGGCATCGAATCGTTCCAATGCGCCGACGACGTACTCGAACGCATCGACTACGAGACCCCGGATGCGGTCATCTCGGACATTCGCATGCCCGGACGGGACGGGCTCGAACTGCTATCGATCCTGTCTGATCGCCATCCCGAGGTGCCGGTGATCGTCATGACCGCCCACTCGGACCTCGACAGCGCCGTCAGTTCCTACCAGGCGGGCGCTTTCGAGTACTTGCCGAAACCGTTCGACGTGGACGAGGCGGTCGCTACCGTCTCGCGCGCAGTGCTCCTGCGGCGGGAGCAGAGCCTACACGCCGAGCCGGACCACGCCGACGATGTGGACGACATCATCGGCCAGGCGCCGGCGATGCAGGAAGTCTTCCGCGCGGTCGGAAGACTCGCCCAGTCCAACATCACGGTGATGATCGAAGGCGCATCGGGCACCGGCAAGGAATTGGTGGTCCGCGCCCTGCACCGCCATAGTCCGCGTGCCGCCAACGCCCTGGTCGCGCTCAACATGGCCGCGATTCCAAGCGACCTCATCGAATCCGAGTTGTTCGGACACGAGCGCGGCGCGTTCACCGGGGCCAAGGACCAGCGCATCGGCCGATTCGAACAGGCCGACGGCGGCACGTTGTTCCTCGACGAGATCGGCGACATGCCGGCAGACGCCCAGACCCGGTTGCTGCGCGTTCTGGCCGAGGGCGAGTTCTTCCGCGTCGGCGGACGCACCAGCGTCAAAGTGGACGTGCGCATCATCACCGCCACCCACCGCGACTTGCGCGCCCTGGTGGCGAGCGGATCCTTCCGCGAAGACCTCTACCACCGCCTGAACGTCATCCGCGTGCACGTGCCCACCTTGAGCGAGCGGCGTGCCGACATTCCGCTGCTGGCCGAGCACTTCCTCAACAAGGCCGCCCGAGAACTCGGCGGCGAACGCAAGGTGTTGCGTGACGAGACGCTGACCCATCTGCAGACCTTGGACTGGCCCGGCAATGTCCGTCAGCTTGAGAACACCTGCAATTGGCTAACGGTGATGGCACCGGGTCGCGAGGTACATCTGGAGGATCTTCCCGCGGAACTGCGCGCCGCGAATCCGGGCGACAACGAGCTCGGCGACTGGCAATCGTCGCTAGCCGCCTGGGCCCGGGACAAGCTTCAACAGGGCGGCAGCGGCCTCCTCGACGAAGCCACGCCCGCGTTCGAGGCGACCATGATTCGGGTTGCCTTGGAGAAAACCGGTGGCCGCAAGCGGGACGCCGCAGCCTTACTCGGTTGGGGGCGCAACACCTTGACACGCAAGCTCGCCGAACTCGGCATCGAGGTCAGTTGACGCTCCGGTCGTCCCGGATGACCTCCCCTTGGGGGTCTTGCGCGGCCTTGCGACGCTTGGCTTCGGCATAGATCGCCTCGAAGCTGATCGGCGCCAGCATGAAGGGCGGAAACGCTCCCTTGGTAACCAAGGCGTCCACGGATTCGCGCGCGTACGGGAACAGGATGTTCGGACAGGCCACTGCAAGCGCCTGCTGGCGCATCTCATCCTCCATCCCTTCCAAGCGGAAGACGCCGGCCTGCTGCAATTCGACGATCATCGCGACATCGTCTTCGATCCTGGCCTTGAGCGTTAGCGTCAACACCACCTCGTGGCGCACCGAGTCGAGCCGGTTGCTGCGGGTGTTGATGTCCACTTGCACGTTGGGGTTCCACCCGCTGTCGAACACCTCGGGCGCCTTCGGCGACTCGAACGAGGCGTCGCGCAGGTAGACCCGTTCAATGGCGAGATGCGGTCCGGTCGCTTCAGCCATGCTGCTTCAGCCCTTGACCACCGGTAGATTCTGATTCAGCCATTCCGTGACGCCTCCCTTCAGGCGGGAGACGTTGTCGAACCCGGCCTTGCGCAGGATGGTGCCCGCGGCCCCCGCGTGCTGGCCCATCTTGCAGGCGAGCACCACCGGCTTTCCCTTGTACTTCTCAAGCTCCGAGATGCGCGTGCCGAGCGCGGTGTGCGGGACGTTGACGGCGTCCACGATATGGCCCTGGGAGTACTCGTTGGCATCCCGGACGTCGACTACCACCGCTCCGTCACGGTTGACCAGGTTGACGAGTTCCTGCGGCGTCACGGAGCGCCCGCCACGGGAGACCTCGTTGCGCACGAACAGCGCGAACGCCAAGACGAAGGCACCCACCAGAATCGGGTGGTTGCCGATGTATTCGAACAGTTGCTCCATCCAGGCAGGTTCCTTCAGGCAGAACGCGGCGGCTCGCCGAGGGGCGATCCTCGTCGGACATTATAGGGCCGCCTCGGCTAAAATCACGATGCGCAACCGTTGCCCTCAAGTACGCTTCGAGAAGTGAAGAAATCCCCCACGACGCTCCTGGCCGTGCTCGACGGTTGGGGACTGAGCGACAGCACCGAGCACAATGCCATCCGCAGCGCCCGGACGCCGCATTGGGACCGTCTATGGCAGGCGCCCGGGACGACTTCGCTGGATGCTTCCGGCAACAGCGTGGGGCTGCCCGACGGACAAATGGGCAACAGCGAAGTCGGCCACATGAACCTGGGCGCCGGACGCGTCGTCTACCAGGATCTGACGCGCATCGACCAAGCCGTCGCCAACGGCGAGTTCGCCGCCAACCGCGCGCTCAACGCGGCGATCACCGCTGCCGTCGGTAGTGGCCGCGTCCTGCACGTCATGGGGCTGCTGTCGCCCGGCGGCGTACACAGCCACGAAGACCACTTCGAGGCCTTCGTGGCCCACGCCGTGGACCACGGCGCCCGTGTTCGGCTGCATGCCTTTCTGGACGGCCGGGACGTCCCGCCACGCAGCGCGCTGGCGTCTCTCGAGCGCTTCGAGACGCGTTTTCCCGGCACCATCGCGTCCATCACCGGTCGCTACTACGCCATGGACCGGGACAACCGCTGGGAGCGGACCGAGCGCGCCTACAACCTGCTTGCTCAGGGCGCGACCCCCTACCGCTTCGACTCGCCCGTTGTCGGCCTCCAAGCCGCCTATGCGCGGGGGGAGAACGACGAGTTCGTCCAACCCACGGCGATCTGCGCGCCGACGGACTCGCCGGTGACGATCGACGGTGGCGATGTCGGCCTGTTCATGAACTTCCGCGCCGACCGTGCGCGCCAGCTTGCGCGCGCATTGACGGCGGACAACTTCGACGGATTCGAACGGCGTGTCCGCACGGAACTCGCCGCGTTCGTGACCTTGACCCGATACGCCGACGACCTGGACGCGGTCCCGGCATTCGACGCCGAGCGGTTGACGGATACCTTCGGGGCGTGCATGGAGGCGGCCGGCAAGACCCAACTGCGTATCGCCGAGACGGAGAAGTACGCCCACGTGACCTACTTCTTTTCCGGCGGCCGAGAACGACCCTTCCGTGGCGAGGAGCGCATCCTGATCCCGTCGCCCAAGGTTGCCACCTACGACCTGGCGCCGGAGATGAGCGCGCTGGAGGTCACTGACCGGTTGGTGGAGGCCATCGGATCGGGTCGCTACGACGCCATCGTCTGCAACTACGCCAACGGCGACATGGTCGGTCATACGGGCATTTTCGACGCTGCCGTGCGTGCCGTGGAGATGATCGATCACTGCCTCGGCCGGCTGTGCGAGGCGTTGTCCCGTACCGGTTCGCAATGCCTCATCACAGCCGACCACGGCAACGTCGAGAGCCTCCTCGATGCCGATGCCCAGCAACCGCACACGGCGCACACCTCATCGCCCGTGCCTCTGGTCTACAACGGGCCGCAGGATGTCCGGCTCGATGCCGGCGGCACCCTGGCCGACGTCGCTCCGACCATGCTCGCGTTGATGGGTATCGTGCAGCCAAGGGCGATGACCGGGCGGTCGCTGCTGGCATCGCCCTTGTCCGCCCCGGGGTGACCGTGCCGCGCTGGCTTGCCAAGGCGCGAATCGTGCGTGCCTGCGCCGCGTCGGTGTGCCTCGCCGCAGCCCCGTGGGCCCAAGGCGCGGAAGACACGGCGCGCGAGCTTGCCGGCATCGTGGAGCGCTTGAACGCCCTCGACACCTGGCTGGACGCTGCCGGCAAGCGTCTCGCCGACCAGCAACGGACACTTGCCGCCGCCGATCGGCGCATCGCGGACAATGCCACCCGAGTCCGCGACTTGGACACCCGCATCGTTGCGGCCCGGAACAGGATCGAGCAACTCCGCTCGGAGCAGGAGCGCTTGGCGCAGTCCCGCGATGAGGCGCGACGCCACGTGGCCGCACACCTGCGCGACGCCTGGCGCTTGTCGGCCCAAGACACCTTGAAGCTCATGCTGAACGCCGAGGATCCCGCGGCGTTCGAACGCATGGGCCGCTACCACGCCTATTTCGCGAAGGCCCGCAGCGAAGTCGTCGACCGGCTCCGGGAGGCATTGGCGGCGGTGCGAGAGAACCAAGAGCAGCTCGCCGAACAACAGCGGACCTTGGAAACGTCCCGCCGGGCGTTGGACGACAAGCACCGAACGTTGGCTGCCGATCGTGCTGCACGCACCCGAGAGATCGCCACTCTGCGATCGGATCTGGCCGCCAAGAACACCGAACACGAACGGCTTTTGACTAGCCGACAACGTCTCGAATCGCTGATCGCCGAACTCGGCCGGACCCCAAGGCAACGCATTGCCCGTTCGGAGGGCCTCGGATTCGGCACCAAGGGCGACCTGCCGTGGCCCGTGCAGGGTCGCGTCGAGCACCGCTTTGGCGATGCCCGCACCGGTGCCCGGACCCGTTGGCAGGGCGTCTACTTTCGTGCCCCGCTGGGCAGCCCAGTGCGCTCGGTCGCGCCCGGGCGCGTGGCCTTCGCGGACTGGCTGCGCGGCTTCGGACTGCTGGCGATCGTCGATCACGGCGATCATCAAATGTCGCTCTACGGTGCCACGGATGTGCTCTACGTGCGTCCGGGCGAGTGGGTGGAACGCGGCGATACCATCGCGTCGGTGGGTCAAAGCGGCGGCCAACCCGACGTCGGCCTGTATTTCGAGACTCGCCAGCGCGGCGAGCCAACCGACCCGCTGAAGTGGCTCACGCCCCAACCGAGCGTCCGTCCGGTACGGCCATGAAGGTGTTGGCCGCGGTCTTTCCCGGAATCTGCACCCTGTGCAAACGCCGGTCGCGCCGGTTCATCGACCTCTGCTACGAGTGCGAGGCGGCGCTGGAGATCAACGACCGCGCCTGTCCCGTGTGCGCGGGACCCGCGCCGCCCGCATCATCCGGCGACGGCATCTGCGGTTCCTGCCTTGTCGCCCCGCCGCCGTGGACGCTCACCTTGGCCCCCTTCATCTACTCCCCGCCGATGAGCGGCCTGATCGAGGGGCTGAAGTCCGGCAACGGCCTCAAGCAGGCGCGCATACTGGGTGACCTGCTTATCCCCGCAATCCACGCCCGCTATGCCAGCGGGTCGTTGCCGGAGGCACTGGTAGCAGTGCCGCTCACACGCAAGCGTCAACGCCGCCGCGGCTTCAACCAAGCGGAGCTTCTCGCCACCCTGCTCGGTCGAACCCTGGACCTGCCACGCGTCAAAGGTCGCCTGATGCGCATCCGCGATGCGCCGCCCCAACGCGCCCTGTCCCGGAGCGCCCGTCTCAGGAACGTTCGGGGGGCGTACGCGGTGCGCGAGTCCAGAAGAAGCAAGGCACTGCCCAAGCGGGTCGCGCTGGTGGACGACGTCAGCACCACCGGTGCGACGGTGCGTGCTGCCACCGACGCATTGCGAGCCGCCGGTGTCGACGAAGTCCACGTCTGGGTCGCAGCGAAGACGCCGGCTGCACCGCGTCCTTCGGCCATGCCCTGAACGTCCCGCTGAACGCTCCATACTCGCGGCGTCTAGCCCGCATTTCTCACCAGGCCGCTTCTCGGCGTCAAAAGAGCTCATGGTTTCAAGAAGTTGACCGCGATGCCAACGATCGTGCCGGTTGCAGACTGCGCTGGCCGTGCCCTCGCGGGTCTTTTGGCCCCGTGTACAC
>JAKZRQ010000200.1:0-5025 GCA_047518105.1 Pseudomonadales bacterium | reverse complement strand
GCGAGGGCCTCCGCGCGAAGCGCGGGCGGGCGCGGCCAGCGCAGTCCGCCATCGGCACGATCATCGACATCGCGGTCAAACTAGTGAAACCCAAGAGCTTTTTGACGCCGACAAGCGGCCTGGTGAGAAATGCGGGCTAGGCTGGGTGGTTGCCGGTTGCCTGGCCGGAACCTTCATCGGCATGATGCCCGGACTCGGGCCGATCACGGCCATCGCATTGATGATCCCGGTGAGCTATTCCCTGGACCCCGCAGCGGGTCTCATCATGATGGCGGGCGTCTACTACGGCGCTGTGTTCGGCGGCTCGACATCGTCGATCCTGATCAACGCGCCCGGCGTGGCTTCCACCGTAGCGACTTCATTCGATGGCTATCCCATGGCCCGCAGCGGCCAGGCTGGTCGGGCCTTGGCATTGGCCGCGTACGCGTCGTTCGCCGGCGGTACCTTCGGCGCCGTGGCGCTCTTGCCGTTCGCTCCAGCCTTGGCCGTTCTGGCGACCGAGTTCCAGTCGCCCGAATACACGTTGACGCTCGTTTTCGCCCTATCGAGCATTGCCGCGTTTGCAGAGCGCGGACAAGTGTTGCGCTCGCTGGCCGCAGCGCTGGTGGGCTTGATGCTCGGCACCGTGGGCACCAATCATTCGGCGGGCGTGCAGCGCTTCACCTTCGGGCGCCTCGACTCACGGACGGCCTGAGCTTCGTACTCGTCGCCATGGCCACGTTCGCCTTGGCCGAAGCCTTCCGCATGGTCGTCGCGGGGGACGGCGAAGCCAACGCGCCTCCCATCGCCCACGCGCGCCTGCTTCCGGGAGATGCCAAGGCTGTGGCGCCCACCGTAGGACGGAGTTTGGTGCTCGGTTTCTTCATCGGGGTGCTGCTCGGCGCGGGGGCCACGCTGGCGAGTTTCTTCGCCTACGCGTTCGAGAAGCGTTTCCGTCGCGGCGATGGTGCCGACGGCGCCCGGGGCGTTGCAGCGCCGGAAGCCGCGAACAATGCCGCCTGCACGGGGTCGTTGTGCCGCTGCTGACGCTCGGCATCCCCGGTTCGGGTACCACCGCCGTGTTGCTCGGCGTGATTCTGAGCTATGGCGTGCAGCCGGGACCGAGGCTCCTGGAGGTTGAACCGGCCATCTTCTGAGGCGTGATCGTTTCCATGTACATCGGCAATCTCGTCCTCCTGGGATTGAACCTGCCGCCGATTCCCTACCTCTCGCGGGTCATCCGCCTGCGCCGCCGGGTACTGATTCCGTTCGTCATCGTGTTCTCGCTACTCGGCGTCTATCTCACGTCGCTGAACGCCTTCGACGTGCAGTTGATGCTGGGTTTCGCTCTCGCCGGTCTTGCGTTGCGCTTGACCGGGTTCCCCCTGGCGCCGTTGCTGCTCGGTTTCATCCTAAGCGGGATGCTGGAAGAAAACCTCCGCCGCACCATGTTGCTGGCCGACGGCTCGCTCGGCCTCTTCCTTGACCGTCCCGTGAGCTTGGCGCTGGCCGGGCTATGCGTCCTGGTTTGGCTGGTGCCGCTCAAGCGGTTGCTGGCGAAGTCGGGAAAGACGGGCCGATCCGCTGCATAATGCGCGGCTTCGTTCGCCACGCCGTCGAGGACGCATGACTATTCTCCAAGGTATCCGGGTGCTGGACTTCGGCCGATACATCGCGGGGCCGTTCTGCGGTGCCCTGCTTGGGGACTTGGGCGCGGATGTCATCCGCATCGAGAAGGTGGACGGCAGCGAGGATCGCTACACCTCGCCTGTTACCGAGGATGGCCAGAGCAGCGGGTACATGGCGCTCAACCGCAACAAGCGCGGCATCACGCTCAATCCCCGCAAGCCCCAGGGGCAGGATATCCTGCGCCGGCTGGTCGCCACGGCCGATGTCGCAATCGCCAACCTGCCGCCGGATACGCTTGTCTCCATGGGGCTCGACTACGACAGCCTCCGGGCCATCAAGCCGGACATCATCCTCACCACAACCACCGCGTTCGGGTCCGGCGGGCCGTACGGCAACCGGGTGGGATTCGACGGTGTCGCCCAAGCCATGTCGGGCAACATGCACTTGACGGGCCACGAACACGAACCCATGAAGAACTACTTTCCGTACGTGGACTACACGACGGCGTCGTTGAACGCCATGGCGACACTTGCCGCCATCATCCATCGGATGAACACCGGCGAGGGCCAGCATGTCGAGAGCTGCCTGCTGGCATCGGCGCTCACCGTGGCGAACGGCACGCTAATCGAGCAGGCGGCTCTCAACAAGAACAGGGTCGGTACCGGCAATCGCGGCCAAACCGCCGCGCCGGTGGATGCCTTCGAGACACGCGATGGCTGGATCCTCGTGCAAGTGGTTGGAAACCCACTGTTCGAGCGTTGGGCAAGGTTGATGGGGGAACCGCATTGGCTGACGGATCCACGCTACGCGACCGACGAGGCCCGTGGCGACCATGCCATCGACATCAGCGAACGAATGAGCGTTTGGACTGCGCAACGAACCACGGCGGAGGCGATTGCGGAACTCGCCTCGGCGCGCATTCCCTGCGGCGAGGTCCTGACACCGGCCGGGACCCTGGCAAACGAACAGGTCGTCGAGCGCGAATTCCTCGTGGGGACCCGGTATCCCGGATTGCCGGACCCCGCCCCGGTGGCACGAATGCCCGTGGATTTCTCGAAGGTGGATGCGGGAATCAGGCGTCGAGCGCCCACGCTTGGCGAGCACACCGTCGAGATCCTCGAGGAACTCGGCTACGACGCCGGCGCGATCAACGACCTGCGCGCCAAGCGGGTGGTATGAGCGGTTGCCGCGCTAACCGCGAAGGCAAGGTCATCTGCGGCGGCGCCACGAGCCAAACCCGCGTCCGAGGCTGTGGATAACTCTGTGAGTGAAAATTCGTCGCATTGCATCCGCAAGAACCTGATCGCACTTCGGCGGATATTGACGATTTATTTATCGTTATAAAACAAACTGTTGAGGTTCTAAACTCAAGGGATTTATGGTTTGGTTCTTCAACCCGTTGTCGATGTGGCGAGATGGCGCATGGGCACAACTCTCGCAGAGGTCAAGGAATATAGAGTCGATCCACCACCCGTTCGACTTTGGGGACGCCGGCGGCGATCTCAAGCGCTCGTTTGAGTTCGGCCTCCGATCGGACCCTTCCGTGCAACGTCACCACACGCCGCCTCACATCCACATTGATGCGCAGGCCCTTCACGTCGGAATCGCCTAGGAGACGCTTCTTGACCAACAGTTGAATGGTTGCATCGTCGGTGAACTCCCCGACGGTGCGCGATTCGGCGTCTTCTTCGTAGTTCTTGCACCCGCCGAGCCCGAGGGCTGGGACCAGGAGCAGGACGAGCACCATCGTGCATCGCCTTGCCAAACCGCTAGTCGCGTGGAGTGTGTTGTGCACGCTTTCCATGTGCCTCACCTTGTCCTGACATGCGATACGGAGTTTGCCGACCTCGCGGCCGCGGCACAACACCTGATCGCGCCAACAGCGCAAATCGTAGGGTCGCACCGAAAAACGGCAGAAAGCGCATAACCCGGCCTTGTCGGTTCAAGATGCCCTCGCTAGCATCCCGGTAATCCGCCACGAGCGCAACCTGGTCCGCGTGCGATCGCTCGCACCGGTAAACGCGATGAAGATTACGATATTCGGCACCGGCTACGTCGGCTTGGTGACCGGTGCCTGCTTTGCCGAAATGGGCAACCAGGTGGTTTGCGTGGACGTCGATCCGGCGAAGGTCGACGCCTTGCGAAGCGGCAAGGTGGCGATCTTCGAACCCGGTCTCGAAGACATGGTGCGTGGCAACCAAGGGGCCGGGCGACTGGAGTTCACCACGGATGCCGGCCGCGGCGTCGATCACGGCAAGATCGTGTTCATCGCCGTGGGCACGCCCTCGAACGGGGACGGATCGGCAGATCTGGGCCAAGTCCTGGCGGTCGCCCGCACCATTGGCGAGGACATGAATCGATACACGGTGGTGGTCGACAAGTCCACGGTCCCGGTCGGCACGGCGGACCAGGTACGCGCCACCATCGGCGCGGCGCTCCACCGGCGAGGGGTCAGCCACGGCTTCGCCGTACTGTCGAACCCCGAGTTCCTGAAGGAGGGGGCCGCCGTGACCGACTTCATGAAACCCGACCGGGTGATCATCGGCAGCGACGATGCCGATGCGGCGAGCCTGCTCGAACGCCTGTACGGGCCGTTCAACCGAAACCACGACAAGATCCTGCACATGGATGTGCGCTCGGCCGAGTTGACGAAGTACGCCGCCAACGTCATGTTGGCCACCCGGATCAGCCTGATGAACGAGTTTGCAAACCTCGCGGACCGGTTGGGAGCGGATATCGAGGCCGTGCGCCAGGGCGTCGGCGCCGATCCACGCATCGGCTACCAGTTTATCTACCCGGGCTGCGGCTACGGGGGATCCTGCTTTCCCAAGGATGTACGGGCGTTGATCCGCATGGCGGCGGATGCGGGCTACGACGCGGAGATCACCCGCGGCGTGGAAGCCGTCAACGAGCGTCAGAAGCGGACGCTGGTGGACAAGATGATGGCCTACTTCAAAGGCGACCTGCGGGGCCGCACGGTGGCTCTCTGGGGCCTGGCCTTCAAGCCGAATACCGACGACATGCGCGAGGCGCCAAGCCGCGTCGTCATGGACGCCGTCTGGTCGGCGGGTGCTTCGGTACGCGCCTACGACCCGCAGGCCCTCGCCGAAGCCGAACGCCTGTACGGTCGACGTTCCGACCTCACGCTCTGCGCCTCGCGCGAGGACGCGCTCGTGGGGGCCGACGCCCTGGTTGTGGTGACGGAGTGGAACGAATTCCGCAGTCCCGATTTCGCCGCTGTGGGCAAACTGATGAGGCAAAGGGTCGTGTTCGATGGGCGCAACCTATACGACCCGGCAATCCTCAAGAATCACGGTTTCGACCACATCGCCATCGGACGGGCACGGGGCAGCGTCGGTTGATAGCCGTGCACGGGAAGGCACCTGGACACCAAGCCCTGCCCGCGCGAACCGGCGC
>JAKZRQ010000199.1:0-4994 GCA_047518105.1 Pseudomonadales bacterium | reverse complement strand
TGGCCCCATGCGCGCACGTGCTCCCTCAACCGTAGTCCCCGCTATGCTTTCGGTCGCGAGCACGCGCACGTGCCCGTTGTGTACAACGGGGCCAAAATCCTCCGCGATCATCACGGCCCCTGGTGAGAAATGCGGGCTAGTCAGGAGGAACTGTCGTCCGGCGCTTGATCGGGGGTTTCGGAAACATCCTCCGCCGACTCGACCGAGTCTTCATCAACACCACCCCCACGGCGAGCAGAGACGCCAACCACGGGGATGTCGTGGTCTTCCCCTAGACCCAGCGCGACAATCGTCACGCCTGCCGGCAGCTTGAGGTCGGACAGGTGGATCGAGGCGCCGACTTCCAAATCCTGGACATCCACTTCGATGAACTCCGGCAGATCCCGCGGCAAGCAGCTCAGTTCCACCTCGATCAGGTTGTGGGCGATCCGTCCGCCGCCCAGCTTGACGCCCACGCACGCCTCTTCGTTGACGTAGTGCAACGGTACGCGGACATGGATCGCCGTATCCTCCTGAATGCGCAGGAAGTCGAGGTGCTGGACCTTGTCCGTCGCCGGATGGCGTTGCAGATCCCGCAACACGCACGCCTGGCTCTTGTCACCCACGGACAGCTCGAGAATCTGGGAGAAGAACGCCTCCTCCTTCATGGCCTTGGAAAGGTCCCGGCCGGCGATAGCCAGCGGAACTGGATCGCCGCCGCCGCCATAGAGGACGCCGGGCACCTTGTCCGCCAGCCGACGCAAGCGGCGACTGGCGCCCTTGCCCAGGCCGTCGCGGAACTCGGCGCGAAGAACAATCTGATCGGTCATATGCGCTCCATCGTTAGCGGTCGTGGTTAGCGGACGCGAGCCGCCACCAGCAAGACATGGCTGGGGCGGCAGGATTCGAACCTGCGAATGCCGGGATCAAAACCCGGTGCCTTACCACTTGGCGACGCCCCACGCGTACCCCACGGGCAGCGTGGCTAGCCTCCGCGCGGGGCGCGGTATTCTGGTTAACGCCACCGGTCCTGTCAATCGAAGTTTGGTTCTCGCGGCGAAGTCCCGGCCCGTCGGTAGCCACTACCCCGCCGGCGCTGCCGGGTGGCGCTCGCGTTCCTCGACCGTTCGGAGACGGCCGTCGAAGCCGACCATGGCCGCTCGGATCGCCGCGACATCGATCTCGACAGAGCGCAGGCGGTCGTCGAGCTTCGCCATGTCGGCGCTGAGTTCGCCGCGAACCTTCTCGATGTCGGCGCTGAGTTCGCCGCGAACCTTCGCCATGTCGGCGCTGAGTTCGTCGCGAACCTTCTTGATGTCGGCGCTGAGTTCGTCGCGAACTTGGTCGATGTCGTTGGCGAGACGCGAATGTGCAGTCTGCATCATCGCTCCCAGGGTGACCATGGTGGTCAGGAGCGCGATGGTTCTGCCGTCCAGCCACGCTGGCAACGTCAATCCTGCACGGTGGCGCCTACCGGCGTCGGGCGTGTCGTTTCCTGTGCTCATCATCCAAACAGCTCGAGTCGATGGGACTCCCGTTTGCCGCACGCGAAACCGCTTCAACGTAGGACAGTATCACTTCGGCGCGTAGGAAATCTCCGTATCCTCGATTGTTCCGCCATTGGTCGTCCGTCCCAACGACCATTGCTTGCCGATGATCGTGATGCGGCGCGCAAGCCCCGTTGCGACGATCTTGCCCGGCACAACGCCCGCCTCGCGTTGGCGCCACCTGGACAGTTCGAC
The DNA here is from genome assembly GCA_047518105.1 of Pseudomonadales bacterium. Classification (GTDB taxonomy): domain Bacteria; phylum Pseudomonadota; class Gammaproteobacteria; order Pseudomonadales; family Azotimanducaceae; genus VXYL01. The sequence continues at coordinate 3,273 of JAKZRQ010000199.1, read as the reverse complement.
CACCCAGCCGTGCTGTTCGAACCGCGTCAGTCGACCGTCGGCATCGTGTTCCGCACCGGTCACGGCAACCCCCGGTGCGGGGTGTCCACGCACCCAGTAGCGCAACACCTCCACCGGCGCGGACCACCCGAACTCGCGATGCATGAGCATCTCCGGCCGCTCGCCCGCCACCGTGTGGCCGCGCGCGTCGGTCACGGTTACCCGCTGTCCGTCGCCGACCAGCCGCGCCCGCCCTTGCCCGAACGGCCCCCACAGCTCGATGCGGTAGGCATCGCCCGTCTGGACCCAATCGAAGGATGCCGAGAACGCACCCCCCGACGGATCGCCGACCGTCCGCACCCCGATCTTGCCGCGCACACGGAAATCCGGCTTGGCGCCGTCGTCCAGCGATCGGTTGATGGCGCATCCCGCGACCAGGAACGCGAGGAAAACCACGCCTAGAAACAGATAGTTAGACGTTCTCATCCCGACCACCGGCACGTCGGCAAGGCGATTTCTGCTATGATTCCCACAAGGCCAGTTTAGCGTTGGGCATGGGCCACCGCACGGCTCGAGCACTGGCGCCAGCCGAATGCCACAACCCGAAAGCGTCATGACCATGTCCCCCTCGATACTCGCCAAGCTTGCACATATCGCCGACCGCCAAGAGGAAGTCTCGGCGCTGCTCGCCGATGCGCAGGTGGCGGCCGATCGCGAGCGGTTTGCCAGCCTGTCCCGCGAGTACGCGGAACTCGAACCGGTCATCTCACTCTACCGCGACTTCGAGAAAGCCATCGCCGAACTCGACGAGACCGAGAGCCTCGAGTCGGACACCGACCAGGCAATCCGCGAGTTGGCGCGCGAAGACGCCGCCGAACTGCGCGCGACCCTACGCGACATCGAGGCGCAGCTCGGTGCCTTGTTGATTCCCAAGGATCCCAACGACGAGCGCAACGTCTTCCTGGAAATCCGGGCCGGCACCGGCGGCGACGAAGCGGCGTTGTTCGCGGGCGACCTGTTCCGCATGTACGCGCGCTACGCGGAGGAAGCGCGCTGGACGGTTGGCGTACTCAGCGCGCGTCCGGGCGAGCACGGCGGCTTCAAGGAGATCATCGCCCGCATCGACGGCAGGCGCGTCTACAGCCGGCTCAAGTTCGAGTCCGGTGCCCACCGCGTGCAGCGGGTGCCGGAGACCGAGTCCCAGGGACGCATCCACACCTCCGCCTGCACCGTCGCGGTGTTGCCGGAGCAGGATGCCATCGAGGCGTGGGCGGTGGACAAGGCGGACATCCGAGTGGACACCTTTCGCGCGTCCGGCGCCGGTGGCCAGCACGTCAACAAGACCGACTCCGCCGTGCGCCTGACGCACCTGCCCACCGGCCTCGTGGTCGAATGCCAGGACGAGCGTTCCCAGCTCAAGAACCGCGCCCGTGCCATGAGCTTGCTGCAGGCTCGGCTGCTCGACATGGCACAGAGCCAGCAACGGGCCGAGCAGACCGAGACCCGGCGAATCTTGGTAGGCAGCGGCGACCGCTCCGAGCGGATACGCACCTACAATTTTCCCCAGGGAAGGGTGACCGATCACCGCATCGGACTGACGCTCTACAAGCTCGACGAAGTCATCGCCGGAGGGCTCGATCAGTTGATCGAGCCCCTGACCCAGGAGAACCATGCCGAGCAACTGCGGAACCTCGACCAGCACAGCGGTGGTGGTTGACGTGGACCACACCATTGGCGGCTGCGTCGCCTACGCGCGCCACCGGCTGCCGCACCACGAGGCAGACCTCTTGGTCAGCCGCTCGCTGGATGTGCCGCAGAGCCATCTGTACGCCTTCGGGGAACGGACCATCGCGCCCGTGGCGACGACCCGGTTGAAGGACTGGATTACCCGCCGCTCGGCTGGCGAGCCCATCGCATACATCCTCTCCGAACGGGGCTTTTGGGGACTGGATCTCGAGGTGAGCCCCGACGTCCTGATTCCCCGGCCGGAGACCGAAACGCTCATCGAGGCCGCGCTGCCGTTGATCGGCGAGGAAGCGCGGATACTGGACATGGGCACGGGAAGCGGCGCGGTGGCGTTGGCCATCGCTTCCGAGCGACCCCGCGCCGAGGTCACCGCCACGGACATCGAGGCGAGGAGCCTCGCGATTTGCCAACGCAATGCCGCGCGGCTGGGCTTGCCCGTCAAGACCGTCCTGGCGGATTGCCTCGAAGGCGTGGGAGTAGGTTTCGACGTCATCGTCAGCAACCCCCCCTACGTCGACGACGCCGACCCCCGGATCGACCAAGGCGATTTGCGGTTCGAACCCCGTCTGGCACTGCTCGGCGGTCCAAACGGGGGCCTCGATTTCCTTGCCCGGCTGATCCGGGAAGCGACCGCCGGGCTGGCGCCGCAAGGTTGGTTGTGCGTCGAGCACGGCTGCGACCAGGGCAGCCCGGTCGCTCGCCTCTTCGGGCAAACCGGCTTCGAGGACGTTCGCGGTCATCTCGATCTGGAGAACCGTCCCCGCGTCACGGTGGGGCGTTGGGGGAGCAGCACCGCATGAACGACGAGCAACTGCTGCGCTACAGCCGCCAGATCATGTTGACCGAGTTCGATGTGGCCGGCCAGCAAGCGCTGCTCGATGCGCGGGCGCTGGTGATCGGTCTCGGCGGCTTGGGTTCGCCGGCTGCGCTCTACCTGGCCGCCGCCGGGGTCGGCGCACTGACGCTGGTGGACCACGACGTCGTTGACCTCTCCAACCTCCAACGCCAGATCATTCACGACCAAGGCTTCCTCGGCCAAGCCAAGGTGGCTTCGGCCGCCGCGCGCATCGCCGCGCTCAATCCCGACACCCGCGTCGATCAGATCGCCAGCTCCTTGGACGGCCCCGAACTTGCCGCAGAGGTGGCCAAGGCGGACGTCGTCCTCGATGGAACCGACAACTTCACGGCCCGCTACGCCATCAATGCGGCTTGCGTGGCCACCAGGACCCCGTTGGTCTCCGGTGCGGCGATTCGCTTCGAGGGCCAAGTCACGGTTGTCGATCCGCGCCAAGACGACGCGCCCTGCTACCGATGTCTGTACGGCGATGCCGGGGACGACGCCCTGAATTGCGCCGAGAACGGGGTTGCCGCGCCGTTGGTGGGTGTTGTCGGCAGCATCCAGGCCATGGAGGCGATGAAGATCATCGCCGGCGTTGGCGATAGCCTCGCGGGCTACGTTGTGCACCTCGACGCCAAGCGCATGGAATGGCGCAAGCTCAGGCTGACGAAGGATCCGGACTGCCCCACCTGCGGGACGTGATCCGTAGA
>JAKZRQ010000198.1:0-53003 GCA_047518105.1 Pseudomonadales bacterium | reverse complement strand
GCCCAAGAACATCTCGGGCCCATTGGAACAACGCTGCGTTGAGTTTCGTTGACGTCGATTGACCAGGCGGCGATTTCCGCCTGCAGCTTGGCGAGGGTCGGAATGCGGCGACTGCGGATGCATTGGCGGGTCAGCGCGCTCAGCTCGTTCTGGCGACATCCAGCCAACTCCCGTGCTTGGGCGTGTGGCAGAACTCGATGCGGGTAACCAACGCGCGTGCGCGGGAACGCTCGAACACTTCGTAGAAGGCCCCCTTGGTGTGCGTATTGAGGTTGTCGCAGACCAGCGTGACCTCGTCGCAACGAGCGTAGCGCCATTTCAGCTCCTCCATGTGGGCCGCGAACTTCGCGTCGGCCTCGGGGGAATCACCCAGGACGCGATCTTGTGCTTGGTGAAGCCGTGTCTTTTAGCGTCCGCCTGACCGTCTCGTAGCTGACGGACTCCGCGATCTCCAGTTCGACCACCCGGCGCGCCAGCAGGCGCAGCGTCCAGTGGGCGTAGCCCTCCTCAGCGCCAGAACCTTGGCTTCCTGCTCCTCGTCGAGAAGCTTGCGCACCGGCGGGTCCGCCGCGGCTTGCGTTCGAGCGCCCGCTCGAACCCCTCCAGCACGAACCGCTGGCGCATGTTCTCCACGGTCTTGGTGCGGCACAGGAACGCGTCCGCGATCCGCCGGTCCGTCCGAGCCCCCCGTCGACATCGGCCTTCAACAGAACCTGAGCACGCCGAGCCGTCTGACTCGACCCGCTGAGCTTCTCGATCTTCTCGCGGCACGTGCACCGCTTTTCGTCCGTCAGACGGACCGCGTGCTTCTTCTTCATGGGAACCTTCCATGGTTCCGGCGAGTTCCGTTAGTTTCCATCCATGACCGCATTGTCACCGAAAGTTCATAGGTGACAATGCGCTAGCCCAGGTCCGCGATGACGGGTGCGTGGTCCGAGGCCGTCATTCCCTCCTGCTTGCGCCGGTATTCCCGGTCGATGGTGACCTCGCGCAGCCGCTCTACCACGGGCGCCGTGCCCAGCAGCATGTCGATGCGCAGCCCCAGGCCCCGATGGAATGCCCCGCCCCGGTAGTCCCACCAGGAAAACCGCTGTTCGTCCGGATGCGCATGGCGGAAGAGATCGACCAAACCGCCTTCCAGGAGCGCATCGAACCGACTTCTTTCCTCGACGGTGCAGAAGATCGTGCCGTCGGCGACCTTGCCCCGCCAACAGTCGATGGGGTCGGGTACGACGTTGAAGTCGCCGCCAACTACGAACGGCTCGTTCGCGTCGATACCGGCCAGGTACTCCCGCAGACTGTCGTACCAGGCGAGCTTGCGCGGGAAATCCGCGTGGTCGATGTCCTTGCCGTTCGGGCAGTACACGGTGGCGAAGTTCAGGTCGTCCGCTCGGGCCCGGATCAGCCGGGCTCCTGCTTCCTCCTGGCCCGGCAAGCCGCAGATCTCGACGTCCACCGGCAGCCTGGATGCGATCCCCACACCGTTCCACCCCTTCTCGCCGTGGGTGACGACTTGGTAGCCGACCGCGTTGAACGCCTCGTGGGGGAACTCGTCATCGGCGACCTTGAGTTCCTGCATGCCCACCACATCCGGCTGTCGGCGTTCCAGCCAGTGCAGGATGAACTCCAGCCGGGCACGAAGCCCGTTGACGTTCCAAGTGGCGATGCGCATGGCGACAGGGTCGCCTGGCCTACTCGCTACTCTCCGCCGGTGCCTTCTTGTGGAAGATTGCGACGCCCACCAAGCCGCCTATGGTCGCGAAGATCGAATAGAGGACCATGCTGAACACCAGGGACAACGCGATGATCGCGCCAGACATCGCGCCCCCGGACATCATACGGCGCACGGTTTCCGGGAGCTCGATCCCTTGGGCATCGATGCCGGCCAATATTGACGCCCACTGGTCCTCGGTCAGACCAAGCGTTGTCAAGATGGCGCCCACAACCGTCCCCGCGATGGCACCGAACACGCCCGCCAACACGCCAACCACGGCACCATCTCCGTAGGGCGCCTTGGCGAGAGGTGGACTCTCTCGCATGTAGAGGTAGGCCGCCAGCACGCCGCCACCGATATAGAGGGCGCAGCAGGCGACGTTCACAGCACCGATGTAGGGCAGCACCGCCAAGACGCCGAAGATCGGGCCGCCGATGAGAGCGGATTTTATTTTTGGATTTTTCACCTAAGTAGTTCCCCATGGTGATGATTGGATCGGGACACCTGTCCGTCGTTGCGCCAATGCCAGCAATGGCAGCAGCGCAACCGGAAACGATGCGACCAAGCCGGTCGCGAAGCGGGAGGCCGGCGTGTTCAAGACGACGGCCCCGTCGATCAGCAGCGGCAGAAAGAACACGGCTACCCAACGCGGGTTCGCCTGGACGCGCGCCGCAAGCGCCGGCAGGCGAGGCCAAACCAGCACACCCAATGTGAAGCCGATGTAGAGGCCGGTGCAGCGATGACAAGCCGCCAGCGATTCGCCGAACAGATGGAAGCTACGCTCGGGAATCTGGTGACAGACGGGATGCAACAGCCAGCGCCACAAATCCGCATAGCCCATTGCGAAAGGCGGTGCCAACACCAGCGCCAGCCAGGCGAGACAGGCGAGAAGCACACCCCAACGCCAAGGGGTGCGCAGATCGGGAAGATTCGCCAAGTCGGTCCGGTTCACGCCCAACAGTGTATGCGAACCCGGGCGCATGGCAAATCGCCGTTCGCGCTGCACGTACGGAGAACCCGCTATCCCGGGATGGACATGGCGCCCTACAAGAGAGCGGTCAAAGGCGCGTGATGGTCGCCCGGTAGTCGAAGGAGGCCTGCTGCCCGCCGTCCTGTTCGCCGGGTTCGTCCGCCGCAACCGGGGCCGATTCCCGGCTGACGCCGAGTGTCTGGCCGTGGGCCAGAAGCGCCCTGACGGTCTCTTTCAGTTTGAACGTCTCTCGTCCCCGGTTCACCGGCAGGACGCCAATTGGCTGCGGATCGCCTTGGCGAGCCACCCACAGCCGGTAGACCTCGTCGTCTCCCGGCGCGCGGACGATGCCAGCCCGGACGTTGATCACCCCCTCCGCCAGATCGACGTTGATCACCCACAGCGGCTCCGCGCCTTCGTCGCCGACAATGGCGACGTAGTCCGGCGCATGACCGTCCGTGCCGAAGTCGATGTTGGCCACAAGAGCGAACAGCGCAGCCACGGTCGCCGCCACGCTCCAGCCCTGCCAGAAGCGGATGGATTGAAAGATGCCGCCGCCATTCTCGTCCATGGTCTCGTCCAAGGTCGTCCTCAAGAAGCTCTACTAGGGAAGGCGCGAAACATACCGGGAACCGGGCCGGGAAGGAAGTCCCTGTTGCCCGGTTCCGGCCAGTCGACCGCATCGAGACCGATCGCGTGGGTGGCGTGGCGACGCGTCATCGAGTCCCCCGCCCGTCTCAATCGAATCGATCGCCGACGGCGAGCCCGACCGTCGCAGCGAACTCGCTCGCCGCCATCTTCGCCTCGCCCGCCGGACGGACCCGAAGTACCTCGATCTGTCCATCCCCCGCCCAAACGCAGAATCCATCGTCGGTGACCGAGGACACTGCGCCAGCACCGGGCGAGGCACCCGTCTCGGCCAGGCGGCTGTCGAAGATCTGAAGCTGCTTGCCCCGATGGGTCGTCCATGCGCCGGGCTGCGGGTTGGAACCCCGGATCAGGTTGTAGACCTTCGCGACCGACTCCTGCCAGTCGATCCGGACCTGTTCCGCCCGGCACCAGCCCTCGTAGGTGCCCAGTTCGGACGGGTCGGTGCCGGCATCGGCGCCGGCCAGTTCCCACTGCGGAGTCCTGGGGGCGTTGTCGGCGCGAACCAGGTCGACAGCCTCGATCGTGGCATCGACGCCAAGCGGGAACAGGTGATTGAAGTAGACGCTCCCCAGGGTGTCGTCCGGGCCGATTTCAACCTCCTTCTGGAGCAGGATTGGGCCCGTGTCGAGGCCGTTGTCGGGCCAGAAGATGGACAGGCCCGTCTTGGTCTCGCCGAAGATGATCGGCCAGTTGATGGAACTCGGCCCCTTGTGCAGCGGCAGGAGCGAGGGGTGGTATTGGATGGTGCCATCGGTCGGGATGTGGAGGGCTTCCTCCGGCACGAAGAGCGTGACGTAGGCCATGACGCCGAGGTCGGGCTTGAGTTCGCGCATCTCGTCCCAGACCGTCGGCCGGCGAAACGACTTCGGTTGAAACACGGGGATATCCCGATCGACCGCGCATTCCTTCAAGGGGTCGGGGCGAGCGCCTTCCTGATCCGGGGCCGTGAACACCCCGACCACCTCCTCGCCTCGTTCGAGCAGCGCCTCCAATATCGCTCTACCGAACGCCTGCTGCCCGTTGACGATGATTCGCATGTCCTCTCCTCTCTGAACCCGATACCGATCGAATCGGCCTCACCCGCTACAAGCGTACATCGACAACGTGCCCGCCGACACTATTGGCCAGTGCCGCTGGCCCTGACGGCGGCCGGTCGCATCGCTGCGCAGTTCACTCCCGCAACGGGCGAAGCACGGTGTTCATCTCGGTCGCGGGCAAGGCGCGGATGCCTTCGGCGCCAGGGGTCTCCGAGGTGTTACCTAAACAACGCCGGTTTCGTCCACAACTTCTTCGAGTGTATCTCGGACGGCCAGAGTTCCGCGTCGGTCCTCGATCATCTGGCTTGCTCGTTTACGGGCATTGTCGTGGGGGGGGGCGGTGACTGCTGCGATTGTTGGGACGGTCGGTACCTCAGCCCCCGTGTGGTTGGGTGGGCTCGGGCTTCTCCGCGGTGCGGCGGCGGGGGTTGGCTATAGTGCGTTATGCTACTGCGCCTTGCACTCGTGAGGACCGAAAGGATGGATGAAAGCCGACGGCAGTTCATTCATGCGGTGGTTTGGGTGTGGGCCGGAGTCGTTATTGGTCTCCCTTGGCTTGTGATGGCAGGCGAATGGTTTTTGGCGTACCTGATATTGATCGGCTTCGTCGGGTCAACCATTGGAGCCTTCGCGGGGCGCTGGTGGATGCGCCGTCGTCGGCGCACCGGCGAGGCGTGAAAGAACCATCGTGCGCCGAACATTCAACACCGCACTCGGCGCGCTCGGCGGGGCAGGTGTGTCGGTTGTCGCGTTTATCGCGGCGCAACTGCTGCTCGGCTTCACCTGGGGGATGGTCTGCCGTGCGTTGGACTGTTCGATGTCTGATTTCATGAACGTTTGGGTGCTCGTGCCGATGGGTGTCATAGGGCTCTCGATAGCCGTGTACGTCGGCTGGCTTTCCGACCGGAAAATGTACCGAAGCCTCGAAGGGTTGTCGCGCCCCTAAGAAGCTTGCGCTTGTCCATTGATGGATCGCACCATGGACCTTGGCTCGCAAGGACTTTCAGACACACGCGACAGGCGTCCCACAAACGATGTCACGGTAGACATTGGCGTAGCGCGTACGCGGCCTTCGTCTACGCTGCGGCAGCACTCGGCGGCGGGATGGCTTGGTTCGTGCTCCGGCACAAACCGCTCGATATCGCAGGATGGGGGATCGTTGCGTGCGTCGTGGCGCTCTGCGCCGCGGCGGTGCTGTCGGGATCGCGCAATGCCATCGCCTGCCTCGTGCTGTGCTGGGATCGGCTTGCCTGGGGATCGCACACCGCAGCGCCACGAGGTCGCGCTTCGCGGGTGTCCCACAGCAATACGCCGGCGAACTCTCCAACTTCCCTACGGCATCGTTGGGGCAGTTGGTCTGGGATCCCGTGGGGAGCATTTCGGTGAGGCAACGACGTCCACACTCGGGAGCATTCTTGGATGAGGCAACACGCGTTCTCATCTTGATTGTCGCCGAACACTTCGCGAGCGTCGGCCCGCACCCCGGCGATGACGCGCTGGCAACCGAGGCTGCGCGCATTCGCGCCGCGCTCTCGCCCTAGCACCGAGGATTTCTGACCCGACCTCTACCAAACGCCCGCTGCCCGTTGACGATGATTCGCATGTCCTCCCCTCTCTTGAACCCCACAATGATCGAATCGGTCTCACCCGCTACAAACGACCATTGGCAACGTGCCCGCCGACACTACTTCGCACTATTCGCACGAGGAACGCGGTGCCGGGAATGCACCACGCTGCGCTTCGTACGAGGCGGCAATGCCGACAAGTAGCTTCTCAGTGAACGGACGCCCAACGAAGGCTACGGCCACCGGCAGTTCGTCGACCAAGGCGGCCGGTACGGCGACGCTGGGATAGCCGGCAACCGCAGCGATGGAGGAACTGCCCACCAACGACGTCTCGGGCTCTCCGATCCGCCAAGCCGGGCCATTGGCCGGGGCGACGAACGCGTTCAGGCGGTGGGTTCGGAAAGCCCCCTCGACCGTCTCGCGCATGGCGCTCACGCTGCCGGCCACCGCCGTTCTGTACGCCTGGCTATCGAGCCCCTCCGTGGCTTCCGAGGCTTCGAAGATTTCCTGGCCGAACAGCGGCATGACCGCATCGGCGTGTGCCTCGTTGAAGGCGATGAGATCGGCAAGGTCGGCGAAGCCCGTGTCGTGGGTCGCCAGGTAGCGATTGATTCCGTCCTTGAACTCGTGCAGCAGCAGTTGGAACTCCGCGTCTCCGAAACCTTGCGGAACCCCGAGACAGACGGGATCGACGATCTGCGCACCGAGTCTCGAGAGGGTGTGGACAACCGAGTCGAAGGCGGCTTCGACACCCGCGTGGGAACCAGCGCCCGGGTAGTCGCGCACGACGCCAATGCGAACACCGCCCAGACTGCGCGTCGGCCCCTCCAACCCCTCCAGCCCCGCTACCCCGATTTCGTTCCGGCTCGGACGGGTCATTGCATCAAGCAACCCAGCGGCGTCGCGCACGCTGTTCGCGAAAGGTCCGGCGGTATCCGTGCTGGCCGCGATGGGCACGATTCCGGCGCGCTCGATCAGACCGACGGTGGGCTTGATTCCCACCACGCCGTTGGCGCCAGCCGGCGAGACAATCGAACCGTCGGTCTCCGTACCCACCGCCAGCGGCGCCAGTCGAGCCGCTACCGCCACCGCCGAACCGCTCGACGAGCCCGACGGGCTGCGGTCCGGGGCGTGGGGATTCCGGGTTTGTCCACCCAGGCTGCTCCAGCCGCTGATGGACGCTGTCGAGCGGAAGTTCGCCCACTCGCTCAGGTTCGTCTTGCCGAGCACGACCGCCCCCGCCGCGCGCAGTTTGGCCACGAGTGGCGCGTCCTGCAGCGCCCGGTGGCGGGCGAGGGCCAATGATCCGGCACTGGTTGCCATCTCGTCCGCCGTGTCGATGTTGGCTTTCAGGACGACCGGAATGCCATACAGCGCCGCACCACCGTCATCCCTGTTCAGCCGGGCGTCTCGCGCGTCCGCAATATCCAGTGCCGCCGGATTCAGCTCGAGTATGGCATTGACGGCGGGCCCGTCGCGGTCGAGCGCCTCAATACGGTCGATGAACGCGGTCGCCACCTCGCGCACGGAGCACCGCCGCGCCACGATGGCCTGGCGAAGCTGCGCCACCGAACCGTCGGTGAGGTCGGCTGGCAGACCGGTCTCCATTCGATGCCCCGGATCATGGGTGGATTCCCACTGTAACAAGCATCAACCGATGGTCGGCGGTGGGTTTGTGGATCGCGACGTTGCAGGACGGCCACTGGGGTATCAAGTTTCGTTCCAGCCACCTGCGCTGAGGGGTGCCGAAACGAACACCGTCCGAGACCCGCATTTGACAGCGGCGCCACCCTATACTTGCGCCTTGCGCCTTGCGCCTTGCGCCTTGCGCCTTGCGCCTTGCGCCTTCCGCCAACCAAGCGACGCGACCACACGGGGCAAGAAGCGACCATGAAGGATTTCGGAGGCAAACTCGCGGTCATCACCGGCGGCGGCACGGGCATGGGTCGCGCATTGGCGCGTCAACTCATCGCCGAAGGCTGCGACGTCGCCACCTGCGACATCCTCGAAGATAATCTCGCCGAAACCAGGCGGCTGTGCGAACGCGAGGCATCCCAGGGGCGCCTCGTCAGCACGCACCATTGCGACGTGGCCGACGAAGACCAGGTCAACGCGTTCCGCGACGCGGTCAAGTCCGCCCACGACACCGACCATATCGACCTGCTGTTCAACAACGCGGGCATCGCCGGCGGTGGAAGCTTCGCGCGTGATACCCGCGACGAGTGGGAGCGCACCTTCAACATCTGCTGGTTCGGCGTCTACAACTGTGCCCGGGCGTTCATGCCGATGCTGCTCGCAAGTGCCGATGCGCACCTGATCAACACCAGCAGCGTCAACGGTTTCTGGGCGACTCTCGGTCCCGAGAGCGCCCACTCCGCGTACAGCGCGGCGAAGTTCGCGGTCAAGGGCTTCAGCGAGGCGCTGATCACCGATTTCGCCAACAACGCGCCCCACGTCAAGGTCTCGGTGGTGATGCCCGGCCACATCGGCACGTCCATCGCCATCAACTCGGGACGCATCATGCGAAGCGGCGATCACACCCCCGAGGAACTCGCCCAAATGCGCGAGCGGTTCGCCGCCTTGGGCCTGCTCGACGAGACCGTCACCGACGACCAACTGCGCGAGATCGTCGCCGGGATCGGCCGCAGCTTCCGCGACAACGCACCCATGACCGCCGAACAGGCAGCGACGATCATCCTGGACGGCGTGCGGGAGGAGCGCTGGCGCATTCTGGTTGGCGACGACGCGCATCGGCTGGACGAGATGGTGCGGGAGAATCCGGAAGAGGCGTACTCGGAGGGGTTCCTCGCCAAGTTGCGCGAGCGGGTGGAGTGGAACCTGGGTTGACTCGGTTGCGCCAACACCGCCTCGGGAGTTCCAAAGGACGCTCGTAGTCGCCCGATGTTCCTCATCCACCCCAGTGAGACGGTCGGTGCGAATCATCCGCGGCAGAGCACATGAGCCGGGCCGAAATGTCGCTGTCGGATTTGGCCCCCGTCACCCTGCGGCGAATCCTCCAGTTGGGGGTGAAGTCCTGGCCATTCATCCGGCCGTTCCGGCAACGCCCTGTCCGTCGGCCAGCAACGGCGCCTGTGCATCGCACGCGGGCTCGTGCGACGGCGGCGCTGTAGCGGATATCGATCAGCAGGCTGGTGGCGGCGGTTGACCCGCATCGGTTCCACCAGTAGTCAGGCCGATCGTCGACGTCGTGGTCCGAGGTTTCACCACAGACGGTTGACGGCGTACCGATCGAATACGGCGTCAGCGGATATGAGCGGCACTTCCCGTGCAAGCGCTTGGGCGATCAGCATTCGGTCGAAGGGGTCGCGATGGGGACCGGGCAGTCTTCCAGCTCGTTCGGCATCGGCGAGGGTGATCGCGAGTTCCTCGAAGCCTTGGCGACGGACGTTCCCGACAATATCGACCGCCAGGGCTTCGGCTCCGGGCAACTTGCCAAGACGGTATTTGGTCGCGACTTCCCAAGCCGATGCCGCACTCACGAGGATCTCGTTCGTCGCGTCGGAGATCGCGCGTCTCGCGACTTCGGAGAGACGACCACTGTCGGCGATCCACCAGACAAACGCGTGCGTATCCAACAGCGCCCGCACCGGTCACTTCCCTTCCCAGGCATCGAGTTCCTCATCCGGGAGCGGATCGAAGAAGCTGTCGGGAATGACGACCTTGCCCTTTAGGACATCCGGTTGTCGTCGCGCCGTCGGCTGGCATCCCACCATACGGGCGACGGGTACTCCGCGACGTGCGATCACGACTTCCTCGCCCGCCTCGACCCGCGCTAGTAGCTGCGACAGTTGCGTCTTGGCCTGATGAACGTTGAAGACCAACATCCGGCACACCTCGAACTTCGACTTAGCTAAGTATATGACCAAGTATAGGCTCGTCAAACACGACGTTCTCCACGTCCACCGTCGCGGCGGCCATTTACCATGAAATTCCCGCATTGGCTGCGTGATTTTCATGGCGTTGTTCCCCCGTGAACATCCATCGCAAAGCCCTCTTCGAGCAGATCCGCACCGCCCTCGCCCGAAACCCGGTGACGGGGCTCACCGGCCCTCGACAATCCGGCAAGACCACACTCGCGCGGGAGCTACTTCCCGAGGATTCACCGAGCTACTTCGACCTGGAAGACCCGGTCAGTCTGTCTCTTCTTGAGGAGCCCCGGACCGCCCTAGCGCGGCTCGAAGGCCTGGTCGTCGTCGATGAAGTTCAGCGCCGTCCCGACCTGTTCCCGGTTCTGCGCGTGCTCGCCGACCGTCGCCGGAATCCAGCGCAATTCCTGATTATCGGCAGCGTCTCGGGCGAACTCCTGCGGCAAAGCGCGGAGACCCTGGCAGGACGGACTGAGCGGATCGAAATCGGCGGCTTCACCTTACTCGGAACTGGGCGCGGATGCCGTGGACTGTCGCGGAACAGTGGACGCACTGTGGCGACGGGGCGGCTTTCCGCAGGCGTACCTCGCAGATAGTGAACGTGACAGCATGGCTTGGCGCAAACAGTTCATCCAGTCCCTGCTTGAACGCGACTTCCCGCAATGGGGTGTGCGCGTGCCGGCCGTGGCACTGCTTCGATTCTGGACCATGGTCACGCACTACCATGGCCAGATATGGAATGCAGCGGAGCCCGCACGCGCACTCGGGGTGAATCCGTCGACGATGCGTCGCTATCTCGACCTGCTCACGGACGCGCTCGTTCTGCGCCAGATCCAGCCGTGGCACGCCAACCTCCGCAAGCGCCAGGTGAAGTCGCCCAAGGTCTACGTACGCGACAGCGGGCTGCTGCACCAGCTACTCGGACTGGAGACGGAGAAAGCAGTCCTGTCCCATCCCAAGCTCGGCGCATCCTGGGAAGGTTTCGTGATCGAGCAAGTCCTGGCAACCGAGCCGCACGACGAGGCATGGTTCTGGGCCACCCATCAGGGCGCCGGGATCGATCTTCTGCTGCGCCGCAGTGATCGCTTGCTCGGCGTGGAATGCAAGCGCGCCGATGCGCCCCGGCTGACGCCATCGATCCGCATTGCCCTCGAGGATCTTGGTCTCGAGCGGGTAGCCATCGTCTACCCGGGCGCCAGGCGCTACTCCCTCAGCGAAGCCGTCGCCGCTGTGCCGCTTGCAACGCTCGCAAAACCGGGTGGGCTATTCCGCGACAACTAAGCGCGCTGCATGTGGCGGCGGCGCGCCTGACGGCGCGACCAGGACCACCGCCCACCGATGTTCGAATTGCTTCGTTCCCGCTAGCCCGCTGGCCCGCTGGGTGACAATTGCCCGCCGCAATACCTTCCGGATCGCGCCGAAGGCGATCACCTGTGCGTCCTTCCAACACGCAGCAACTCCATGGGCAACGGCAACACCTTGACGCCATTGATCTCGCCTGCCTGTCTGCTCTTGCTCCATATCTCGCCGTTCCCGTACCGGGCAATCTGCTTCAGCGTCTTCGGTCGTAGCTGATTGGTCCAATTGATCTCGACGGGCCAGAACCGACCGTTGCGGACATAGGCGATGTCCACTTCCGCCTGGGCCTTGATGTAGTACGTCGGGAAGAACCTGCGGAAGTGGTTGGCTACGCAAGCCTCGACGACCTGCGACGCCCAAATGGGATCGTGCAGCAACGGCAGGACTTGCCGGTCGAACGGATCGGCCGCCGGTTCAAGCCAGGCTCGTACGGCGTGCAGGATGAATGGATCGCTGAACATCAGCTTCCTGGCTTTTTTGGGCGCGGGAGCGAGCTTGTCCTCCATCAGGGCGGGTAGCACCGCCACCGCGTCCATGCGCTCGAGGACCTCAATGTAATCGGCCACGGTCTTGGGGTGGTCGATGGAGAGATCCTGGGCCAAGCCATTCCACGTGACCTGGCTCGTATAGCGTTTGACGATGGCCGAAAGGATCTCGCGCAAGTACGTTTCCTGCTTGCCGCGCTTCAGCACGTCGCCACGAATCCAATCCGAATAGGTCGCAAACGTGCTCGCACGGATGGCACCGTGCTGTGCGAGGTCGTTGATGGCGGTCAGGTAGCCGCCATGGAGCAGATACCGGTCGAACGCTGCGTAGACCAGATCGAGGAGATCCTCGGGCATCGTCGACGGTTCTGCCAGGTAGCTATCGAGGCGCCCGGTCTTGCCTTCCAGCGTCATGTACTCGTTGAACGACAGCGGATGAAGATGGAAGTCGCTGACGGCTGCGGTGCCCCGCCGTCCAGGAAACCGCATCCTAGCCTCCTGAATGAAGGAGATATCCGAGCCCGTCACCACCAAAGCGGTTTGATCAAGCAGCCCGGCGTCGGCCGCGTACTTGACGGCCATGTCCCAATCGCGAATGTACGTGATCTCGTCGACGATCAGGTAGTTGAATTCGTCCTGGGGTACCTCGGCCAGGTGGTCTTCCATATGACGTAGCAAGCTGTGATGGTCGTCGAGCAGTTCGCCGGTGAGGTAGGAAACGGCCATTGCCGGAACGCCGTCCGCGAGCAGTTCCGCCATCCACTGCTTCAGCAACGTGGACTTGCCCGTCTGCCGACCACCGCCCAGGCTGTAGATTCCGGGCGTCCGTCTCGGTAGCTGGTCGATCAACGACGACCGACGCTGGAAGGCGCATTGGGCCAGATGCCGCAGTTGCGGGTCGTTCGCCGAGAACTGCCGAGGGTCACCACGATGGTTGTTGTGGGGAAGGAATCTCGGATCCATCTGTTCGTTTCGACAATCGGAGTGCCCCGATGCCGTCCATTGCTATCCAAATTTAGACATTGGGCAATGACTAAATTTAGTCAATGACTGGCATCCCTGCCTCGCACTACGCCGGACGAACCCAGGCGCCGTCACCCCCGCCCGATGTACGGCATCGACGACGCCATCACCGTGATGAACGGCACGTTGGCGTCCAGCGGTAGGCTGTCCATGTAGACCACGGCCTGCGCCACGTTCTCCACGTCCATCGTCGGCTCCGGCTTGACCGAGCCGTCCGGCTGCTTCATGCCCCCGCCCATGCGCGAGGTCATGTGCGTCAGCGCGTTGCCGATGTCGATCTGGCCGCAGACGATGTTGTGCGCGCGGCCGTCCAGGAACGTCGACCGGGTGAGCCCGGTGAGGGCGTGCTTGGTGGACGTGTACGGCGCCGAGTTGGGACGCGGCACGTGGGCCGAGATGGAACCGTTGTTGATGATGCGTCCGCCCTTGGGGTCCTGATCCTTCATCAACCGGATGGCGTGCTGGGTGCACAGGAACGGGCCCGTCAGGTTGATGTCGACAACCCGCTGCCACTGTTCCAGGGTCAGGTCTTCCATCGGCACGGGCGGCGCACCGGTACCCGCGTTGTTGAACAGGAGATCCAGGCGTCCGAAGGACTCCTTGGTCTTGGCGAACAGCGCCCCGACTGAATCGGGATCGGCCACATCGGTGCGCACCGCCAAGGCGCGTTCGCCCGCCCCGGACTCCGCCGCGACTTCCTCCAACAACGCCAAGCGGCGGCCGGCCAACGCGACCGAATAGCCCTCCCGGAGCAGCGCCAGCGTCGTGTGCTTGCCGATGCCTGTGCCGGCGCCGGTGACGATTGCTGCTTTGTTCACGTTGTCACTCTCAATCCGTCCTCGCTACCCAGGGACCGCGTTCGCAAAGTGGGCAAACGGCACGCCACCCACTACGTCCCAATTGACGACAATGTCTCGTTCGCCGCAGGAGCCCACCTCGGTTGGCGGATGACGTACCAACACTGTCGTTAGGGACGCTCGGCGACGCCTCAAAAATAGTTCGTTAGCTCGGCCCTCCCAGTCTCCATCAGCAAGATCCACCACCTTGCTTTTCTTCGTAGAGGGCATCTATCTCATCTGCCATCGATTGGCCTATCGCAAACACTGTTTGTCTAAAGCGATGGCTAGTTCCCAACCGCCGGTTGACCTCCCACGCCTTGATCGATGCCGCCTCGTGCTCGTCAGGATTTCTCAACGCCCAGTCGAATACAAGCGGAACGTAGAACTCCATTCCCGCCTCACCATCGTAGTCAGTCGGCTCGAAGTCAGACGTTGAACGGCCCTTGGCAATGACGCCAACACCAGTGTGATAGAGGTACACAACAGAATACTTGGTGATTCTGCGAATAGCATTCCTGCGATCTCCATATGCGGAAGCCTTACCAGATCTACCGTCGGCAATCATATCTCGCCAAGCATCAGGCAAATATGTCTTGTTGGTATTGACAATATACGTCCCCGGGTTCTCCTCGACGACGGTTTCTCGCTCGGGATCGTATGTGTCGAATTGAATATACGGATTTCCTTCTATCTCATACACCCTATAGGGTGCACAGTCGATCCTAACACCCTTCTTGGTCCAGAACTCGACGGCTGAAATCGTGTCTCGATCTAACCCGTTCGTCACAAGCACAAGAACCTGACTGTTATTGAATTTGGTCTCAGGCAACGGTTCATTGAGTTCAAAGTAGCTCTTGTGCGTTTCTCTAAGGTCACCAGGAACCTGCCGTTGCGCGAACTCCGCCAATTTCGGATACGCATACCGTCCAAAGATCTGTGCATACCTCATCACCTGCAGCAGGTTCTCGGACTCGGATGTCCATCGTTTTAGCTCGAAAAGATATAGTACACCACTCTTATCTATGGCAAGTAAGTCGGGTTCTTCCTGACCGCTTCTTTCCTTTCCAATTAGCATGAGCCCATCTTCGGAGACGATCTCGTGTAGTCGCGACATGAGGAAATCTTCGATGTTCTTCTCAGTAACTCCAACGTCGTTTGGTTGAGCGATCTTAATGCGTTCACTTTGGGCGACATCCGTGATGTCAAGTTTGTAGAGCACGTCTTGATCCTAGTCAGGTTTGGGGCCGGAACTATTGCGCAGAACCACATGATACGACGAGATCCAGCATGGACGACGGCGAACGTGTGCTTGTCGATGCCCGTGCCGGCACCGGTGATGATCGCGCCTTGCCCAAACTCGCCTCCTGATGCCGCCAAAGGCATCGACCGAAGGCTCGCAGTAAGGAACCACGCCTTTTTAGCACTGCGCGCCTTCTCGCGGTAGTACCGTACCGTTCTGCGGATCCTAGACCGCCAGCGCGGTCGAGAAACCGGGAACGCGAGCCCAACGACCGGTGTTCGTCTCCTGCATGACCGCAATGGTCTTGATGACCTCCGGGTTGGCGAGTCCGTGGGGTTTTCGACCTGTCAGCACACGGATGATGTTCTCTGCCTGTCGGATCGGGCACTCCTCCAGGAACACCGGCGAGAAGCCTGCGATGTGCGGCGTCACGATGCAGTTCGGGAGCTTCAGCAGTGGGTCGTGGGAGTCGATCGGCTCGACCTCGGTCACGTCCAGGGCGGCGGCTTCCAACTGCCCGGCTTCGAGCGCGGCCGCCAGCGCCTTGCCGTCGACAATCGGTCCGCGGGCCGTATTCACCAGCATGGCGGTGGGCTTCAGTTTGCCCAGGGTGTTGGAGTTGAACAGATGACGGGTCTCCGCCGTCGCCGCACAGTGGATCGTGATGTAGTCGCTGCGCTCGAGGAGTTCCTCGAAGTCGACCATCCGAACGCCGAACAGGTCGCCGGTGGTCTGCGGCACGAAGCGGTCGTGGGCAATGATCTCTGCGGGGCCGAAGCCGCGGATACGGGTCGCGAAAGCCTGACCGATGTTGCCGAAGCCGACGATCCCGACGACGTGGCCCGCGATGCGGCGTACGGAGTTCGCATAGTTGCCAGTGGAGCGCGGGTTGTCCCGCCATTGACCCTGCCGCGTCGAGGCGATGGCATCGTGCAGGCAGCGGGTCATCGACAACAGCATGGCGACCGCGTGGTCGGCCACCTCGGTGGTGTTGACGCCCGGCACGTTGCAGGCGAGTACGCCGAGTTCGGTGGCGGCATCGAGATCGATGGAATCCACACCCACGCCCAGGCGGCTCACCACCTTGAGCTTCGGGCAGGCCTCCATCACCTCCCTCGTGGTCAACGGCATGACGCCGACCTGCGCGCCGTCGGCGTCGCGCATCAGTTCGATGAAATCCTCGGTGCTGCGGACCCGGCCCTCGGCGACCTCGAAGCCTGCGGCTTCGAAGAGATCAATCCGGTTGAGGGGGCTGGTTGGTAGTGCGACTTTCATATCTTCTCCGTCCAAGTGGCGCAGGTCATGCGCCTTCGTCTGTTGCGGTCTTGACGTGCACGGCCAACGCCGTTTTCGCCGGCGCCGCTTGGGCGGCCATGGCCTCCCGGGCGCGTTCGTTCTCCTGGATCTTGCTCATGATGGCCATGCCGGCGCGCTGCCAGGTGTCGCGGTTCTCGATGACGAACTTGTTGGACTCCCGGTAGTTCGCCAGCATCCCGTTGACCTCCGGGACGACATAGCGGGCAACGAGATCCCAACTGTTCGGCGTGTCCGCGCGGTTCGCCCAGTCGTGAACGAAGCCGATGGCCACGCCGAAGCCACCGGTGACCTCGATCATCGTCTCGATGCGTTCGATCAGATCCGTCGGTGTGCCGATCACCGCGACGCGCCGTCGCTGAACGCGGTCGCGTCCACGGCTTCGTCCGGCGTCTTGAAGATGGCGACCTCGCCTGCCGCCAGGGTGCCGACGGTGTACTCGTTGTTGTGGCGAAAGAGGCCGTCGCGCGCCTCGCGTCGGGCCTTGTCGCGGGTCTCGGCGATATGCCGGCTCATCACCACCCGCCATTGGCGGCGGTCGACGTTGCGCCCGTGCTTGGCAGCGGATTCCTCGGCGAAGCTCCACTGCAGGGGCAGTGCCTGCAAGCCCGCCTTGGTAGTCGAACCGATGGACAGCACACCCGCGCCGTGCTTGCCCGCCAGGGTCATGCCGGAGGGGCTGACCATGGAGGCGACGGCGAATTCCATGTCGCGTTGCAGCGGCAGGAGTTGGAGCTTCGCTTCGTTGAGCTTGAACCACTCGCACTCGTAGCTGAATCGCTCGCCGCCCGCGAACAGCCGCTGGATGATGCCCATGGCCTCGTCCTGGCGGTCGCGCAGCAGCATCGGGTCGACGCCCAAGGTATGGGCATCGGATGGCAGCGCGCCCGGGCCGGAGCCGAAGACCAGTCGGCCCTGGCTCTGGTGGTCGAGTTGCACGAGGCGTTGGGCGACCATGAACGGGTGGTGGTACGGCAAGGACACGACGCCCGTGCCCAGGCGGATGCGGTGAGTCCGTTCCGCCGCTGCGGCAAGGAAGAGTTCCGGGGAAGCGATCACCTCCCAGCCGGTGGAGTGGTGCTCGCCGCACTAGAACTCGTCAAGACCCAAGCGGTCCATGTGTTCCACGAGGTCGGGGTCGCTGCGCAGTTGCAGCGTCGGGTGCTCGCCGATGGGATGGTGAGGCGCGAGGAAGGCCCCGAATTTCATATCGCCCATTGCTTGTCTCGCTGCGCGGCTACAGCAGTTCTTCCGCCATGAAGCGCAGCGTTTCCGGGTTTGCCGTGCCGACGTTCAGCATGGTCACCGGGCTTTCCTTCCAAGCCTGCAATCGATCGCGGATCCGTGCCTTCGGGCCCACCAGGGAGATCTCGTCGCACAGTTCGTCCGGCACCGCCGCCATGGCTTCGTCCCGACGACCGGCCAGGAACAGTTCCTGTACCCGATCGGCCTGTGCTCCGAAACCCATGCGGGTTACGTGGTCCTTGTGGACGTTGAAGCTCTTCGCCCCCATGCCGCCGACGTAGAAGCCGACGTTCTGCTTGATCTGGCTCAGCGCGCGGTCCACGTCGTCGTCCATGATGACCGTCACGGTTGCGGCGATCTCGAAGTTCTGGTTGCGGATTCGCATCGCGTCCTTGTACATGTCCATCATCCGGTAGGGGGACAGGAGCATGGGAATCCAGCCATCGCATATCTCCGCGCCCAAGGCGACATTCTTCGGCCCTTCCGCGCCCAGGTAGACCGGGATGTGCTCGCGTACCGGATGCAGGATCAGCTTCAGCGGCTTGCCGAGGCCGGTGCCGCCCGGAAGCGGCAGTTGATAGTGCTTGCCATCGAAGGCAACGGGCGCTTCGCGGGCGACGATCTGGCGGAAGATCGACACCCATTCGCGGGTTCGCGCCAAGGGTTTGGGGTACGGCTGCCCGTACCAGCCCTCGACCACTTGCGGGCCGGAGACGCCGATGCCGAGGATTAGGCGGCCGTTCGAGAGATAGTCCAGGGACACCGCGTGCATCGCGGCACTCGCCGGCGTGCGCGCCGAGATCTGCATGATGGACGAGCCGAGGTTGATGCGTTCGGTGTTGGCGCCGATCCAGGTCAGCGGCGTGAAGCAATCCGAGCCGTAGATCTCCGGTGCCCAGATGGTGTCGTAGCCCAAGGATTCCGCTTCCTTGGCGAGTTGAACGAGCCGCGCGCCACCCGGCGGACCGAACGGCCCGATCCCCAATCCCAACTTCATGGATTCTCTCCCAGCGAGCAAAACGGCAAGCTTACACGTTCCGCAGGTTGCAATAGGCGCACGTTGCTACTACCGTCCACTCAACTTGTGGAAGCCAATCGGTTTGATGCGTGCTCTGGTCCGCAACCGCCACCGACGGCACTCTCGCGCCGTCCTATTCGTTTGCATCGCAACGTTGCTGAGCGGCGGCTGCACGGCCCTGCAGTCCTCGAAACTATCTCCCGAGGCACTACGCTCCAGCATCCGAAGCGGTTCGCTCATCGAGCCGGGCGACGAGGTGTGGCTTTCCACCCGTGATGGGAATGTACATGCCTTCAAGGTATCGGAAGTAGGGTCCGAGACGGTCGATGGCCACCTGATGGGTGGCGAGCCCGTGTCCGTCGCCGTGGACGATGTGGTGGCGTTGAGTACCATCGAAGTTCAAGTCGTTCCGACCGCCTGGGCTTCAGTTGGCGCCTCTTACATCGGTTTGGCAGTTCTACTATATGCGACGATCGCAAGTGACCTCTGATCCGCCGGACCGAGCGGCTGGCGCTGGACACCGGTGCCTCGCGCCTTGGAAGGTCGTCACGTGCCTGCTTGCGGTCGGGGCGCTGAGTGTCGGGTGCACCACCGTCAAGCCATCCCAACTGCCCCCTGACGCCCTGCGATCCGGAATCCGCAGCGGCGCGCTCATCCAAGCGGGCGATCAGGTCAGCGTTGTAACCATTGACGGAGCCGAGCATGGGATCAAGGTCTCGACCGTCACGGCGGACGCCATTCAAGGCGAGTCGCCCGAACACGGATTCGTGACAGTTGCCATCGACGACGTGGTGGCGTTGCGAAAGCGCGAAGTCGAACCCGTGCGGACGACGTTCGTGGCCTTGGGCGGTGCTCTCGCCGCACTCATGGTCATTTTTATTGTGGACATAGTCCTGGCTTTAGGGTAGAGGAGTGCTATTCGCACGATGAACCACCGCACAGAGTATCGAATCCCCAGGTCCGACCCGAGTCAACGCCGCCGGCTAGCGCCGCCAATCGCCTCGTTGGCTCGGCCTTTGGCCCCATCCCCCACTGCGGACACGAAGATGCGGTCGCGACGCGCTCGTGGGTCTGCCGTGCGAGCCGCCGTCCTGGGCTTGTTCGGCGCCGCGCTGCTCTGCGGCTGCGTCAGCGTGCAGAAATTCGATGTTCCGCCACAGACGCTACGGGACCAGATTCGCAGCGGCGAGCTGGCCCAGCCGGGCGACCGGGTGTCAATCGTGACCGCGACGACCGGCGAGCGTGTATTCGTCGTCACCGAAGTGGACCAGGACGTCATCCGCGGCGAAGGCGTGGAAATACCCATCGACGATGTCGTTGCAGTGACGAAGTTTAGCTTGGATGTCCCCAAGACAGCGCTCGCGGTAGGGGGGACGTACGTTGGGTTCTACGCGCTGATCTTCACCACGCTCCTCATTGCCGTCGGTATATCGTCGATATAGCACCCGTCGACCCTTGAACAATCTGCGGGGACTCGCAGAGTAGGACCGTAGCACGGCACTTCGGTCGAACCCGCGCGTGCGCGCGCATGTCCACTGGTGTCGAGCCAGCCAAGCTTGCGCTGACCCCGTTCGGCAAGCAAACTGATCGCAGCAAATCCCGCGAGAGCCCATGTTCGCCCCCCTGCTCGACTTGGTTTCCATCGGTGACAATCGCTTCGTCGCCCCACCGTCGCCGGACAAGGGCGAACGAATGTTCGGCGGGCAGTTCCTGGCGCAGTGTCTTGCGGCCGCCCAGGCGACGGTCGCAGACGATCGCCAGGTCAACTCCCTGCACGGCTATTTCCTGCGTCCCGGCGATGTCGATCTCGATGTCGGCTTGCACGTGGTTGAAGTCCGCGATGGACGCTCCTTCTCGTCGCGGCAGGTCGTCGCACAGCAGCGCGGCAAGGAACTGTTCCGAATGCTGGTCTCCTACCAAGTCCCCGACGAGTCGCCCGAGTACATGGGATTCGTCATGCCTGAGGTTCCGCCGCCGGAAGAAGTGACGTACACCTACGAGGATTTCACGCTAGCGCAAAGCGGGGACGACGCCTGGTACGGTACCGACCGGCCAATGGACATTCGGTACATCAACCCGCCGAGCGCGGTTCGTGGAGTGCCCGTCACCGAGACCCAGCTCATGTGGATGCGCATTCCCGAGGCGCTGTCCGATGCGCCGCATGTCCACCAAGCCGGTCTGGCCTACCTGTCGGACAGCACCATCGTGGACCACATCATGCTTCCCCTGGGGATGCGCTGGCAGGACACCGGCCTCGAAGGCACGAGTCTTGACCACGCGATGTGGTTTCATCGGCCGGCGCGGGCCGACGAGTGGCTGCTGTTCGCGCAGACCGTCGAAGCCACGGGCGGTGGACGGGGGTTGGCGAGCGGGCGGCTGTATTCTCGTCGCGGCGAACTCGCGGCCACCTGTGTGCAGGAAGGATTGATGCGATGGAGTACGCCGAGTACGCCGTAGGCCACGACATCTGGAGCAGGCAAGCGATCTGACGTCCGCAGCGGGTTCGTTCTCCAGCGCTGTGCGGTCGGCGATCAAGGCCCCGGAAAGAACCCGGCGGCAATGGACCAGAGGTTGCGGCGCACAACCGCCACTGCTGGATCGCTCAGGTTCGTCGTAGAGCCGCGAGGCGAGCTTGCGAAGGCGGCCCGATTTGAGCCGCCTGGAGACTTCCCGGCTGACCGCAGTGGTCGAAACGAATGCCTCGGGCGTGTCTTCGAGGATTCGAGCGGGAGAAATTTTCGGCACTTGCGACACCTCTCGTGACCGAAAACGAGAACAAATCGGAATTAACGTCGGCCAAATGCGAATTATTCCATGTTAAGAGTCCGGAGGCCCTTCTTCTGGCGGGGTTGATCGGCGCGCTATTGGGTACCCGAGAGCAGCATCTGAAGTTCCCGGCAGGCCATGCCCGGCACCACATGCGGCGCGATGCGGCGCGCGCTAGATTCCTTGAGCGCGCCGAATGTTGACACTTGAGTTGCATTTCGAACGAAGCCGGGAGAATGCGCAAGCATTCTCGATCGCGCCGCACATGCGGCGCGCGCTAGGCGTTGTTGCGCAGAACCTGTCCTGCACGCACACCCGTGTGCTCATCGTCGCGCAGCGTTATCCGACCGTTGCACACCGTCGCCATATACCCTGCGGCGCGTTGCTGGAAACGCGGCGCGCCCCCGGGAAAGTCGTGGACCATGTAGGGCTGGCGCTCTTCCAGGCGGTCGATGTCGACGACGTTGATGTCGGCCTTCGCGCCGACGGTCAAGGTGCCGCGGTCCCTGAGTCCCAGAACGTGGGCCGGTACCGAAGTGATCCGGCGCACGGCCTCGGGCAGCGTGTAGGTGCCCTTGTCCCGGTACCAGTGGGATAGCACGAAGGTCGCCCAGCCGGAGTCGATCATCTGGCTGACATGGGCGCCGGCGTCGCCGAGGCCCGGCATCGCCCAGTCGGTGGTGATGAGCTGTTCCAGGTCTTCGAGGTTGACGTTGAAGCCGCGCTGGTGGAACAGCGCCTTGCCGTCGCTCTCCAGAGTGAGCCGCAGCCATGCCTCTACCGGATGTTCGCCGGCGGCTTGGGCGATGTCGAACAGGCTCTCGTAGCGCGGCTGAGTGTAGTTGGGCCGCGCGCCGTCGCCCATCGGGTACCAGCGCCGAGTCGTGCGCATGACGTGTTCGTTGACTTGCTCGTTGTCGCGCACCTCCGCCACCAGCTTGGCGCGGAAGCTCTCGTCCCGGATGGCTTCCAAGCGGGCGTCGAAGTCGAGCTTGCGCAGCTCGCGCCAAGAAGGCGTCCAGAAAAAGTTGTTGGTGGACAGACCGCCGACCCCGCCGCCGCTTCTGGGCACGGTGATGCCGGTGACATCGAGGCCCTTGGCGCGCATCGCGCTGACGCGCTTGTCCAAGGGTTCGCGATGTTCGCCGATTGCGCTGAACAGGACCCGGCCGGTTCTGGCCTCTTCCTCGAGCAAGTCCATCTCCTCTTCGACCTTGCCGAAATTCGGCACCGTCTGCATGAGGCCGCCTTCCTCGCCTACGGCCCGGGCGATGGCGATGAGCTCTTCGCGCGAAGCGAAGGTGCCCGGGATCGGTCGTCGATCCGGCAACGTGTGGCCCGGATGACGGTTGACGGAAAAGCCAAATGCGCCCTCCTTCACCGATTGGCCGGCAAGCGCCGCGATCTGCTCGATCTCCTCCGCGGTCGCCTGCTCCTCGATGGCACGCTCGCCCATGACGTAGAAGCGTGTCGCGCTGTGGCCGACCAGGCCGCAGACGTTGATCATCGGCCCCAAGCGCCCGATGGAGTCGAGATAGCCGCCGTAGGATTCCCAGTCCCAAGGCAGCCCGGTCAGGATCGCGTGCTTCGGGATGTCCTCGACGGTCTCCATCATGCCAGCCAGGAACTCGCGGTCTTCCTTGCGGCATGGCGCGAAGGTGACGCCGCAGTTGCCGAGCAGCGCCGTGGTGACGCCGTGCCAGGTGACCGAGGTCATCTGCGGATCCCAGCCGATCTGGGCGTCCAAGTGCGTGTGCAGGTCGATGAATCCCGGCGTGACCACGAGACCGGTGGCGTCGATCTCCTCCGCGCCCCGCTCCTGGACCGCGCCGATGGCGGTGATGGTGTCGCCGTCGATGGCGACGTCGCCGTTGATCGGCTCGTTGCCGGCGCCGTCGACGACCACGCCGTTCCGAATTACCAAGTCATGCGCCAACTTGTCTTCCCCCAAGCCCTAGCAATTGAACATCCGACTATGCCACAAGTCCTCCCGTGGCCGTCCCGAACCCTCGTTGCGCGACGACCGCCGAGTCAGCTTCCCGTCGACGTATACCGCTGAACACCAACGCGCCAAGCCCCGAGCGCCACGCCCAGGAACGCGAACCCGGCCAGCGGCGCCAATGACTGGAACAGCCGCGACGTGCCCAGCGGGTCATCGGCGCCGAGCACGGCGACGACGGGGAAGTAGCCAACGCAGGCGAGGGGAATCACGAAGGTGAAGAAACGGCGAAACGCGACGTGGTAGATCGACAGCGGATACTGCGCGGTCTCGACGCCGCCGTAGGTGAGGATGTTCATCAACTCCAGGGTCTCGGTGGTCCAGAAGCACAGGCTCGCCTGCAACACCAGCAGGGCGAAGAAGAACGCCACGCCGCCGGCCACGGCGAGCAGCAGCAACCCGGCGCGGTGCGCTTCCAAGGGGATGTCGAGGGTGGCGCCCGCCCAGAACAGCACGGCAAGGCCCGGCACCAGCCGGCCGAGGCGGCGCAGGGAAAGTTCGTGGCCGGCCAGTTGCAGCACCGTGCCGCGCGGACGCAGCAGCAGGCGGTCGAAGTCGCCGGTCTTGACGTACAAGGTACCGAACTGGTCGAAACCCGTGGTCAAGAGTTCGGCGAGGGCAAAGGTGCAGTTGACGACACCGTAGAAGAACGCGACTTCGGCGAAACTCCAGCCCGCCAGGTGGCCGAATCGGTCGAACAGCGCCCAGATGCCGATGAATTCGATGCCGCAGTTGAGCAGGTTCCCGACCGTCGACATCAGAAACGAGGTCCGGTACTGAAGCTGGCCGCGAATCGAAATCGACAGGTAGCGCGCCAGCAGGGCCGCCGCGTTCATCCGCCCTGCACCACCATGCGGCGAACCCCGAGACGGAGGACAACGCGCCCCAGGACCACGAGGACGACCGTCCAGCCAAGCACCCAGAGCAGCTCCGGCGATGCTTCCGCCGGCGGGATGTTGCCGCTGTAGATGCGGTAGGGGACGTCGGCGAGCCCCCGGAAGGGCTGCCAGCGCAGGAACGGTTGCAGCCAATCGGGGTAGAGCGGCAGCGGGACGACCAGTCCGGAGAGGATGGTGACGAAGCCGGTCAGGACGCGGTCCATCCCGACGCCCGAAATCGTCCACAACAGCGAGATGTGGGCGAGTAGGGTCACTGCAGTTGCGAGCAGGGCGGCGAGCATGAGAGCGACGACGAAACACGCGAATGCCGCGACCGACGGCGGCGGCGTCAACGCCCAGTCGCCGAAGCCCGCGATCGGCAACAGCAGCAGGGCGAACAGCACCATCGGGATGCCGCGCAGGGTCGGCGCCGCAACCCGGAACGCCAATGTGCGCGCGTACCAGTAGC
Organism: Pseudomonadales bacterium; assembly: GCA_047518105.1. Lineage (GTDB taxonomy): Bacteria > Pseudomonadota > Gammaproteobacteria > Pseudomonadales > Azotimanducaceae > VXYL01. The sequence goes on along the minus strand of JAKZRQ010000198.1, from coordinate 28,544 downwards.
CGTAGAGGTCCAGCGGCCGTAACAGGTCGTAGGCGACGGCGCCGTCGCGCACCTGGCGGACGAAGTCGGCGTCGGTGTTCCAGGGCAGCATGCCGAGCAGCGCCTGGCCGAGCCAGACGTAGGCCACGATCTCCGTCATGTTCATCGGCTGCGGGCCGCTGGCGGCGGCGTAGAAGGCCGCCAGAATCATGAGCCGGACCGCGCCCCAGAAGAGCTGCGTGACGAAGCCGGCGAACGCCGCCGCCCGGTACTGCAGGAGGGTTCGGTAGCGGGCGCTGAGGACGGCGAGCAACGGCCGCGCGGCACCGGGCAAGGACAGACGCGGCCGGGCGGTCATCGCTCGTGCGCGTCGTGCACGGCGTAGAGTTCGGCGATGGTCTGCTCGATGGGCGGGTGTTCCACGAACAGGTCGCGCAGTGCCCCGCCCGCAGACAACCGCCCGATCAGGGTCGCCGCCGGCACAGCATCGGGATCGAAAACGATGCGCAGGCGCCGCCCGTCGCGTTCCACCCGTCGGACGCCCGCGTCCCCGGCGGCGTCCATGGCGGCGGCGTCGCTCTCCGATTCGTAGTCCACCACCAGGACCCGCTCGTTGCGCACCCGGCGGCGCAACTCTTCGATGCCGCCGTCGACGACGATCCGGCCTTTGCCGATGACCATGACCCTTCGACACAGAGCCTCGATGTCGTCCATGTCGTGGGTGGTGAGCAGCACCGTAACCTGGTGTTCGCGATTCAACTCCCGCACAAAGTCGCGGATAGCGAGCTTCGAGACGGCGTCGAGTCCGATGGTCGGCTCGTCGAGGAACAGGAGGCTCGGCCCGTGCAGCAGGGCCGCCGCCAGATCCGAGCGCATGCGCTGGCCGAGGGACAGTTGGCGCACCGGCACGTCGAGCAACGGCTCGAGATCCATGAGCGCGATCAGCCGGTCGCGGTTTTCCCGGTACATCACCGGCGGAATGCGGTAGATGTCTCGGAGTAGCTCGAAACTCTCGATCACCGGCAGATCCCACCACAGTTGGGTGCGTTGGCCGAAGACGACGCCGATTCGCCCCACATGGCGTCTGCGATCGCGCCAAGGGGTGAGGCCGTCCACGCGGCAGGTTCCAGCCGTGGGCGTGAGAATGCCGGCGAGAATCTTGATCGTGGTGGACTTGCCGGCCCCGTTGGGACCGATGTAGCCCACCAGTTCGCCGCGTTCGATGTCGAAGTCGATGCCGTCCAAGGCCCGGACTTCGCGCATCTTGCGGTGGATCAGTCCTCGAAACGCGCCGCCGAGGCCGGGCAGCCGCTCGGCAACGCGGAACGCCTTGGCAAGACCCCGTACCTCGATTTGCGGCACTTTGAGCGATCCTCACGGCATATCGCAGCGCCAACAGCGTTACGGTCAGGCAGGGGTCGAAAGGCGGGCGAAAGTACGCGCACGCCCGCGCCGAGTCAAGGCACTCGGCGCGCTGCATGTGGCAGCGGCGCGCCCTGACGGGCGCGCATTCTCTCGGCCTCGTTCGAAATGCAACCCAAGCGCTTGGGTCAGAGGGACACCCACTCGTCCTGGCGAGGGTGGGTCAGAGGGACACCCACTCGTCCTGGCGGGGTGCGTCAGAGGGACACCCACTCGTCCGAGCGTGGGAACCCACGTGCGGGGGACACCCACTCGCGCTGGTGGGTCAGAGGGACACCCACTCGTCCGAGCGTGGGAACCCACGTGCGGGGGACACCCACTCGCGCTTGTCGCGTAAGATAGTCGCGGCGGCACGCGGCACAAAGGGAGGTGCGAGATGCAGCCGACGCCCGGCGCCAAGATGATGTACCTCATAAAGCGCCGCCCCGGGACATCGCGGGAAGAGTTGGTGGCGCACTGGTTCGCCAATCACATGCCCGCCGTCATCCAAAGCCAGAAGGACGGCGAGCGCCGGGGTAGACCGCACGCCTGGCGGTATTTCGCCACCCTCTACGACGCCAACGGCGACGGCGAACACCCTTGGGACGGCGTCGCGCAACTCTGGTGGGACCGGCCACTGCCGAAACCCGCCACCGGATTCGGGGCGGCGCCTCGAGACACGTTTCAGCAGAAGGCGGCGCCGTACATGCCGTGGGCAACGCGCGAGTACGTCGTCATCGACGGTTCGGAGCATCTCGACACCGCACCGCTGACCCTGAACGCGCCGTATCCCATGACGCGTTCGGGGTTTCGCAAGATGACCTATCTCGTGGCCGCGAAGCCGGGTTCGGACTACGACGCGTTCTTCGCCCATTGGCTGGACATCCACGTGCCCAACGTCAAGGCGACGATGGAAAGCGTGGGTGGCTTCCGCTACGTCGTGAGCCACAGCATCCGCCCGGCCGACGAGCCCTACGCCGGCATGGCGGAACTCTACTTCCACGGGTCCGACGGTTTCTCGCAATGGCGAAGGACGATACAACCCGACGGCATGGAGAACTGGATCGACGGTGAACGCATGCTGATCCTCAGCGCCCAAACCGAGATGGTCGGGATCCCCTGATGGCTTCGCTGGTGTGCTGGAGTTGCGGCGAGTCGCTGGACGACCTGCCACGCCCGATCACGCGGCATATAAACTGTCCCGCGTGTTTCGAGGACCTGCACTGCTGCCGCATGTGCCGGAACTACCTCGCGAACGCAACGATCTCCTGCGCCGAGGAGCGCGCCGATCCACCCGCCAACAAGGAGAACGCCAACTTCTGCGACTATTTCCGTCCGATCAACGCCTACCGCTCCGGATCGAAGGAACGCCAGACGTCGGCAAAGGCCAGGCTCGACTCGATATTCGACTCCGAAGCGAACGACGGGGAAGAAACGGAGCGTGACGACACACCTCTCGAAGCCGACGACAAGGAAGCCGAAGCTCGCCGCCGGCTCCAGGATCTGTTCGGGCCGTGATTGGCATAGTCCGCCAGTAGCCGGTGGGATCGTGCCCTGTTTCGCCGCCAACATCTCCACCATGTTTACCGAGCACCCGGTCGCCGAACGCTTCGCTGCCGCTCGGGCTGCGGGCTTCCGTGCGGTCGAATACCTCTTCCCCTATGGCGAACCCGTCGACGAGATCAAGAGGCGTCTTGACGAAACGGCCATTCGGATGGTCCTGCTCAATACGCCGCTCGGCGACGCGGCGAGCGGCGAACGAGGTCTTGCCGCGGTGCCCGGGCGACAACGGGACTTTCTGGCGTACTTCGACCACGCAATGGGGTACGCACGGGCACTGGACGTTCCCATGATCCACGTCATGGCGGGCGTCGTGCCGGAAGAGGAGCGTCAGGCGGCGGAGGCCGTCTTCGTAGACAACGTCCGCGAGGCGTGCGACATCGCGGCAGCCGACGGCATCCGCATTCTGCTGGAACCGCTGAACCACCAGGACACGCCCGGATACTTCCTGACGCTAACGCGGGAAACCCGCCGTCTCATCGTGGCGATCGGGCGGGACAACGTCCGTCTTCAGTACGATCTCTACCACCGCCAGATCGTCGAGGGCAACCTCGCGCTGGGCATCGCGGACAATCTCGACCTCATCGGCCACATCCAGTTCTCGAGCGTGCCCGGACGCCACGAACCGAAGTACGGCGAAGTCAACCTGCCGTACCTCTTCGATGTTTGCGACCGCCTGGGCTACGATGGCTGGATCGGCTGCGAATACCGCCCGATGACCACCACCAGCGAAGGCTTGGGCTGGGGGACGCCCTATGGACTTGGAACCGATCGATGACCCGGTTGAGCCAATCCCAGATCGACTCGTACCAGACGAACGGCTTCCTGTTCCCGATCCCGGTGTTTTCGCCGGAAGAGACCCGCGCTTTGAGGCGTCGGTTGGAAGAGGCCGAGTCGCAAGCGGAGTTCGGCAAGGAACGGGCCGCCCGGCAAGGACTCCCAATCACCCACGCCTGGGCCTGGGACCTGGTTCACGACCCGCGCATCGTCGAGCCGGTCTCCGCCGTTCTGGGTCCCGACGTGTTGCTGTGGTCCATGGACTGGTTCATCAAGGAACCGGGGCCTTCCTTCGTTTCGTACCACCAGGACGCCACCTACTGGGGGCTCGAACCCCACCACGTGGCGAGCACATGGATCGCGCTGTCGGACGCCGGCATGGATACCGGTCCCATGCGATTCCTGCCCGCCAGCCACAAGGGCCCGGTGTACCCGCAGGACGACACCTACGAAGAGGACAACCTGTTGAGCCGCGGCCAGGTGGTCGAGGCCGAAGTGGACGAATCGAAAACCGTTGCCTCGCCCCTCAAGCCGGGCGAGATGTCCATCCACCACGTGCGCGTGATCCACGGGTCCGATCCCAACCGCACCCGCGACCGTCGAATCGGCATGGTGCTGCGCTACTGCGCCACGGATGTCCGGCAGACCAAGGCGGCCGACGACCGGGCGATCCTGGTCAAAGGACGGGACGTCCACCAGCACTTCGCGATGATTCCGCGACCGCGCGAAGACCGCGGCGAGGCCGAGCGGCAGCTTGCGCGCCGGCACGGCCTGACGCGCCACAAGGCGCTGATGCAAGCGACCGCTTCGCCCTCGCCGGGGGCATCGCCAAGGCCACGGCGCAACAAATCCGCGTTGGACATACGCAAGACTGATCCGATGCGGGTGCTGCACGTCTACCGAACCTACTTTCCTCAGAGCCAGGGTGGACTCGAGGAGACGATCCGCCAAATCTGCCTGAATACCCGTCGACACGCCGTCGAAAGCCGCGTGCTATGCACCAGTCCATCGGTCCGGCCGCGGGTCGTCCGGCGCAACGAGGCGGTGGTGTACCGCTCGAAACGCCATGCCGAAGTCGCCTCGTGCAGCATCTCTCTGGAAGCGTTCCCGATGTTCCGACGTCTTCTGCCCTGGGCGGACATCGTCCACTACCACTTTCCCTGGCCGTTCGCCGACCTGCTGCACTTCGCCACCCGCGTCGACGTGCCCACGATCATGACCTACCACTCCGACATCGTTCGGCAGCGCACGCTGGCCCGGCTCTATTCGCCGGTGATGTCGCGGTTCCTTCGCTCGGTCGACCGGATCGTGTGCACCTCGCCGAACTACCTCGCCACCTCACAAGTGCTGGCGCGCTTCAAGGAGCAGGTGGACATCGTGCCCATCGGCTTGGATCGGGCTTCGTATCCCGACCCGTCCGACGAAGACGTGGCGCAGGTTCGCACCGAGTACGGCGACGGCTTCTTCCTGTTCATCGGCGTGCTGCGTTACTACAAGTGCCTGCACATTCTGCTCGACGCCATCCGGGGGGCGCCCTACCGGGTCGTCATCGTCGGTTCGGGTCCGACCGAGGCGGAACTCAAACGCCAGGCCAGGAACCTGCAACTCGACAACGTCACGTTCGCGGGCCATGTTCCCGACGCCACCAAGGTGGCTCTCCTGCGATTGAGCCGCGCCGTGGTGTTTCCCTCCTACCTGCGCGCAGAAGCCTTTGGCGTGACGTTGCTGGAGGGCGCCATGAACGGCAAGCCGTTGATCTCCACCGAGGTGGGATCGGGCACCAGTCACGTCAACATCGACGGCGAAACGGGGCTCGTGGTCGAACCCGCCGCACCGGCCGCGCTACGCATCGCCATGGATCGGCTGCATGGGCAGCCGGCGATGGCGCATGCCCTCGGACTTGGCGCGCGGCGTCGTTTCGACCGCCTGTTCAACGGGCGTCTCATGGGCGACCGGTACGCAGACATCTACCGATCCTTGATCGGGGCCAAGCACATCGACCCCGACCCTGGCCAGACCCAGGGCCGACCCGGATCTCCCGGCACCCCGTCAATGCCGCGCCCGGCGGAACCACTCGGCGAACGTCCATGCGAATCGCGGTAGACGGACGGCCGCTCCGCCACCCTCTCGGGGGCATCGGGGTCTATGCCTACCAGATCCTCTGCCGGATCGCCGACGACCACGAGCTGTTCATCTACCTCGACCGGGAGCTGTCCGAGCCACCCGCCATCCGCGGCGTGTATCGCGCCGGACCGGCCCGCCGGCTAACCGGATTGGTGACGGCCAATCTCTCGTTCGCGCGGTGGGCCCGGCGGGACGAAGTGGATGTCTTCTGGTCGCCACGGCACCACCTGCCGCTGGCGCTGGGCGACATCCCAGCCGTGGTCACCATTCACGACCTGGTCTGGCGGCTGGCGCCCGAGACCATGAAGCCTCTTAACCGGGTGCTCGATGCGACCCTGATGCCCATAGCGCTGGCCCGTGCGGATGGCGTCATCGCCGTGTCCGCCGATACCGCAACCCGCATTGCCGACTACTGCGGCCGGCGCGACGTGGCCACCGTGGCGCTGGCGGCCCGGCGCGCGACCGGGGCCGTACCGTTCGCGCATCCGAGGCCCTATTTCCTGTTCGTCGGCACCAAGGAACCGCGCAAGAACCTTGCCGGAACGGTGGACGGATTTCGACGTGCGGTCGCGGCGGGTCTCGATGACCATGACCTGGTGCTGGCGGGACCCTACGGTTGGAAACAGTCGGGACTGGCAAAGGCCATTGCCGACAGTGGCGTTGGCGAGCGCATCGTCGACCTCGGGCCGATTTCGGAAGCACGGCTTGCGGGTGTCTTCGAAGCCTGCGACGGCTTGGTGCTGGCGTCCTTCTACGAGGGTTTTGGGCTTCCGCTGCTCGAAGCCATGCAGCACGGCAAACCCGTCATCACCTCCAACACCGGTGCCATGGCGGAGGTCGCGGGGGATGCGGCGCTGCTGGTGGACCCGCACAGCCCCGAGGCCATTGCGCGGGCTCTTCTGCAGCTCGCAAGAGACCGGGACACGTACCGGCGGCTCGCCGCCAACGCACGCCGCCGAAGCCGAACGTTCTCCTGGGACCGGGCCGCCCGGAAGACCGTCGAAGTGCTCGCTGCGGCCGCAGGTCGGCGAGCCCAATCCAGAGTCCTTGAGCGCTCCAAGTGTTGATACTTGGGTTGCATTTCGAACGAGGCCGGGAGAGGCGCGCCCGTGTCGACATCCGGCATGCTCAAGGATGTTGGAAACGCACCCCGAATCGCCTCGCATCGTCCAGCACGCTCCGATTGCGCAGGCCGAGACCTATGCCCACCGGCAGCCAGAACAGCAACCAGGTCCAGCCGATCTTGTCCACGAGTTCGTGGCCGTCGAGGAGGTAGCCCGGCAACGCGAGGGCAAATAGCGCCAGGCCGAGCTTGGCCTCCGGTTCGTGGTAGTGCGCCAGCAGGGTGCGCACCGATGTGCCGATCACGGCGAGCATCAAGCCCAATGCCAGCAAACCGCCTTGATAGGTTACCGAGAGAAACAGGCCGTGGGGATGCAGCACCGGAAATCCGGCCACCTCGATGGGATCCCGCGTCAACACGCCGAGGCCGAGCCAAAGGCCGCCGGCTGAAATGCGACCCGCGTAGTCCGACCAGATCCCAGGGCGAAAGCTGTCGCCGCGGGGCAGGATGAACGTGTCTGCGCCGGGCAGGAAGCAATACGCCAGGACCAGCGTCGCGATCAGCGCGGCAGCGAGAGAGACCACCCACAGAGCGAAGTGGAGTACGGTCGATACGCGGTTGACGACGGCGACGCAGCCGGCGGCGATCACCAAGCAGGCGATGGCGTTGCGCGACCCGGTCAATATCACCGCAACCACGAGTACGGCGATGCAGCCGGCAATCCACCACTTCGCCGACCCACGCTCTCTCCCGTCCGTAGCGAGCCAAGCCAGACCGCACACGGCGGCGACGGCGTAGACGAAGGCGGCTGCAACGTGGGTGTCCAGTTGGCCGAGTCCGTTTAGCCGACCATCCTCCGGCGACTCCGAGAAAAAGATCACCGCCGCCGCCAACGCCGCCACTGCGCCCACGGTGGCGAGGACAAGGGTCATCCACCGCCGGAACCAATCCACCTGCACGCCTTCCGCGACGGCGACCACGAACGCAAGCACCAGAATCGAACGAGTCGCCTGGCCCAACGCGTCGCGGCCATCCCAGATCTGCGACCAGAAGCTCGTCAGAGGGATGTAGACAAGCAACGCGACGACGAGCAGAAAACCCCGATCGAACCACAGCGCCCGCCACCTGCCGGCACCGCTCAGGCAGGCAACCGACAACAGATAGGTCGCAACGCTCGACGCGCTTTGCGATGCGAGGACGAACACCGAGGCGAGGGCGACGACGACGATGGTCGTGTCAACCGGCACGCGGTTCTCCAGGAGTGTGCTGGCTCTCCCGTGCCAGACCGAACGAAGCCCTGCTTGCGCTGCCACGCCTTCTACTGCCTCTTCCATGACCGCCTAACCACACGGCAAACCATGGTAGCCCATCCAAGGGAGGACACGTTACGTTGCGCCTCGTCAAGTTCATCGAGAAGCTTTCGCTCGACGAGCGTGTCGAGCTCAAGGCCCTCGCCTGGTACGGCCGACAGACCACCGGGGGTGCTTCGTGGGTGTACTTCCTCTACCACGCCTGTCGGATGGGCGCCGACGATCCCGACTTCGAGGCGTCATTGGGCCACCACTGGCAGGCGGGCTTGGACCGGCTCGGCGGGCAAAGCCAAAACACGGTGCTGAGCCCAGAAGCCGTGTGATAGCCAGACGTCGTGTGGACGCGGCCGACGGTGGGCCATACACTCGCGTTGAGGGCCTATAGCTCAGTTGGTTAGAGCAGTGGACTCATCGCGACGAACCTCGCAGCGCGTGAGTAGCGAGCAAACGGTGCGCTTTCGCTGAAAGGCGGAAGATGAACGGGATGAATTCAGGGAAACCGTCGATCGGACTCCGATCACGGCAACCCTGAGCCAAGCCGGCGGTACACCGCCGGAAGGTGCAGAGACTACCTGGGGACTGGCGTTGAGCCGAGTGTCCTTAATAACAGGCCGGAGCGTCCCGCACCCTACCGCCGTCCGGGTCCGTGGCCGGCGGCGCGGGTGATGAGATAGTCCACGCCCGGCGGAAACGTCGGGGCGACGTGAATCCATTGGTCCCAGGTTCGAGTCCTGGTGGGCCCACCACAACGCGACCGCCTAGGCGGTCGTGCCGGGATTCCGCTACCCGATACCTCCCGGCGGGAGTGGCCGCCGAGAAAGGGGGATTCGCGACCAAGACTCGCCGCTGCTAGACGAATAGACGAATAGACGAATAGACGAATAGACGAATAGACGAATAGACGCAGCGCCTTGGCGGTCGCGCACCAAGCCTCGGTCAGCGCCGCTCGCTCCACTCGTCGAGGAAGCTCTTCAGGTGGTCGCTGCGGCTCGGATGACGCAGCTTGCGCAACGCCTTGGCTTCGATCTGGCGGATGCGCTCCCGGGTCACGTCGAACTGCTTGCCGACTTCCTCCAGGGTGTGGTCCGTGTTCATATCGATCCCGAAGCGCATACGCAGCACCTTTGCTTCCCTTGCGGTCAGCCCGCCGAGCACGGTGCGGGTGGCTTCCTTCAAGCCCTCGCCGGTCGCAAGTTCCGCAGGTGAGCCGATGGTGGCGTCCTCGATGAAGTCGCCGAGATGCGAGTCCTCGTCGTCGCCGATGGGCGTTTCCATGGAGATCGGTTCCTTGGCGATCTTCAACACCCGGCGCACTTTTTCCTCGGGCATCTCCATGCGCTCGCCAAGTTCCTCGGGCGTGGGCTCCCGGCCCATCTCCTGGACCATCTGGCGGGAAACCCGGTTCAGCTTGTTGATGGTCTCGATCATGTGCACCGGAATGCGGATGGTGCGCGCCTGATCGGCGATCGAACGGGTGATGGCCTGGCGAATCCACCATGTCGCGTAGGTGGAGAACTTGTAGCCTCGGCGGTATTCGAACTTGTCCACCGCCTTCATCAGTCCGATGTTGCCCTCCTGGATCAGGTCCAGGAACTGCAGGCCGCGGTTGGTGTATTTCTTGGCGATGGAGATCACCAGCCGGAGGTTTGCCTCCACCATATCCTTCTTGGCACGCTCCGCCTTCGCCTTGCCCAGGGACATGCGCCGGTTGATGTCCTTGATCGCGCCCACCGTGAGGGCCGTTTGGTCCATGACGGACTGCAGTTTCCGTTGCGCACGGGCGATGTCCTCTCGCGCCCGGGCCAAGCGTCGGCTGTAGTCGTGTCCGGCCGCGATGCGTCGTTCCACCCAGTCGGTCGACGCCTCGTTGCCATGGTATTCGGCAAGAAACTCCGAGCGCGGCATACCCGCCTGGTTCACGCACGCGTTCATCAGCACGCGTTCATGGCGGCGGATGACCCGCAACGTCTCCCGGGGCATGCCAACGACGACGTCGTAGTGCTTCGGCACCAGCTTGAAGAAGGAGAATGCGGAAGCCATCTGGGTTCGATTCGCAGCCTTGGCCGCGTCATCGATCGCCTTGCGGGCTTGCTTCGTTCCGTAGACCTTGTTGAAGGCGCGCCTGAGCAACCCGAACCGTCGCTTCGCCTCCACTGGATCAGGGCCTTTGCGTTCCTCGGTGGTGTCGTCCTTGTCGTCCGCGGCTTCGGTCAGATCGACCTGCGCCGCCGGGTACACATGATCGGCCGGGTCCAGGTAGCCGACCAGAAGATCGGCGAGCTTGTCTTCCTCGCTGACCTCGACATAGCGGTCGAGCACGTATCCCACCGTGCCGGGGAAGGTCGCGGCCGCGGCCAGCACATGGCGGATGCCTTCCTCGATGCGCTTGGCGATGGCGATCTCGCCCTCCCGGGTGAGCAGTTCCACGGTGCCCATCTCGCGCATGTACATGCGTACCGGATCCGTCGTCCGACCGGCTTCCGTTTCCACCGCCGCCAGCGCCGCCGCAGCCTCCTCGGCAGCCAACTCGTCGGCCGTGTTGTCCCGGGCAGTCAGCAGTTCATCGGCATCCGGCGCGGCCTCCGCCGACTCGTAGACCGTGATCCCCATATCGTTGATCATGCTGATGATGTCTTCGATCTGGTCGGAATCGCTGATGTCGTCGGGCAAGTGGTCGTTGACCTCCGAGTAGGTCAGAAAGCCCTGCTCCTTGCCCTTCGAGATCAGTTCCTTCAGGCGCGATTGGTGCTGTTCGGTTTCTATGGCCATGTCACCTCATGAGATTGACGAGATCGGGGGCGGCCGGATATCGGCCAACGAAAAAACGGCACATTATAGCGCGCCTTGAGCGCGCCTTTGCAATTCAGGGCTGCAGCTTCACGGTGCCGCGGCGCCCTGCTCATAGCAGGCGCGCTCGCTCGCGCTTCGCGTCTACGAGTCGCTGCAAGTCGTCCAGCGAGCCGCGCTCCCTGGCGTCGCGCGAAAACGGCAACCGGTATCGATCGGCGAGGTAGCGTCGCACACCGGTCTCGAATTCGACTTTGAGCGCGGGGCTCGCCAGTACGAGGGGCTTGTCCACAAGGGCGGCGAGTTCACCGTAGGTGCCTTGGCCAACGTAGCGGGCGAGCAGCGTTCCAGTGTCCGTGCCAGATTGCTCCATCAGGTAGCGAACGACATCGGCAAGCAGGCTGGAGTCTCCGCTGTCTGCCAGGGTCGAGCGGTCCTTCTGATCCAATCCATCGATGAGCTCCGGGTATTTGACCACCAGGTGGAGCAGTCGTTCGCCGCGCCTCGACAGCGGGCCATGCCGACCGCCGCCGTAGTCCGCCGCGCGCTCGCGATTGGCGAACGACGAACCCCCAGAACCCCCAAGAGCGCGTTCAATGCTGGCGGCATCGATGCGCGAGCGCGCCGCCAGGCCGTCGGTCAGCACTTGGCGCAGCGCGCCTCGCGGAAGGCGACGAATGTGCGGCAAGGCGAGATCGTAGAGCAATGCGCGCCCATCCGCCTCGGCGAGGTCGAGGCCGGCCTGAACGTGTTCGAGGAAGTACTCGCCGACACCTACCGCCCCCTGGACGAGGCGCTGGAAGTGATCGTGCCCACGGGCGCGCACGACCGTATCCGGATCCTCGCCTTCAGGCAGAAACACGAACTTGAGCTGTCGGGTCTCGGATAGCACCGGGAAGGCCGCATCGACCGCCTTCCACGCTGCACCGCGCCCCGCTTCGTCGCCGTCGAAGCAGCACACCACGAGGTTGACGTGGCGGTAGAGGGTTTCGAAATGCGACTGCCCTATCGCCGTTCCAAGGGTGGCAACCGCGTTGGCGAAGCCGTGCTGGGCCAATGCCACGACGTCCATGTACCCTTCGACCACAAGCACGCTGTCGAGCCGACGCTGGGCTCGGCGCGCCTCGAATAAACCGTACAGCTCGCGGCCCTTGTGGAAGACCTCCGTCTCCGGCGAGTTGATGTACTTCGGTTCGCCGTGTGTGAACACGCGGCCGCCGAAGCCGATGACCCGGCCCCGGGTATCGCGGATTGGAAACACGATGCGTTCCCGGAACCGGTCGTAGGTGTGACCGCTTTCGTTCTGCACCAGCAAGCCGGCAGCGATGAGCTTCTGCGGTCCGAAGGACTCCAACGCCGCCTTCAAGCAGTCCCAGCCAGACGGCGCCAAGCCGATGCCGAAGTCGCGCGCGATCTCGCCCGATACTCCCCGTTCCTTGAGGTAGTTCACCGCACCGGCCTCCTCGGGTTCCGAGCGCAGCCAGCCGCGGAAGCGGGTAGCTGCCGCTTCCAGCACCTCGTACAGACCCGTGTCGGGCTTGGGCTCCCGATCGCCCTGCTCCCGGGGCACCTCCACCCCGACCATCGCCGCCAGCGTCTCGACGGCTTCCGGAAACGGGAGGTTGTCGTACTCCATGAGGAAACTGATCGCGGTTCCGTTGGCCTCGCAGCCGAAGCAGTGATAGAACTGCTTGTCCTGATGGACGTTGAACGAGGGTGTCTTCTCGTTGTGGAATGGGCAAAGCCCCTTGTGATTGGCGCCCGTTTTCTTGAGCTGCACGCGAGCGCCGACGACATCGACGATGTCGACTCGACCGATCAAGTCGTTGATGAACGACTGGGGAATCCGACCTGCCATTAGCGCGTGAAAACCCTTAGTTCGACAAGTTCAACCGCCCAGCGCCGCCCTCACGATGCGGCTTACCACGCCCATGTCCGCACGTCCCGCGAGTTCGCCCTTCAGGGCCCCCATGACCTTGCCCATATCCTTCATGCCGAGCGCGCCGGTGTTCCCGATCACCGCCGCCACCGCATCGTCGATCTCGCCTTCGGACAGCGGCTTGGGCATGAATTCCTCGATGACGCCGATCTCGAATCGCTCGACCGCGGCGAGATCCTCGCGGCCAGCCTGCTCGTATTGCCCGAGGGAGCCCCGACGCTGTCTAAGCATCCTGGTCAGCACGACGAGCACGTCGGCGTCCGAAAGCTCCTTGCGGTCGTCGATGCGGTCGTCGATCTCCACCTGCTTGATCTCGGCGTTGACGAGACGCAACGCACCAACGCGATCCCGCTCCCGGGCGCGCATCGCGCTCCGGGTGGCATCCGCGATCCTGGTCTTGAGATCGCTCATGGTTCCTGCTGGCTGGTGGGCTAAAACGCCTTTTCGAACCGACGCGCCTCGCGCTGGAGCTTCTTGATGTGCCGCTTGACGGCAGCCGCGGCCTTGCGCTTGCGCACGGCGGTCGGCTTTTCGTAGTACTCGCGCCGCCGCACTTCGGAAATCACGCCGGATTTCTCGCAGGAGCGCTTGAAGCGTCGCAGGGCGACGTCGAAGGGTTCGTTCTCTCTAACCTTGACGAATGGCATGGATGGCCTATGGCAAAACCGACGCGCATTTTACTCGTCGGAGCGGGGCATTGCCAACCAAAACGCCGTTGCGTGTCAGTAGCAAATGGAACTGTCCGCTTTTTCTAGCTCATGATCTGTCCGGTTTCGCGACCTCCCGTTTGCGGGCTTGAACCCGGCCTGCGGGTCGCCGTGTCACCGAGCGAGGCATGGTTGCTGTTTGACAGCGTCAGGTTGACATACCCGTCCTGCTATTCGACTTTCGCCGACTTTCGCCGACTTTCGCCGTCCACGAACGCCACTCTGATCTTCTTGACCAACTCACCGGGGCTGAAGGTCACCGTCCCGCTCGAATCGACGTGGTCCTCCTCCGCGACCGCAGTGTCGTCCGATGTCGCGTAGTCCACTGCGACTTCAAAGCCGCTCTCGCCATCGAGGAGCGCTTCAAATGTCAACGGACCCGCGTCTTCCCAGGCTTCGGCCGCCGTGCCGTCCAGGTGTCGGGATGCCGACGCCCGGTTGCCGGTCCGCATCGTTGTCCTCAATGGCCCCCGTTGCGAGGCCATTCGATGTAGCGTAGGCGCACCGACGTCCTCGGAAACCCGAAGCACATGCTCGTTCTCGGCATCGAGACCTCTTGCGACGAAACCGGCGTCGCGTTGTACGACACCTCCGCCGGACTCATCGGCGAGTCCCTGTACAGCCAGGTGGACCTGCACGCGCGCTACGGCGGAGTCGTTCCCGAACTGGCGTCGCGGGATCACATCCGCAAGATCGCGCCCTTGGTTTCGGAGTTGCTCCACAAGACCGGGCGTGCCGTCGCCGACCTGGACGGGGTGGCGTTCACCGCCGGACCCGGGCTGATCGGCGCGTTGATGGTGGGGGCCGGATTCGGACGGTCGCTGGCCTACGGCCTCGACATCCCCGCGGTCGGCGTTCATCACCTGGAAGCGCATCTGCTGGCGCCGCTGATCGATCACGACAACGCCTCGGCCCCGGCGATGCCGTTCGTGGCGCTGCTCGTCTCCGGCGGACATACGCAGCTATTCCGCGTCGACGGCATCGGTCGCTATGCGCTGCTCGGCGAGAGCCTGGACGACGCCGCCGGGGAGGCGTTCGACAAGGTGGCGAAGATGCTCGGGCTCGGCTACCCGGGCGGGCCGGCGGTTGCCGCCGCTGCACAAGCGGGCAACCCCGCGAGGTTCGTCTTTCCACGCCCGATGACCGACCGGCCGGGGCTCGACATGAGCTTCTCGGGATTGAAGACGTTCACTGCCAACACCGTGCGGGAGCATTCGCCCCTATCCGATACCGATATCGCCGACATCGCCCGCGCCTTCGAGGAAGCCGTGGTGGACACCCTCGCCATCAAGTGCCGGCGCGCGATGGAGGCCACCGGCCTACACGAACTGGTGGCAGCCGGCGGGGTGGCGGCCAACCACAGGCTGCGCCAGCGTTTGAAGGACGCGCTGCCCCGGGTTACCTACGCCCCGCCCGCGCTGTGCACCGACAACGGCGCCATGATCGCCCACGCCGGCGCACTCCGACTTCAGGCCGGCCAGCGCGACGCCCTGGAGATCACCACCCGTGCCCGCTGGCCGATGGTTGAACTCGAACCGCTAGAGTCCTTGAGCATGCCGAGTGTTGACACTTGGGTTGCAGACGAACACGGTGGGCAGCGCTCTTGAACGGCTCGTATTCCGAGACGCGCTAGCGCCCCTTCCCACCCAAAGCCGGCCGATCCGCGCGGATCCGCCGTAGCGCGCCTCAAGTCTCGCGCAAGCAAGAATCAACCCAACCCGAACACTTGCGCCACAAGCGCGCCAGGAATTTGCTGCGCAAACTTCAACCCGCCCGATGGGCGCGCCGGCGGGATTGAATATGAGCGATACGGCACCCGCGCAGGGCGATGCCGTAGCCCGGGCCGGGTTCGGCGTCCACACGCAAGCCGCGAAGTTCGTCGATCAACCGCCGAAGCGATCCAAGCGACGTCCCGGAGCACGTCTCGGCCGCATCGGCAACCAGCGCCGTCTTCCCGTTCTGGCGAAAGGCCTCGATGGCGGTCAAGGCGTCGAGCAATGCGCTCGGGTCGGCATGCGGGTCGGTCAAAGTACGTCCATGCGCGGCCAGCGCCGCCGCCGCGCGACGGACCAGGCGCGGGGCGCGCAACGGCCCAAAGACCCTGTCGACCGGTTCCGGCGCGTTGACCCAGCCGACGGCGGCAAGGGCGGTTGGGGCATCCTTGAAGGCGGTGTTGCCGTACAGTCCGGCCGTAGCCGCCAGGTCGAGACCCGCAAACCAGTGGCTCTCGCCGATGGCGAGGACCGTCTCGAAGAACCGCGAAGGTCGGGCTGCCCCGGCCGCTTTCTCGAGTTCTTTCCACACCCGCTCTCCGGATAGCGCGGCCAGTTCGGGAACCATGGACCGCATGAGCGTCAAGGTCTCGTCGCAGACCGTGAACTCCGGCAACTGCGCCGCGAAACGGGCGACGCGGAAGACCCGTAGGGGATCCTCGGCAAACGCCGGAGAGACGTGGCGCAGCACACGCGCCGCGATGTCGCGCCGCCCGCCGTAGGGATCGACCAGTACTCGATCGGCGTCCCGTGCCATCGCGTTGACCGTGAGATCGCGACGCGCCAAGTCTTCTTCCAGGGTGACGCCGGGGTCGGCGTGGCAGATGAAGTCCGTATGCCGGGGACCCGTTCTGCGTTCGGTCCGGGCGAGGGCGTACTCATCGCCGGTACGCGGGTGCAGGAAGACGGGAAAGTCCCGCCCTACCCGCTTGAACCCGCGGCGAAGCATGTCGTCGGGCGTCGCGCCCACCACCACCCAGTCGTGTTCCACCTGGGAGCGTCCCAGCAGTTCGTCCCGGACCGCCCCGCCGACCAGATAGGTCCTCATGCCGCTCCCGGTGTCCGCAGTCGGTTTTCCGCAGCAGGGACCGAAAACAGGCATCCGTCGTCCAAGCGTACGGCGGTCATGGTGCGGCCCCAGACGCAGCCCGTGTCGAGTCCAACGATCCGCGCCATGTCCGTCGCCCCATCCAATGCCGCCCAGTGCCCGAAGTAGAGCGTCTCGGCGATCCGCGAGGGGTAGCGGAACCAAGGTTGGTATCCCGGCGGCAGATCGTCCAAGGTGCCCTTGTGGCTGAACTCCAGGCGCCCCGACGGATCAACAAGACGCATGCGTGTGAAGTAGTTGACGATCGAGCGGTGCCGGTCCACCCCCGCAAGACGCGCACTCCAGATGGACGGCTCGTTGCCGTACATCGCACGAAAGAACGCCCGGTGGTTCGGTCCCCGCAGCATCTCTTCAACCTCGCGCGCATTGTCGCGGACAACGGACAGGTCCCAAATATGCGGAATCCCGGCGTGAACCACGACCTGGGCCTCCCCCTCGATCAAGAGCGGCTGATGTCGCAGCCACTCGGCGAGTTCGCGACAGTCCGCCGCAGCCAGCAGCGCTTCCATGGTGTCGCTCCGGCGATGCGGATGACCGCCGTAGACCATGGCGAGGAAGTGCAGATCGTGGTTGCCCAGCACGCAGGCGAACCGGTCGCCCAGGTCGCGGGCGAACCGCAGCGTGGCCAGCGATTCGGGGCCGCGATTGACCAGGTCGCCGACGCAGAGCAGGGTATCGTTGTCAGCGAAGGCCACCTCGTCGAGAAGCGCGACCAGGCTTCGGAAGCAGCCTTGGATGTCACCGACGACATAGGTTGATCCCCGAGAGCGGCCGGTGGCCGGTCCGGTTCCGGCACCGTCCGGCGCGCCTCCCGTGCCCATGCGGACCTAGTGAACCGCGTCGGGTGCCGCGAGCGAGAAGGTCCCGATCGGCACGTCGAAGGACTCGCCGCCGGCGGCGACGAATTCGTAGTGTCCTTGCATGGTTCCGATGGCGGTTTCCAAGACGCACGCGCTGGTGTAGCGGAACGCCTTGCCGGGGGCGATCACCGGTTGCTCGCCGACCACGCCGCGGCCCCGGACTTCCTGCTGATTGCCGTCGCCATTGGTGATCAACCAATAGCGGCTGACCAATTGCGCCGCCTGTTCCCCGCGGTTGGCGATGGTGATGGTGTACGCGAAAACGTAGCGCGGCGCCGCCGGATCCGATTCCGTCGCGATATAGCGTGGCTCGACGCTGACTTCGAAACCTCTCATCCGTCTCGTCCGCTGGCGTCCCCGGGCAGGCCCCTGGCGATGGCAACGAAGTCGCCTACGCTCAGATTCTCGGGCCGGACCCCCGGATCGATCTCCAGCACGTTCCAATCCAGAGCAAGCGATTCTAAGGCATTGGCAAGGACTTTTCGGCGGTGGGCGAACGCCACCCGCAACACCCGGCCGAGAGCCTCCGAATCGCACGCGAGTCGCTCGCCCGCCGGACGGGGAACGAAGCGCACGAAGCTCGACTGAACTTTCGGCGACGGTGCAAAGCTCTCCGGAGCGACGTCGAACAGAGTCTCGATCCGACACCGCCACTGCGCGGCAACCGACAACCGGCCATAGGCTTTCGACCCGGGATCGGCGCTCAGCCGTCGAGCCATCTCCGACTGGAGCATGACGTGGATGTCGGCAACCGACGCGCCAAGGTCGAACAGCCGTTGGAGCAGGGGCGTGGCGATGTTGTAGGGCAGGTTGCCGACGATACGCCGACGACGACCGCCGCCCCGGGCAAGCAACGCCGCCAAGTCCACCTTGAGCGCATCGCCCGTCACGACTTCGACTTGCGCCAACGACGAGGCGAGCCTGCGGGCGCTGAGCGCAGCCGCGAGATCTCGATCGATTTCGACGACCGCAAGAGAACCCGCTTCGTGCGCGATTCGCGCCGACAACGCACCGGTCCCCGGACCGATCTCCAGGACGTGGTCCGCGGCATCGAGGTCGAGCACCGCGAAGATGCGCTCGACGACCGAGGCGTCGGTCAGGAAATGCTGGCCGAACCGCTTACGGGCCAGGGCCGTCACCGCCTGCGGCGGTCAAGGCTTGCCGGCAAAGTCGGCGTAGCTTATCCGCTGTTCGACGAACGCTTCGTCGCGAATCTCCCGCAGCCATTCCTGCAGCCGCTCCTCGAAACGTCGCTGAAACAGGATCCGGCTGGCGTAGTCGCGCCGGGCCTCCTCGCTGACATCCTGCTGCCTTCGGCCCTGTACTTCCAGGACGTGCCAACCGAACTGGGAGCGGAAGGGCTTCGACAACTCGTCCACCGCAGTGGCGTTCATCGCAGCCTGGAAGATCGGATCGAGACCCTCCAGGGTACTCCAACCGAGATCTCCGCCGGCCAGCGCGGTACCCGGATCTTCCGAGTGTTCCTTCGCAAGTTCCGCGAAGTCCTCCCCCGCCAACACCCGCGCCCGGAGGTCTTCGATGGCGGCACGGGTTTCGTCATCCGAGCGGATGGTTGACGGCAGGAGCAGGATATGCCGTACCAAGGTTTGTTCGGCGCGCTCCTGGGACGCGCCGCGCCGGTCGATCAGCTTGACGATGTGGAACCCCGAGGCGTCCCGTAGAGGCTCGGCGACTTCGCCGATTTCAAGGGCGACGGCCACATCGGCAAACACGCTTGGAATTCGACCCGACTTGCGCCAGCCCAAGTCGCCGCCTTGGGCCGCCGTCGGGGCCGACGAATGCTGCACCGCCAACGCCGAGAAGTCCCCGCCTTCCCGCAATTTCGCGACGACCTCCTCCGCCTTCGCGCGCAAGGCTCCGATCTCCTCGTTGGTGGCGCCAGGATCGACCTGCAACAGAATGTGGCCGAGACGGTACTCGTCGGAGATCATCTCGCGAAAGAACGGCGACCCCATCAACTCGTCGACGTCCTGATCGGTGATGTAGACGCGGCGGTTGACCGCGCTCCTCTGCACGCGCTCGATGGTGAGATCCCGGCGGATCTGCTCGCGAATTCCACGGTAGGACTCGCCTTGGGCTCCCAGTTCGGCAATGAACTCCTCGACGGTCATCTCGTTCTGGCGGGCGAAGTTGCCAACCGCCACGGTCAACGTCTCGTCGTCGACCTCGATGTTCCGCCGGAGGGCTTCCCGGAGTTGAATCCGCTCCCGGATGAGGG
Source organism: Pseudomonadales bacterium (assembly GCA_047518105.1). Taxonomy (GTDB): domain Bacteria; phylum Pseudomonadota; class Gammaproteobacteria; order Pseudomonadales; family Azotimanducaceae; genus VXYL01. Next base: position 8,918 of record JAKZRQ010000198.1, on the reverse strand, counting down.
CCTCCAGGATCTGATCCCAGATCATCTCCCGCGGCACGTCGCCCTGGCCAGCCGCCTCCATGCGCCTGACCACCGGCACGAATCGTTCGGTCAGCTCGCTTTCGAGCACGACATCGTCGTCGACGATGACGGCGATGCGATCGATGGCTTCCGGCGCAGCAGCGACGCTTGAGGCCATGGCCGGAATCCCTAGACACAGCGCCGCCCGCAGGCACCTCGATCCGAATCTCACCCTAGTCATCCTCTCAAGCCCCTCATGCCTCACATCCAATAGCCGCGCGCGGTCACCGGTCACCCGGACGATAGCCCTTTATGCCACGAACCAAGCGAGAATCAACCCCGCGGCCAAACCCGGCGAACCCGCGAAACGCGATCTGGATGGCTATGCCCCGATCCGTCCGCGAATCCGCCTGCGCGAGGTTTCGCGGCAGATCGATCCTCTGTTGCCAGAGCATCTTAACTTCAAGGCAGCAATTGGCATACGCCAATCCAGCGAACCCTTCGATGGTTAGACCGGAACGCCAGTCATGGTTCCATCGAGCGAAAGCGCTCCATTGGGAGGATGCGCCGGGCAGCGGCCAGTACACGGAGACGTCGGTCTGATCCACCTCCGGGGATCGGCGCCGGTAGCCGACATTGAGGATTCGTCGGGCATCTTTCCGGTAGGACAACCCGATCCCCACCTCGGCGAACTCGCCATCGCCCGAGTCCCAAGCCAGCTTGGACAGGATGCTCATGGCGCCGAAGGTGCCGCGCAACTCGCCGACCACATCGGCTACCGGTACCGTCGGTGGCGTCGCGTCCGACAACGTGACCCGCCGCCTCTCCTGGTACGCGATCCCACCGATTCGCGCCGAGACGACTTCCGCGCCGCGGGCGTTCAGCAACCGGGTGGCGAGACCCAGGGAAATCCGGTTGGCATCGCCAATGCGGTCCAGACCGGCAAAGCGGTTGTCGCGGAACAGTTGACTGTAGGAGAAGGTCAGCCGAGTGGCGTCGAAGCTCGGCAGATCCGCCTGATCGGCGTACGACTGACGGAGGAAGTAGAGGCGGGGTTCCAAGGTCTGGACCCATTGCTCGCGCCCCTTGGTACCGAACACCGGCCGTTCGAGAAACACACCGGCATCGACGATCCCCAAGCCGATGCCGCGGCGTGGACGGTGATCGACGCCCTCGCCTGTATTGGCCACGTCGTAGCCGGTGTGCCGCGCCCCGGCCGCAAGGTTGAAGAATCCCCACGGGCGCGCCAAGGCCAACCGCAAGCGCGGTTCCACATGCAGGCGTTCACCGGCAATCGCGGCGCCGCCCGGGTCATCGGCGGCTTGGAACGATGTCCACGACGCGCCCAACGACCAGGACAGCGGCCCCGGGCCCAGTCCCGGCATGAAGCCGGCGTAGCTCACCTTGGCCTCGGGCAGGCGCCGGTAGGGCTGCCGGCCCGGTTCCAGGCGCTGGAATCCCTGGGCCAGGAGGCGGGCGAACAGCCCTCCGCGCGTGTAGCGCAGCTCGGCCCGACGCTCCAGCGAGACCGTTCGCAGGGCGCCGTAGTCGGAGGCGATGTCGGCAAAGTAGTCGTTGTCGCTCACGGCGGCGTAATCCACGCGCGTACGCAGCCGGCCGACGCCGCCCGTGTGATCGACATGGACCGACCAGCGGTCCGCAGGGGAGAACTCGGCGCCCGGGACCGTCGAGTCGGAACGCGCCAGTTCGCCGTCATAGCGGCGGTCGGTTGCCAGGAACGCTCCACCGAGCGTGGTTTCGAACCGCCGGCTCAGATGCCTGAACTCGGCTTCGAAGCCAACGCCGCGTTCGCCGATAAGCCGGGGCGCCAAGGTGGCGTCGTAGTTCGGCGCCAAGTTGAGATAGTAGGCCAAAGACAGGTCGATCCCGTCGTCGCCGTCGTAGCCGACGCTCGGGAAGAGGAAGCCGCTCGCCCGCCGACCGCTCACCGGGAAGCGCAGATAGGGCGCGTAGAAGACCGGCACCCGGCCCACGACGAAGCGGGCCCCGCGCGCTGTGGCGAACTCCTGGTCGATGCGAACCGTGCGCGCCCGGACCTCCCATGTCGCGTTCCCCGGAGGACACCGGGTGAGGGTGGCGGCTTCGAGGTCCATGACATCGCCTCGGCGTTCCATGCGCGCGGCGCTGCCGCGCACACCGCCATCGGTTATCACGAACTCGGCGCGGGAGACACTCGAGGCGCCCCCGGCAAGATCCACTGTCGCGTCCTGCCCCTGGACGTATATGCCCGGTTCCCCGAATCGCGGTTCTCCTCGTGCGCTGGCGCGGGACCCGCTCTCGTCCAGCGTCACCACCTCGGCGGTGAGCAGGCGGTTGCCTTGGCGTACCTCCACGCCACCCGTGGCTTCGGTGCGAACCCCCTCGAGCGAGGTCACCGAGGGCGCCGTCACGACGATGGGGTGCGCCGCGCTGTCGGCGTCACGTCCTAGGGGCATCGGCGGTTCCACGTACGCGCCCACGCACCCCCAGAGCGACCCTGCGAATTCGGCGTCCGGTTGCCACAACGCCTCGGCGAGCTCGCTTGCATCTGCCGGCGCGACGAGCATGGCCGTTCCGGCAAGACACCACGCAGGCAGAGCCAACAGTCTTGGCGCATCTGCTAATGTCTCGGCACGACCAAGGAGTCTCGGCCCGCCGCCCCTGCGGTGGCGCGCCTGACGGCGTGGTCGGGAGCGCTCCGCCTGCTCCCGACTACGAAGAACTTGGGTCAACTGTAGGGACTTCGCTGCCTCGAGAACGCCAGTGAACCAGGAATCCGCCGAACTTGCCGACTGGGTCGGGCACGTCCTAGGCGAGCATGCCCTAGGCGAGCATGCCCTAGGCGAGAAGATCGCGCTGGCCCCGCTACCGGCGGAGGCCAGCACACGCCGATTTTTTCGCGTAACCACAACCGCGTCCACGTTCGTCGCCATGCATTCGCCGCCGGACACGGAGGATAACCCGCGCTACGTCCGGCTTACGAAACTGTTCAGGCGGCACCGGCTATCGACCCCCGCAGTCCACGCCGCGGATTTCGACCGTGGCTTCCTCCTGCTCGAAGATCTCGGCGAGCGGGATTTCGCTGCCGCCTACGCCGCCGGCGAGATCGACGCACCGCTCGAGGCCGCCGTGCGCACGCTGGCGACGTTGCAGTCCGTCGTCAGCCAGGACATACCGCCGTACACCGTCGCCCGGTTCGCGGACGAACTCGCGATCTTCACCGACTGGCTCCTTGGACGGTTTCTGGACCTGGATGTTCCGCCCCGCTTCGCCGCGGTCCGGGATGCATTGATCGAGGCGACCCGGAGCGTGCCGCAGTGCACCGTGCATCGCGACTACCACTGCCGCAACCTGCTCTGGCGGGACGACGGCAGCGTCGGCATCGTCGACTTCCAGGACGCGCTCGTCGGTCCGTGCTGCTACGACATCGCCTCGCTGCTGCGCGACTGCTACGTGGAATTCGACGAAACCTTGGTCGCGAAGTGGCGGGCGAGATTCTTCGCCTTGGCAGAATTGGACTGCACCGAGCCGGTGTTCAATCGGGCCTTCGACCTCGTCGCCATTCAACGCCAACTCAAGGCCGCCGGCATCTTCGCGAGACTGTATCTCGACCGCGGACATGCCGGCCACCTGCGCGACATCGTGCCCGTGCTCAGACGGATTGCATGGCTCGGGCACCGCCATGCGGAGACCCGCGAATTGGCCGATTGGCTTGACAAGGTCGCCCTGCCCCGCGCAGCCGAGCGGCGCCCTGGACCACCATGAAGGCGATGATCCTCGCCGCCGGCCGCGGCGAACGATTGCGTCCGCTCACCGAGCGGGTGCCGAAGCCCATGCTGCCCATTGGCGGCGAACCCTTGATCGTCCATCAGATCCGGTGGCTGCACCGCGCGGGCATCAGGGACGTCGTCATCAACTTGCACCACCTCGGCGAACAGATCGAAAGCGCCCTCGGCCGCGGCGCCGACCTCGGCGTTCGCATCCGATACAGTCCGGAACCGGACCTGCTCGACACCGGCGGTGGCATCAAGAAGGCCCTGCCACTCCTGCTGCCCGGCCCGTTCGTGATCCTCAACGGGGATATCTGGACCGACTACTCTTTCGAAAACCTGCCTTTCGAAAACCTGCCCGGCGTCCGAACCGGGAAGGCGCACCTGGTGCTGACGCCAACCCCGCCGCACAAGCCGCATGCCGACTTCCACCTGCGCATGGAAGCGGGCGTTGCCAAGGTCCGGCGAGGACCGGGCGACGACTTGACCTACTGCGGCATCGCCGTGATCGACGCCGCGCTGTTCGACGGCGCACCGGACGGTCCGTTCTCGCTAAGCGAACTGCTGTTCGGGGCCGCGGCTGTCGGCGACCTCGAGGGCGAGGTCTTCGAGGGCACGTGGATTGACATCGGGACCCCCGAAGAACTCAAGCGTGCACGACGCCTGATGGCCTGAACCGCACCACGGTGCCGCCCTCGGGCGTAGAATGCGCTCGCCCCAACCGTGGATGTGGATGTGGAACCCTGGATCGCCCCCTCCATTCTCGCCGCCGACTTCGCCAAGCTCGGCCGGGAGGTGGACGACGTGGTCGCCGCCGGCGCCGATCTCGTTCACTTCGACGTCATGGACAATCACTATGTGCCGAACCTGAGCATCGGACCGCTGGTGCTCGCGTCCTTGCGCAGGCACGGGGTGACGGCACCGGTGGATGCGCATCTCATGGTCAAGCCCGTGGACCGTCTGATCGGCGAGTTCATCGACGCCGGAGCGGACATCGTCTCGTTCCATCCCGAGGCGAGCGAGCACCCGCACCGATCCTTGGGCTTGATCCGCGAGCGCGGCGCCAAGGCGGGGCTGGTGTTCAATCCGGGCACGCCCATCGGGTATCTCGAGCCGCTGATCGACGCCGTGGACCTGGTGCTCGTCATGTCCGTCAATCCCGGTTTCGGGGGCCAGGCGTTCATTCCCTCCACCCTCGACAAGGTGCGGGCGGCGCGACAGGCCATCGACGCCAGCGGACGCGAGGTCCGACTCGAAATCGATGGCGGCATCAAGGTCGACAATATCGCGCACGCAGGTGCCGCCGGGGCCGACATCTTTGTGGCCGGGTCGGCGATCTTCGGCGTGCCGAAGGGACCCGCCTCCCGGGTGGACGACTACCGGTCGGTGATCCAGGCCATGCGCGACGAACTGGCGACTCCGGCACAGTGAACTACCGCGCCTACCTGTTCGACCTCGACGGCACCTTGGTCGATACCGCCCCCGACCTTTCGAGAGCCCTCAACCACACGCTGGCGTCGGCGGGCCTCGAACCGGTGGACGAAGCGCTGACCCGGCACTGGGTAGGCCACGGCGTTCGCGCCATGCTGGAGGCGGCATTTCGCCACCAGGGGCTCGCCGCCACGGACGCCGATCTCGACCAGAACCAGGCGCTGCTCCTCGACTACTACGCTGCCCACATCGCGGACCATTCGACGCCCTACCCCACGGTCGTCGACACCATGACGACCCTCGCCCGACGCGCGCCACTCGCGGTCGTCACCAACAAGCCGACCGATTTGAGCGTTCGCTTGCTCGACGCCCTAGACCTCTCGCGCTTTCTCCAGGTGGTGGTCGGCCGCGGCACGACGGCGCGATTCAAACCGGACCCGGCACCGGCGCTGTACGCCTGCGAACAGCTCGGCCAGTCTCCCCGCAACAGCCTCTTCGTCGGCGACTCCGAAACCGACGTGCTGTGCGCGCGGGCGTCCGGCTGCGGCATCGTCCTCTACCGGTACGGCTACAACCACGGGCGCGACCCCGACAGTCTCGGTGCCGACCGCGTGATTGATTCGGCCCGCGACCTCGTTTAGGTTTAGACCGTCATGAACGCGCGCGGGCAAACCAAGGGAACGCGCGGCACCGGGGGTGCCGACGAATTCCATTCGCGTTGGCGATGACGCCGACCGATCCGGTCACGGCCGGATCACCGCCGTCACGCACTTCCACCCAGCCACCGACGCGATTGCCATGAACCAGCAAGACTACGACGCCCTCGCCAAACAGGGCTACTCCCACATCCCGGTCGTCCACGAAATTCTCGCCGACTTGGAGACGCCGCTTTCCGCCTACCTGAAACTCGCCGACGGGCCGTACTCCTATCTCCTGGAGTCCGCCGCCCAAGGTGGCGAGAAGTGGGGCCGGTATTCGATCATCGGGCTGCCGTCGGACACGGTCATTCGCGTCCACGGCGACCGCTTGACGGTTGAGGAAGACGGCAAGATCGTGGAGGCGCTCGACACCGACGACCCGCTCGCCGCCATCGAGTCGTTCAGCCGCCGCTTCAACATCCCGGACCTGCCCGACATGCCGCGCTTCTTCGGCGGCCTGGTGGGCTACTTCGGCTACGACACGGTGCGTAGTGTCGAGAAGCGCCTGAAGGGCACCGCTCCACCGGACGATCTCGGCACCCCCGATATCCTGCTGATGGTGTCCACCGACGTGCTGGTGTTCGACAACATGTCGAGCCGGATGAAGCTGATCTCGCTCACCGACCCGGCAACCCCCAACGCCTTCGCCCTCGCGCGGGAGATGCTCCAGGCACGGGCAGACAAGCTCGCCGAGGCGACCCCGCAGTTCCGGGCGGCCACCGCCAATGCGCCGGTGGAGGAAGAGGACTTCGAATCGGCCTTCGGGCGCACCAACTTCATGGCTGCCGTGGAACGCATCCGGGAGTACAACCGCGCTGGCGACGCCATGCAGGTGGTGCTCTCGCAACGCCTGTCCATCCCGTTTCTGAGCCCGCCGATCAACCTCTACCGGGCGCTGCGGAGCCTCAACCCGTCGCCGTACATGTACTTCATGAATCTCGACGGCTTCCACATCGTCAGTTCGTCGCCCGAGATCCTCGCCCGCGTCGAAGACGGCGTCATCGTCAACCGACCGCTGGCGGGAACACGCCGCCGCGGCCGCAGCGAAGAAGAAGACGCCGCCATGGAGGCGGAGCTGGTCAACGATCCCAAGGAAATCGCCGAGCACCTGATGCTGATCGACCTGGGCCGCAACGACGTCGGCCGGGTGTCCGAGATCGGCAGTGTCGAAGTCACCGAGCAGTTCGTGGTGGAACGCTACTCCCACGTGATGCACCTGTCGTCCAACGTGGTGGGCAAGCTCGCCCAAGGGAAGAGCGCCGTGGATGTGCTGCGCGCCACGCTCCCGGTGGGGACCCTCTCCGGGGCGCCGAAGATTCGGGCCATGGAGATCATCGACGAACTGGAACCGGTCAAACGGGGCATCTACGGCGGCGCGGTGGGCTATCTCGCCTGGAACGGCAACATGGACACCGCCATCGCCATCCGCACCGCGATCCTGAAGGACGGCAGGCTCTACATCCAAGCCGGCGGCGGCATCGTCGCCGACGCGGTGGCGCGGCTGGAGTGGAAGGAAACGATGAACAAGGGCCGCGCGATCTTCCGCGCCGCGCGCATGGCGGCGGCGGCGTTCACGGAGCTGGACTGACCCGCCGGTGCATTCTTGCAGGTGGCGAAAACTTGGCTTCGCAAGGATCACGACTTTTCGAGAACGCCAGATGCCTTGAGCGGGCCGGATGTTGGCACTTGGGTTGCATTCCCGAACAGCGGTGGTATTACTCTTGGACGGTCGGCTCGCGCAGCGAGACGCGCTAGTAGCGTTGTGGAGGGCGTGCCCATGTCGTTTCGAACCGAAGTCCACGCCTGGCTCGACGCCAATTGTCCAGCGAGTTGCCGGGGACCCGGCGAGGTGCCCGGTGGCGGCACCAAGGCGCCCATGACCCGCGATCAGCGGTTGTGGCTCGACCGCTGTGCCGACCGGGGCTTCACCGCGCCCGCTTGGCCGGAAGAGTACGGCGGCGCGGGACTCTCCACGAACGAATTGGTGACGCTGCTGGAGGAGATGCGCGCCCTCGACATTCGCGCGCCGGTATCGGGAATGGGCACGATGATGATCGGTCCGACCCTCTTGGAGTACGGCACCCACGACCAGAAGGCGCGGCACCTGCCGCGAATCGCCCGGGGAGAGGTCTGGTGGTGTCAGGGCTACTCCGAACCGGGGTCCGGTTCGGATCTCGCTTCGCTGCGCACCGGGGCCGAGGACTGCGGCGACCACTTTGTGGTCAACGGCCAGAAGATCTGGACCTCGGGCGCGTACAACGCCGACTGGATCTTCTGCCTGGTACGCACCAACCCGGACGCGCCCAAGCACGAAGGCATCAGCTTCCTGCTGTTTACCATGGATCAACCCGGCGTCACCGTCCGGCCCATCCGGCTGATCTCCGGCTCGTCGCCGTTCTGCGAGACCTTCTTCGACAACGCCATAGCCCAAAGGGAGGATCTCGTGAGCAGCCTGAACAAGGGCTGGACGGTCGCCAAGCGGCTCCTGCAGCACGAACGTTCGGGCATCGGCATGCTGGCGAGCGGCACCAACCGCGAGTCGGGCACGGAACTCTACGACCTCGCACGCCTGTTCGTCGGCGACGACGATGGCCGCGTCGCCGACACCAATCTCCGTCGATCCATCGCCTGCCACTACATCGACGCCGAGGCCTACCGGCTGACGCAACGGCGAACCGTCGAGGAATCCCAAGGCTCGACTCCGGGGCCCGCCACTTCGATCTTCAAGTACTACGGCGCCAACCTGCGCAAGCAGCGAGCGGAACTCCAAGTCTCGATGATGGGCACCCGGGGCATCGGCTGGGAGGGCGTCGGCTTCAGCGGCACGGAACTCGGCATGACCCGCACCTGGCTTGCGAGCAAGGCGGGGTCCATCGCGGGCGGGAGCAACGAGGTGCAACTGAACATCATCGCCAAGCGGGTGCTGGGTCTGCCGGATTGACGCGCCGCAACCTCTCTTCCCGGTGTTCCAACGCGGGTGTGCGACAAATCCTTGGTGAGCGTCCGCTGACATCGGACT
>JAKZRQ010000197.1:0-14513 GCA_047518105.1 Pseudomonadales bacterium | reverse complement strand
TCCATCCCGCTCGCCGCGCCCGCCGATCCCGGAACGACCTACTACGGCGCCTGCGTGGATGGCGTCTCCGGCGAGTCCGACATCACCAACAACTGTTCGTCGTCGGTCGAGGTGACGGTCGAAGTGGCGGGAAGTCCGGATTTGATCGTGGAGGCGCCTTCGGCCAGCGACGACCGGCCTCGGTCCGGGGTGGCCTTCACGCTGTCGGCAACGGTGCGCAACCAGGGTGGCGCAGACGCCATGGCGACGACCCTGCGATACTACCGGTCTTCGGACGCGACCATCACGACGGCGGACGCCGAGACGGGTTCGGACGCGCTCGCCGCGCTTGCCGTCTCGGCCAAGACCGACGAGGCGATCGAACTGGTCCCGCCCTCCGCCTTCGGCATCTACTACTACGGAGCGTGCGTGGACGCCGTGACCGGAGAGTCCAACACACGCAACAACTGCTCGTCCTCGGTGCGCGTCACACCTTGCGAGTTCCTCGCCGTCGGATGCGGTCCGGACGCCAAGCAGTCCATGGCGCCGGATCTGCTCGCGTACCTAGGCGATCTCACGATTCACGCCGAACGCGTGGCGGCAGATATCCGGGTCCTCAATTGGGGGGCGGCCCGATCTGCGGCCACCAAGCTATCGTTGCGCATCAACGTTGGGCCGACATGGAGCACCTCCCTATGGGCCGAGGAGCGCAATGTGCCGGCAATCGATTCGCGAAGCGGTGTCACCTTTGCCTTCGACGTTCCACTCGATGATTTCGACCCTGGCGGGCACTACTACGCCCGGGCGCGCGCGCAGCCGGTCGCCGGTGAGCTGCGTCGCTCGAATACCGATGTATTCGGCTTCTCCCTGGACGACACGGGTCAGGTGGTCGTTCGTTGCGCCTCGGGACCAACCGACGATGTCGCCGCAGGCACCACCGACCCCCTGCTGGCCCAACAGTGGCACCTGAACAACCTGGGACAACGAGCGTATGCGAGCAACCCCGGGACGCCCGGCGAGGACTTGGGCATGGCAAACGCCCTGACCGCGGAACAACCGTTGGGCCAAGGTGTTCGCATCGCCGTCGCGGACACGGGTCTGGAGACCTGCCATCCCGATCTGGCCGACAACATCGAAGCCAGCGGCGCCCACAACTTCAACGCGGGTTCCTGGAATGGGTCCGTCCCCGGCGATCCCTTCCAGCCTTCGAACATGGGCGATCACGGCACGTCCGTGGCGGGCATTGCGGCGTCTGTCGCAAACAACGGCGTCGGCGGGCGGGGAGTCGCGCCCGGTGCAACGCTGCACGGCTACAACGTGCTGTCGGCGATCAACTTCTGGCCCGCCTACGTCGACTCCATGGGCGGCAGTACGTCGAGTCCGGCGTCAGCCACCGCCGACATCTTCAACATGAGCTTCGGCACCCTTGGCGGTGCGAGCAATACCAGCGCCAACGAGAAGAATCTGTTCCAGCACGGTGTGCGCAACCTGCGCGCAGGCCGGGGAGCGATCTACGTCAAGAGCGCGGGGAACGGATTCGGTCGTTGCCATTCGATGCGGCGAGCGGCAAATGACCGCATCGGCTGCGCCAGCGCCAACGCCGACAACAGCAACAACCTTCCCTATTTCGTCCTCGTCGGCGGCTTCAACGCCTCGGGCGTCAAGGCAAGCTACGCTTCCGCAGGATCCAACCTGTGGGTTAGCGCGCCGGCGGGCGAGTTCGGGTCCCGGCGGCCGGCCATCATCACTACGGACCAAGTGGGATCCGACCGCGGATACGACGTGTACTATCCTATCGGCGTTGTCGGAGACAGCGTCAACAACCCGCACGGCAACTACGTGAGCACGTTCCACGGCACATCGTCCGCCGCGCCAAACACCAGCGGCGCCGTGGCGGTACTTCTTCAATCCTATCCGGCACTCACCTGGCGCGACGTGAAACACATCCTCGCGAAGACCGCGCGCCAGATTCATGCCGGCGCCGAATCAGTGCGCTACATCGTGGGCGAGACTGTCTACACCGCGCAACTTCCGTGGATCACCAATGCCGGCGGCTACCGCTTCCACAACTGGTACGGGTTCGGTGCCGTCGACGTGGACGATGCCTTGGCGCATGCCGCTTCGCACACGCCCGATGGCTTGGGGACGTTCGTCGAAACAGCGGCATTCAGCCGATCGGCTGCGACGTCCATCCCCGATGCGGACGGTGGAGGCACCCTGCAAACGCTTACCGTTCGGGGGCTAGCGGCGGATGCGAACATCGAGGCGGTGATGCTTCGCATCAACATCACCCATCCGATGACCCACGAACTCGGCATCCACCTGACTTCGCCGTCGGGAACCGAAAGCATCTTGAACCCGGTCTTCAACGAAGCGCTGGCCGGAGACGCGAACCTCGACTGGAGTCTGCTCAGCAACGTCTTCTACGGCGAATCGCCAAACGGCGAATGGACGCTCAAGGTCGTGGACGCGGCACCAGGCGACGCGGGTCGCCTGAACAACTGGAACCTTCGGTTCGCACTCGGAACGCATCCCTAGCCCCGGGGCCAACCCTGGCAGGGCCGGTCAAGGCTTGCACGCGTTCAGTCCACCGTCGTGTCGTAGCGAACGCCGTCCGGCACAGGAACCGCCTGGTGCACCGTTACGCCGTGGTCGCCAGTCGTGCGCATGGCGGAGTCCACCGCCACGTACGATGTGTAGTTCGATACCAACTGGTGTCGTAGCGCGGTGTCGCGGATGGCATCGCGCAGTTCCCCGTACGGATCTCCGGCCCAGGTTTGGCGATTGGCCAGGTCCGCGATGCGCAACCGCGCCCAGACCTTGGCGATGGACGCCCCGGCACCGCCCTCGGTATCTTGCGCCGTCATCAACGTGCGGCGTTCCCCGTCGGACGAACCGAGAACCCGTACCTTGGGCTGTTCCCCGGAGAACTTGCCTGTGACCACCAGCGGCCGACCCACGAACAGGTCGGGCAGCGCCGACGGGTAGACATCGGTCACGGTCGTCCCGCCCCAGTCGATCTCGATGTCGGTAAGCGCCGGATGGCTGACCCGCATGAAGAACCGCTCCATCGCGTCCCGGGCGGAGTCGTTCAGCCCCAGGTAGGCGGCCGCGCCGCGACCCGCCTCCGCCATGCGATCCAACAGGAAGCGGTTGACCGAGTTGCCGACGCCGAAGCTGAAGATGCGGGAAGCGCCCACACGGGTATGGACCGCCGCAAGGATGTCCTTCTCGTTGCCGATATAGCCATCTGTCATGAAGGTCACGAAACGAAAGCGCGTCGGGTCGTGCGGGAAGTCGAGCGCCGCCTTGACCCCGTTGATCATCTGCGTGCCCCCATCCGCTGCCAGCGCCGCGAGATAGCCCCGCGCCGCCCCCAGGTTGACTTCGTTGGCGAGCGCGGGGGCGACCCCGAACTGGCTCGCCGAGTCGGAGAAGCGGATGATCTGGAAGGTGTCGTTCGGCTCGAGCAGATCGAGTGCGGCAGCCACCGCCTCCTTGGCTTGCCGCAGCGGGCGGCCGCTCATCGATCCGGAGCAATCGATGACGAAGACCATCTCCATCGTCCGGCGGGGGACCAGGGCGGACTCCAGCGGTGGAATCACCATCAGCGTGAAGTAGCCTTCGCGGGTATCCGCGTTGCGGTACGTCAACAGGTTCGACTTCATCGTCTCCCCGGCCACGCGGAAGTCGAGCACGAAATCCCGGTTTGGAATCGTCGTCTCGTTCTTCAAACGCACGGTCGCGGTGTGCGGTTCGTCCCGGCTCGTCTCCACGCCGTGCGAGGCTTTCAACTCCTCGATCTCAACCCCGGCGTCGACGCGCACGTTGATGCCGATATCATGCCCGGAGCGTTCCTCGGGGCGCAGGTACTCGACCGACGTGCCGCCGCCCGGTGCTCCGCCGTCACCCCGGTGCACCGCGTTGACGGGATCCGGATGGCCCGGCGGGTTGTAGCGCGGACCTACCACGGTGGGAAACACGAACGAGTACCAGCCGTCCTTGTAGGCGAGGGCGTGGAAGTACGTGATGTCGATATCGATGGCCTTGCCCGGCTCGATGTTGGCGACCTTCTGCTCGAAGATGTTTGGTCGACGCTGCACCATTAGACTCGCCGGGTGACCTTGGGCCCGGGCCTGGCGGTAGATGGCTTGGGCTTCTTCCTTCTCCCGCAGGATGCCGCGGATGGTGCGGTCGCCAATTACCATCAGGAATTCGCTTATCCCTGCCTTCTCGGGCAGGGGGAACACGTAGACCGCCTCGATCTTGGCGTCGTAGGGGTTTTGGTATTCCTGCTTGACGTTGACGGTGGCGATGTAGCCGTTGATTTGTGCGTCCACGGCAGTGTGCTTCAGAGGGAGCGCCACATGGCGCGCACGCGGGCTTTGATCGCCGAATGGGAAGCTGGCCAGCATCACGCCTGATCGCGGGTCGTGGCGAATGTCCGTCGCCGGAGCCGGAGCCGACCGATATGCCGGCGCGGCCTTGAAAGTTAGATTGACCACCGGCCCGACTCGCATCTCAGGATTCGGATCATCGAGCGGCGTATCTTGCGCGAGACGCTCCCTCGTCCTCGACCCGGTCACGACAACCTCCTCCACGTGGTCCTCGCGAACAACCGCCGATGCCGACTTCTCGATGATCCAAAGTTCCGGCGCCGGCGCGCCGATGCGAGGCATTGAATCTCCCTCGGATGGCGGTAGCGCTGCCCGTGGCGCTGGCAGTGGCGCTGGCGGTGGCGCGGCCGCTGGCGGCGATGCCGAACCAAGGTCGGTCGAGCTGCAGGACACGATGGCAACCGGCGCGACGAAGACCAGCGCCGTGGCCAACAAGGCGAGGGGGATAGTGGCAAGGGTATGTTTGCTCATCGTTCTCTCGTTTGCGTCATTTGCAGGCTGACCGCCGCGTCGATCGGTCGGCCATCGGTCGTGGTAGCCGCGACGAGCTTGAGTTCGAAGTCGGCTTGGGCACCCAACATCAGGTGCACCGTGGCGATGCGAATCCGCCCGGACGGCAACCGGCTCTCCTCGGCTAGGGAATAGTCGGCGACGACGATACGGTCGGCATCGCCGCGCTGGACCGCCTCGCGGTCGTAGTAGGGGGCGCGTTGGAACGCGTCGCTGTCGCCGTTCTCGACGCCCACGACGGTCATCGAGGCGTTGCGGTCGGCCAGTTCGAATTGCCACGCGGCCACCGGCTCGGGGCTGTCGAGGAAGACCTCCACCGGCACGAAACGCGTCGCTTCGCCACCGCTGGCGGTGATCACCAACAGGCAGGCGGCAACCGCAAGGCCGGCAACCGCGACGCTTCCCGCCCGGAGATTTCGCAGAGCGGAATCGCGACCGCCCGCCTGCGGTCGGCAGCGACACCGCGACCTGGTCGCGTCTCTCATCACGTTCATCACGTTCATCACGTTCATCACGTTCATCACGTTCCCCCGGCTTCAAGGGAAACCACGCGCATCGCGAACGCGTCGAGGTCGGCTTGCTCGACGCCGGGTCGCCGGGCAAGCGCCAACACGTCCGCGATATCGATCCGGCCGGAACCGTCGACATCGCCATAGAGCGTGGTCTCGTCCCGAAGCGGGTTGCCCGGTGGGAACACCAAGAGCGCCACGAGGGCAACCGAGGCCGCAAGCGCTGCCCATCCACCGTGTCGTTTCCACGTTGATCGCCGACCTTGGAAGTGCGACGCCGCCAAGTCGGCCACCGCCCGGTCGACGCCCGCCGTAATGACAAGCGGTGGCTGGTCGGCGCGTTTCAGCGCATCGATCAGGCTCGTCGGCAGTTCCTCGTTGGGCGCGTTGTCGTCAGGCATCTCTCGCCCTCCTCGCTCGTATAGCGCGGCCAGGGGGTAGAAGGTTCATTCTTCGCGGAGATCTTTTACGATATCCGATGCCTTCAGGCTTGCGATGCCGAAGTGCAGCCGCGACTTGACCGTCCCGAGAGGAATATCGAGCACCTCGGCAATCTCGCCGAGCGACAGATCGTCCACGAAACGAAGTTGAAGCGTTTCCCGCTGATTGGCCGGCAGCGCCGCGAGGACCCTGTGGATGTCCCCCGAGGCACCGTCCCCCGAGGCACCGGTGTTCGCACCCTCGGGCGCCGGAAGATCATCCGGCGCGACATCGCCGGTACCCGGAAAGCGCCTTGCCTTGCGCAATGCGGTGATCGCCGTGTTCCTGGCAACCGGGTACAGCAGCGAAGTCATCTTGGCGGTGAGTTGCAGGCCGCCTCCGGTGGGTGGAAAACGTTTGAGCAGGTAGGCGAACGTCTCTTGGAGCACGTCGAGGGCGGTGTCCGGATCCGGCACGAAACGCAGCGCAATACGGAGCACGTAGTCCTTGTGCCGGAGGTACAACGCCTCGAACGCCTTGGCCGCTTCCCGCGCATCACCGGCATTGCACGCTTCGACCAGTGCTTCGTCGCTGCGCGGGTCTGGACGGCGAAGGCGCGCCATGCGTCAGTCCCGGGGCCGCGTCCGTCCAAGCGCGATGCGCTCGAACTCCACCTCGAACGAAACCCGCTCGCGGGATTCCCGCCGGGCTTGTGCCGGTGCGAATAAGCTGCCAACGGTGGTATAACCCGCCTCTTTGCAATGACGGATCTGCTCCGGGGTCATGGTGGAGATTCGTCGCTCGGTCGCCATCAAGCATAGACCGAACACTTGAGGCGCATAAGGGAGGGGATCATGAGCGAATTCGAGAGCAGTGAATTTCAAGGCAAGGTCGCCGCAGTCACCGGTGCCGGGGGTGGCATCGGGCGCTGCCATGCCATCGAGTTCGCCAAGCGCGGCGCCAAGGTTGTGGTCAACGACTTGGGTGGTGCCGTCGACGGCTCCGGCGCAGGGGACGCTGCCGACGCCGTGGTGGCCGAAATCCACGCCCTCGGCGGGGAAGCCGTGGCCAACAAGGCATCCGTCGCCGACCGGGACGGCGCCAAGAGCATCGTCGACGACGCCGTCGCCGCCTTCGGCCGCATCGACATCCTGGTCAACAACGCCGGTATCCTGCGCGACCGCACGTTCAAGAACATGACTCTGCACGAGTTCGATCTGGTCATGCAGGTGCACCTCACGGGCACCGCCTACGTCACCCACGCCGCCTGGCCGCACATGGTCGAACAGCGCTACGGGCGGATTGTGTTCACGAGTTCCGGCTCCGGCATCTTCGGCAACTTCGGCCAGTCCAACTACGGCGCGGCCAAGATGGGGATGCTCGGTCTCGCCAACGTGCTTGCTTTGGAAGGCGCGGGCCGCAATGTCCGGGTCAACTGCCTGGGACCCGGCGCGGCGACCCGGATGACCAACACCGTTCCCGGCCGCGACGAGAATCTCGACGAACCGGATCCCTTGCGCCACCCAGCGCTGGTCAGCCCGGCCGTCCTCTACATGTGCAGCGAGAATGCGCCCAACGGCGCCGTCATCCACGCCTCCGGCGGAAACTACCACCGCAGCGAAATCTGGGTCAACGACCCGGTGCACCTCGGCGCCGGCGCGACCTACGAGGATCTGCTGCCCCACATCGACAAACTGATGGACATGTCGAACGCGCATCCGCCCAGGCTGCGGGCACCCCGGCCACGGTCGTGACGCGCCGCGTCGTTGCCGAACTGTGCCGCCTCCCCGGTGTTCAGCCGGTGAACGTCCAGATGCGCCTTCGAGATGTCGACGCCGACCGCGTCCCGTGTATGATTTCCCATGCTTTCCCTCTCCTGTTCTTATCTTGCGAGCCTTGATGCTCATGTATCCATTCAGGACGTGCGGAAAGACGGTGGCGACCTCACTCACCAACGGCCCCAAAGGCCGTGAAATGCACGGTCCACCACCGCCCCCTCCGTCGATCGCGACCGACGGAGGGTGGACCTTTCCAAGGGTCCATGACGGGTCATTGGAACAGATAAGAAATGCGGGTTAGTCCTCCAGTTCGAACACGATGCGATTGCGGACGCCCGGTACCTCCTCGGCCTTGCCGTCGAATATTCTTGGCTTGTACTTGAACTTCTGCACCGCAGTGAGGGCGGCGCGTTCGAAATAGCCCGGCGGGTCAGCGACGATGACTACCGGATTCCGTACGGTACCTGTCTGTGTGACCACGAATTCGACCACCACGTAGCCCTCGATATTCCGTTCGAGCGCCCTTGCTGGATAAACCGCCGCGACCCTGACAATGGGCAGGTGGTCGCCATCGGCAACGAACCGCCCGACATCATCTTCGATCATCGGCGTGTAGTCCCCGGGCGCCGTAATCTCGATTCCGCGACCGTCGACATCGACGATGGCTGGAAGCGGTGGATTGGGTGGTGGCTTGTCCGGCGGTTTCGGCAGCTCCGGGGTCCGGTCCCTAGCAACGACTTCCCGTTCTTCGAGCAGGCGGACGAAATCGACTACATCTCCCTGGTAGCTCGATTCCCCGGCGGCTCTGGGATCGTCGATGACCGATTGCATCAACTTCAGCAAACCGATCGTTGCAATGGCGCCTAACGCTAGTGCGATTACGTGTCGAAGCATGGGGCTTCCTCCTCAGTGGGGCGAAGGTGTCGACGCCCGCTGGTCTCGCTGCGGGTGCGGCCATAAGGCCCGGACGGCCGAATAGCTCGGCGCATCGGGCACGGCGCGATGCACCTCCCCGACGGATGCCTCGCCACGCTCGTAGACCACATCCATGATCTGTCGCTCACGGCGTGTAAGGTGTACATGGTCGTCCATATCGTTGCTACTTTTGCAGCATTAAGATGCTGCTTATTTAGCACCCTTGACGGCGGAATCGAAAGGGACTTCTTAGATGAAGTTACTCTAAAACGCCGTCATTTTAGAAGCGAATGGATGCATGCTTGCCATCGCGAGCGTGAGCCGGGACCGCCTTCGCCAAGTCGAGACCAGCTCCACCGCGCACTCCAATTCGTCGTTCGGAAGCGTCGGTCAGCTTGGCATCCCCTTCGCCAAGTCGAGACCGGCGTCCGAGGCGTACGCCATCGCGTCCTTGACCGTCCCCTTGTTCGCCTGGGCAAGCGTGGAGAGCGCCGCGAACACGATCCATTCCTTCGACACCTCGAAGTAGTCGCGCAGCGCCTCTCGGGACTCGGACAGCCCGTAGCCGTCGGTGCCGAGCACCGTGCAGGGCCCCGGAAACCAGCGCGCAATCAGCAAGGGCAACGCCTTCATGTAGTCCGAGGCGGCGACGAAAACGCCGTTCTCGCCGGCGAGCAGGGTTTCCACGTAGGGGCGTTCTTCGGCACCGCCGGCGGCCAGCATCCGGGCGCGTTCGCAAGCCGTGCCCTGGCGGGCGAGTTCGGTATAGCTGGTGACGCTCCAGACGTTCACGCGCTTGCCCATCGCGCGCAACGTTTCCGCAGCCGCGAGAACCTCCGTCATGATCGCCCCGCTGCCGAGCAGGTTGACCGACGCACGGGGGGACCGCTCGAGGGCGTACATGCCTTGCACGATGCCTTCCGGCGCACCGTCCGGCATGGGCGGCATGACGTAGTTCTGGTTGGTGAGCGTCAGGTAGTAGAAGACATCCTCCTGCGCTTGGTACATCCGACGAATGCCGTCGCGGACGATGACGGCCAGTTCGAACGCGAACGCCGGGTCGTAGCTCACGAGGTTCGGCACCGTCGACGCGATGAGATGGGAGTGGCCGTCCTGATGCTGTACGCCTTCGCCGTTCAGGGTCGTGCGCCCGGAGGTCCCGCCGAGCAGAAAACCCTTGCACATCATGTCCCCGCAGGACCAGATCATGTCGCCGACACGCTGGAAGCCGAACATCGAGTAGAAGATGTAGAACGGGACCATGGGCAAGCCGTAGTGAGCGTACGCGGTCCCCGCCGCCAGAAACGACGCCATGGCGCCGGTTTCGCAGATCCCCTCCTGGAGGATCTGACCGTCTTCGGCCTCCCGGTAGGGAGCGATCGTGCCCGCGTCAACCGGCTTGTAGTGCTGTCCGGCAGGGGAGTAGATGCCGGCTTGGGGGAACAATCCGTCCATTCCGAACGTGCGCGCCTCGTCGGGCACGATGGGAACGATGTAGCGTGCGAGGCTCTTCTCGCGCAAGAGCTTCTGGAGCATGCGCACCATGGCCATCGTGGTGGAGACCGCGCGGCCGCGGGAGCCGCCGAGCATCTCCTGGAAGAACTCGAGCGGCGGCGGCGCCAGCGTCGGACAGTGCACGCTCCGCTTTGGCATCGGGCCGCCGAGCGCTTCCCGGCGGGCCTTGAGATAGCGCACTTCCTCGCTGTCGTCGGCCGGCTTGTAGAATTCTGCGCGCTCGATCTCCTCGCGTGACAGCGGAATGCGCAGCCGTTCCGCCAGCGCCAAGCGTTCCGACGGGTTCAAGTGCTTCTTCTGGTGAACGGTGTTGCGGCCCTCGACGCCGGGTCCCAGGCGGTAGCCTTTGACCGTCTTCAGCAACAGCACGCAGGGCTTGCCGGTGACTTCCTCGGCTTCCTTGAAGGCAGCGTAGATCTTCTTGTGGTCGTGGCCTCCGCGCTTGATCGAGCGGATCTCCTCGTCCGTGAGTGCGCTCATCAGGGCCTTGAGCGGCTGGTTGTTTTCCACCCAGTGCTCGCGCACCACGTCGCCCGGCGAGACCGTGTACATCTGGTAGTCGCCGTCCACGGCCTGTTCCATGCGCGCCTGCAGAATGCCTTCCACGTCGCGCTGCAACAGCACGTCCCAACCGCCACCCCAGATCACCTTGACCACGTGCCAGTCGGCGCCGCGGAACGCGCGTTCCAGCTCCTGGATGATCTTGCCGTTGCCGCGCACCGGACCGTCCAAGCGTTGCAGGTTGCAATTCACCACCAGCACGATGTTGTCGAGCTGTTCCCGGGCGGCGATGGCGATGGTGCCGAGGACTTCCGGCTCATCGGATTCCCCATCGCCGATGAACGCCCAGATCTTCCCGCCGTTGGTGGGCTTCAAGCCCCGGTGCTCCAGGTACTTGGCAAAGCGCGCCTGGTAGATGGCGCTCGGCGTCGACAGCCCCATGCTCGCGCAGGGCATTTGCCAGAAGTCGGGCAGGCGGCGTGGGTGCGGGTAGGAAGGCAGGCCGCCACCGTCCGCCAGTTCGCGCCGGAAGTTCCTGAGTTCCGTTTCCGTCAACCGGCCTTCCAGGAAGGCGCGGGCGTAGATTCCCGGCGCGCTGTGCGCCTGGAAATGCACCTGGTCACCGCCGTAGGACTCGCTCCGAGAGCGGAATACGTGGTTGAGGCCTACCTCCATCATGGTGGAAGCGGACAGGTAGGTGGCGATGTGGCCGCCCACACCCGAGCCGCTGTCGTAGGCCTGCAATACCATGGCCGCAGCATTCCAACGCAGGATGTCCTCGATGCGGCTTTCGAGCGCGATGTCGCCGGGATAGGGCGGCTGGTCCGCGAGACCAATGGTGTTCTTGTAGGGACTGTTGAGCGCGGCCTCGGTCAGCACGACGCCCCTTTGCGAGAGTTCGTGCTGCAACCGGGCCAGGAGCGCCTTGGCATCGTCATTGCCACGCTCTTCGAGAACGCCGGCAAGGGCCTCGATCCACTCCTGCTGTTCGAGTTCCCAGTCGGCGGGCGATTGAATCAAACGCGGTTCCGCCAATGTCCCAGTTCCTGCCCGTCGAACCCGTGAGAATACGGCATTGGGACGGAGGTTGTACCCTTCGAGCAGGCGAGCAGGCGAGCAGGCGAGCAGGAAGGAAGCAAGGACTGCCCGCCGCACGCGGGATTGGTGGGGACTGGAGCGAAGTCATGTGGCGAGTGTTGGTTTTGGCGGTCGTTTCGGCGGTAGTCGCGGGGCTTTGCGGATGCGGTCGCGAGACCCAGCCGGAACAAGGGGCGCCCCGGATGTCAGCCGACGAAGCCGCGGCGCGGGCACAAGCCATTCGGGCGGCCACCGCGACACTAGCCTCGGAGCGCGTCCGCGCCGCCGACGCGGAGCCCGGCAACTGGCTGGCCCACGGCCGAACCTACGACGAGCAGCGCCACAGTCCCCTCACCGGCATCAACGACGGCAATGTCGCCGACCTGGGTCTAGCCTGGCACTGGGCAACCGGCGACACCCGGGGGCTCGAGGCCACGCCCATCGTGGTCGACGGCGTGATGTTCACCACGGGGACGTGGAGCAAGGTCTACGCCAACGACGGTCGCACCGGCGAACTCATCTGGCAATACGATCCGCAAGTGCCCAAGGAGTGGGGCAAATACGCCTGCTGCGACGTGGTCAACCGCGGCGTCGCCGTGTGGAAGGGACGGGTCTTCGTCGGCACCTTGGACGGTCGACTGGTGGCCCTGGACGCCGGTAGCGGTGAAGTGATCTGGGAAATCGTGACCGTCGACCAGGAACGCCCGTACACGATCACCGGCGCGCCGCGGGTGGTCAAGGGCCTGGTAGTCATCGGCAACGGCGGCGGCGAGTACGGCGTGCGTGGCTACGTGACCGCCTACGACTGGAAGACGGGCGAAGAGCGGTGGCGGTTCTGGACGGTTCCCGGCGATCCGTCCAAGCCATTCGAGAGCCGCGCCATGGAGCTCGCGGCCGAAACCTGGCGGGGCGGCCGGTGGTGGGAGATCGGCGGCGGCGGCACGGTCTGGGATTCCATGGCCTTCGACCCGGAGTTGAACCTGCTCTATGTCGGGGTTGGCAACGGCACGCCGTGGAACCGCGACATCCGCAGTCCCGGCGGCGGCGACAACCTCTATCTCGCTTCCATCGTCGCGCTCAATCCCGATAACGGCACCTTGGCCTGGCACTACCAGACAACGCCGGGCGAGACCTGGGACTACACCGCCACCCAGCACATGATCCTCGCCGACATCGAGATCGACGGCACCCTGCGCAAGGTCATCATGCAGGCGCCCAAGAACGGCTTCTTCTACGTGCTCGACCGCGCCGACGGCTCATTCATCTCCGCACAGCCCTACGTGCCGGTGAACTGGGCAAGCCATATCGACCCCGACACCGGACGTCCGGTGGAGAATCCAGAGGCCCGCCACGCCAACGAAACGGCGCTGGTTTTCCCCTCACCCAACGGCGGCCACAACTGGCACCCCATGTCGTACAACCCCGCCACCGGACATGTCTATATCCCGGCGCTGGACATGGCCTTTCTCTACGCGCGCAACCAGAACTTCGAGTATCGCCCGGGTTCGTTCAATAGCGGCATCGACGTCACCCCGCTGCTGCCGCCGAGAAAGGTCGAAGACCGCGTTGCCATGTTCGAATCCATGAAAGGCCATCTCGCCGCTTGGGACCCTGTCCGCCAGGAGGAAGTCTGGCGCGTGCAGCACGCCAACACCTGGAACGGCGGCCTGTTGTCCACCGCCGGGAATCTGGTGTTCCAAGGCCGCTCGGACGGCTACTTCGCGGCCTACGCCGCCGACACCGGCGCGCTGAAGTGGGAAGTGCCCGTGCACACCGGCATCGTCGCCGCACCCGTGACCTATGCCATCGACGGCGAGCAGTACGTCGCCGTGATCGCCGGCTGGGGCGGCGCCTTCACCCTGTTCACCGGCGCGCCGCGGCACAAGGGCAACATCCTGTCCGAGGGACGGCTGCTGGCATTCAAACTAGGCGGCAAGGCACGGTTGCCCGAACCCGCCGTCACCTACGTGAACATGCCCGAACCGCCGGAAATCAACATCAGCGACGAGCAACTCGCCCAAGGCGAAGTGCTCTACCATACTTGGTGTTCTTCCTGTCACGGTTCCGATGTCCACTCCGGGAGTTCGGTGCCGGACCTCAAGTACCTGCCCGCTGCCAGCCACTCGCGCTGGAACCTGATCGTCCGCGAGGGCGTCTACGCCACGGTCGGCATGCCCGGCTTCAAGGACATTCTCAGCGAAGCGGACGCCCGCGCTCTGCACGGCTACGTGGTGAACCGCACCAAGGCGGCGATTGCATTCTGCGAAAGCGACTACCCGAAGCAGTATCCAGAGGTTTTCGGGACCGCTTGTACGAAGCGAGTGGTTGCCGCGCCGTACTAGTCTGAACAACGTAGGGCGCGCTCAAGGAGTCTGGCGAGGCTTCGCCTCGGACCGACGAGACGTGGCGGCGTTTTTTCGGCGACGTCCATCGCAGGGACGAACCTATCGCGCCCGGAGGGCGCGCGGTCGCCCCTGCCGGGCCGGGCGGGTGATTCGCCACGGGACGGGACAAGCCCGTCCCCCACGGGTTCGAAAACCTGGCTCGACTGTAAGGATGGGATCTGTTCAAGAACGCTAGTCCAAGTTTACCAAGGGCATTTGGAAGTTGCGTAGGATCAGTGGGTTACGGGCGCAGTTGCGCCGTTAGGGCACTACAAAGCGCCGCAGAAGCGGATTCGGCAGGGACTCAGACAACGGTTTTGCGTGTGCCGCCGGGGTTGGGATCGACGCCGAGCGCGTCGTAGATCGCCTTCCGGCCGGGTTCGACGACGGTGGCGGTGCGCACGTGCAGGGTGCGCCCGTCGGCGCGGCGGAAGGTGGCGGTGACGCGCTGCTGGCCGCCGAGGATGTTGCGCAGCGAATGCCACCCAGCCATCCGCGCTGATCGCAACGTGCGATGCGTGGTCGGCA
>JAKZRQ010000196.1:0-4398 GCA_047518105.1 Pseudomonadales bacterium | reverse complement strand
GGGACTTTCGCTTCGCGCCGAAGTCCTTGTGCCGCTTCGGCCAGGCAGCCGATGGCTTTGTTCAGGACCGAGCGCGGGCAGCCGAAGTTGAAGCGCAGGAACCCGGGAGCGCCGAATTCCTCACCCGCGAACAGGCCTAGGCCGTGGCTCTCGAAACTAGCGGCGGCATCCTCAAGGCCGAGTGCCGAGACGTCAAGCCACGCCAGGTAGGTGCCTTCGACATGGGTGGTGCGGATGCCGTCGATGGCGGCGACGGCGCGTTCGAGCAGCGCCGCGTTGCCGGCAAGGAAAGCGTTCTGCCCGTCTAGCCAGCCGGTGGTGTCTTCGTAGGCCGCCGTGAGCGCGGCAAAGGCTAGAGGCGAGTTCTTCGCGATCAACCCGGCCCCCGCCGCCACGTACCTTTCGCGCAGCATTTCGTCCGGAACGACCGCCACTGCCGCGGCCAGACCGGGGAAGTTGAACGCCTTGGTGGGCGAGAAGAGCGAGATCGAACGCGACTCGATCGCCGGGTCGAGACTGGCTAGCGGGACGTGCCGCTTGTCCGCGTCGAGCATGATCGGGCAATGGATCTCGTCGCTGATGACCACCGTGTCGTTGCGCACGACGATGTCGGCGAGGCCCGCGAGTTCGTCGCGGTCGTACACCCGACCGGTGGGGTTCTGGGGACTGCAGATCAGCACGGCGGCGGTGTCGCCGGCCACCTTGGCTTCGAGGTCGTCGAAGTCCATTTCCCAACGACCGCTATCCATCACGAGCCTGGAGACGATCCCGCGCAGACCAACCTGTTTGGGTACTTTCAGAATGGGGCCGTAGACCGGCGCGGGGATGACCAGATCGCGGCCCTCCGGGGCCGCTGCCAACGCCGCCAGGTTGAATCCGGGCACGACGCCGGGTATCCACACCAGCCATTCCTCTTTCACGCGCCAGCCGTAGCACGCCTCTAGCCAACCCACGAACGCGTCCACCATCCGCGCCGGCGGCGCGGTGTAGCCAAGGATCGAATGCTCGAGGCGTTCGCGCACCGCGTCCAACACGAACGGCGCGGTGGGCAGGTCCATGTCCGCCAGCCACAACGGCAGCACGTCGCGACCGGCGTACTTATCCCATTTCTCGCTGCAGGTTCCGGTCCGGTCGATCGGCGGTTCGTAACGGTCCATGGCCTTGGATTCCGAGCAAGCGTAGCGCCCAATGGTGCGTGTTGCGGCCGGTCACACTCAATCGCGCCCGTTTCATGCGGAGCGCAGGCGGGTTCATCGGCTTGGGTCGGTGGCCTGCGGCGAGGTACACTACGCCTCTTGACGAACACCGAGGTAGGTCATGAGCGACGCCATTGAGTCCACGATTCGCCAGCAACTCGCCGACAACCCGATCATCCTCTTCATGAAGGGGTCTCCCCAAGCACCCCAGTGCGGGTTCTCGGCGCAAACGGTGCAGTGCCTTATGGCCTGCGGCGAGCGGTTCGCCTACGTCGACGTGCTGTCCAACCCCGAGATCCGGGCAACGTTGCCGCAGATGGCCAACTGGCCGACGTTCCCCCAGCTCTACGTGGACGGCGAACTGGTCGGCGGCTGCGACATCATTAGCGAGATGTACGAGGCAGGCGAGCTTGAGACGCTCATCAAGGACGCTGCCGAGAAGACCAGAGACGACGCTTGAGCGGCAAGCGCGTCAGCCGGACGCGGCCTTGGCGTTGACGACCGCGCAGAACAACTCGGCGGTGACCTCGGCATCGTAAGCGGCCGAGTGAGCCTGTTCGGCATCGAAACCGATACCTGCCCGCCCGCACGTTTCCGATAGCACCGTGTGGCCGTAGTGAACGGCGGCGAGTGCCACGGTATCGAGTACCGAGAAGGGATGGAACGGACTGCGCTTGACGCCGTTGCGCTTAGCCGCCGCATGGATGAAACCGTGGTCGAAATGGGCGTTGTGCGCCGTGACAATGGCCCGTTGGCAGCCTTGGCGCTTGATCTCCGTCCGCACCAGGCGGAATAACGCGCGCACGGCAGCGAGTTCGGATATCGCGCCCCGCCCGGGATCGTCAAGATCGATGCCGGTCACCTTGAGGGACGCCTCCTCGACCACGGTGTCGGGATGCGGAATCACCGCCCACCGGTGCCGCCCGCCGACGACCAGGCGGTCGTCCGCGAAGTCCAACGTCGCCGCGGCAATCTCCAGCACCGCATGGACGCCGTTGTCGAAGCCGCCGGTTTCCAAGTCGACCACCACCGGCAGGTAGCCGCGGAACCGCGATCTCATTCTCATCGCCGATGCGCCTGGGTCGAAGGTGTGGATTATCGCTTGTTTCGCAGCTAATGATTGGCGGTGTTCGAGAGAGCGGGCTCAGAGATACTTGTCCCAAAGCAGGTTTCGGAACTTCCCCCGTGGGTCGATCCGGGCCTTCAGCGCGATGAATTTCGGGACCTCGGGGTAGGCTTGCCCGAATTGCGAGCGGGTCGCATGCAGTCGGTAGGGCAAGTAGTAGCGGCCACCGTTGGCCAAGGCGGCGTCGATCAACTCGCGCGTCCAAACGCCGGCTTCTCGGCTTGCCCTCTCGTTGCTGCGTTGCTTGTAGTAGAGCACGAAGGAAAAGACTTCCGTCGGCGCCCAGGTCAGGAGCGCTGTCGGATCGCGGGAAGAGTGGCGAATCGAGACGTTCAGCGCATTGACCCGCCGCCGTTTGAGGATGTCTGTGAGCGTTCGCGCGAAGGCCAGGAAGTTCGCGACCGGGATGAAGTACTCCTGCAGGAGGTAGGTCGAGAAGACGCGGGTCCTCGGTTCCAGCGAGTCGGCATCGAGACTCGCCTCGTAGTTGCGCCAGACGATCGCGTCACGCTGAAGTATCTCGTCCTCGATGTGGCGGCGTAGCTTCTTTGCGCCCGGTAGTTCGGACACCGCCCAGATCACGTTCTGGTGGTGGCGGTAGTCCCGGTCGCGTGGAATCAACCGGTCGGGAACCGTGACGGGCCTGTCGGTCTCGACCCAACTGATGAGCCGGGGCTCGGCAAAGCCCGGAGGTCGAAGGTCGGCGTTGTGCAGCAAGACGTCAGGATCCGGTGCGATGTTCGAGCGGAAGTGGTCCGGATAGCCCTCGAGGTCGACGTTCTCCACGAGGCGTCGGAGGCGCGTGTTGCGGTCGAGATCGAGTTCGACTTCGGTGACGAGGCCGAGACCCGCGTAGCCCCCGAATACGCCGCGAAACAGTTCGGAGTCCGGCGTCAATTCCAAGACCTGGCCATCGGCGGCAACCAGCTGCACGGCGCGCACGGAATTCACGAGAGCCCCCTTGCCAACGTACCGACCATGGCAGTTGACCGATACCGAGCCTCCCACTGTGAAGTTGCTGTAGCTCTGCATGATCTTCACCGACAGGCCATGCGGATCGATGGCCTCCTGGAGGTCGCGCCAGGAAATCCCGGCCTGCACCCGAACGACGGCCCGCTCCGGATCAAGCGTCAGCACGCGGTTCATGCTGCGCATGTCCAGATGCAGGGAGCCGGGGGCCGCGATCTGGCCCCCATGCTGTAGCGCCCGCCACCGACCGACACCGCCCCCGGCCATTGACGAATGGCATCGCTGGCTTCGCCGGTGGACAGTGGGCGGCGCACGGTGTCGACGGCGACGGCATTGAGGCGGGAGAAATCGTTGACGACGGGTAGAGTTGCGTGGCAGTACCCGCAAGAGGCGGGATTCGCGGCGTCCGGGGCTTTCGAAAGGTGACTTTCCTACAAGTCCGATGGCGGATGTCGCATGACGGGCGATCATCTCGCGGCTACCTTGTCGAGGATGGACGCGACCCAAGCGAAAGACAAGGTGGGCAAGCGCATGTTCCGCCATCGGAGGCTGGTGGCGGACATGCTGGTGCACTACGTGCCCGGTCGTTGGGTCCGCCGGATCGACGTCGGCACACTGCGCCCGATGCCGACGGAGTACGTCAACCGTTCCGGCGACCGGCGGTTCGGCGATGCGCTTTGGCTGTCG
Organism: Pseudomonadales bacterium; assembly: GCA_047518105.1. GTDB lineage: Bacteria > Pseudomonadota > Gammaproteobacteria > Pseudomonadales > Azotimanducaceae > VXYL01. The sequence continues at coordinate 420 of JAKZRQ010000196.1, read as the reverse complement.
CAACTGCACGACGGCCGGCAGGTGATGCTGATTGTCGAACTCCAGTCGAGCGGCGATCCGAACATGGCGGCCCGAATGGCGGCGTACGCGGGGATGGTCTACGAGAGCCTGACCGCTGATGCCAAGGGGCCGGACGGTCGGTACCCCGGGTTGCTGCCGCTGGTGGTGTACACCGGCGGCGATGCGTGGGGTGCGGCGGACAGCCTGCGCGCCTTGGTTGACCGGATCGACGGCTTGGCGCACCACGTCGCCGCGCGGTGCTATCGGCGCATTGACCTGTGCAGGCTGGCGGAGCACGATGCGCGGCAGACGAACCGGCTGGACTTCCTGGTGCGGCTGACGGCCAGCGGGTCGCTCTCGCACACGGTGGCGATCCTCAAGGCCGCGGCGACGTGGTTTCGGGACGGCGGCGAAGACGAG
>JAKZRQ010000195.1:0-40153 GCA_047518105.1 Pseudomonadales bacterium | reverse complement strand
CGCGCCCTTCGGGAGTTCGCCCTGCGCGCCACTGCCGCGTTGTGGTCCTTGCCAATATGCCCGATATTCCCTGCGGACCACGCCTTGCATTGACGCGCATGGCGAACTCTGAAACACCAGAAACTTGCGGGACACGGCACTCGTAGACCTCGACCCGCGTCGGGGGCTACAGCGGTCATCTCCAAGTCGAGCAGCAAGGGTGAGCATGGTCAATATTGAAGATCTGTATTCCATGAGAGGAAAAGTCTGCGTCGTGACGGGCGGCTCCAGTGGCCTTGGCAGCTATATGGCCCACGGATTCCTTGCTGCCGGCGCTGCAAGGGTATACATCACGGCAAGGTCGGAAGACACCCTCCAAGCCAAAGCGGCTGAACTCACCGAAATATGCGATGGCGAGTGCATTGGCATTGCCGGTGACCTCGCCGCGCTGGATGGTGTGGCCGCTCTGTCAGCGGCCCTCCACCAGAAGGAAGACCACATCGATGTGCTGGTCAACAACGCAGGTATTGGTACCGGTGGCTTGTTCGAGCGCATGACTGTGGACGACTGGGACAAGACGATGGACCTCAATCTAAGGTCGCCGCTGTTCCTCACCCAGGCGTTGCTTGACTTTTTGAAAAAGAATGCAACTCCCGCGGATCCCGCACGAGTGATCTTCATCAGCTCTGTCGCAGCCAGTGAAGTCCATAAGCATGTCATGGCCTACTCCACCAGCAAGAAAGCACTCGAACACCTTACACCGCAGCTCGCATTGGCACTCTGCGACGACAATATTCTGGTGAACACGATCTCGCCCGGAAGGTTCTACTCCGAAATGACGCGGGGCGCCTGGAAGGACCCGGAGGCTGAATCGTTCAAACAGGAACTTCAGAGAATCCCGGCCCACCGCTACGGTGGGCCCGAAGACATCGCCGGGGTGGCCGTGATGTTGTGCAGCCCGGCCGGGTCCTACTTCACCGGCGAGGTGCTCAACCTGGACGGCGGACACCGCTTGCGACACTGACGCCATCACGCCGTGACGGCGTCGGCAACTCGCGTCAGCATACGCGCGATAAAGTTGTCCTTTTGGTAAATGGATTCCTGGTGGTTTCCGGTGCGTACTACCACTAGGTTGCGGGACGGTATTCCGGCCACGATCTGACCACCCATGCCGTACATCAAAAACGTGTCATCCGGTGCACCGGGTAGCAGCTTTCGCTCTATCTTCTTACCATCCATTTGGCAGAAGGCATCGCCGTTGGTGTGGTGAAACAACGCGAACGAAGGGTTGACATCCGGTGCGTGCACCTTGATCAGATTGTCGGCATATTCGGCGTCGACAAATTCCTCTCCCTGCCATCGCCCATGGTCGAGGATAATCTGGCCTGACTTGGCAAAGTCAGTTGGCGTCATTTTCACGGACTGGTATCCGATGAATACATCTCCTTTATCGGCACTGGTAGCGTAGTTGAGCATCCAGTGGGTACCGTCGACAAAGGACAGTGGTGTGAATATTTCCTCGGCCGTCAGGTCTACCAGACCTCGTCCGGAGGCGCGTTCGAGCGCTGTAAACAGCAGGCGGTAAGCGGAGTTGTTATAGGAGTACCGGGTAAAGGGGGATGCGATGACCTTCCGTGTCAGTGCCGTTTCCAGTTGCGTGATGCCACTACGACCCGCGGCTTCTACTTCCGCGGTGACATTGTGGGTCCCCGGCATCACTCGGTCTGCCGCTGTTCCTCCCAATTGCGCGAGAAGGAACTGCGCCGTGCAGCCCGCTCAAGGACCTAGTCGCCTCGCGCCAGCATCTCGACATACGCCTCGATGAATCTGTCTTGACCGAGTCTGCCTGCGGCAAGCTCAATGATCAGGTCCGCAAGCTCGATCTGATGCTCGGATGCGATGATCTTCTCGTCGTTCATCAACAGGACCAGATCGCCTGCGGCGAAGGCTGTACGTTTGTTCGCGTCACTGAACGGATGACCGACCGCAAACGCGTACACCGTGAAGGCCGCGACCTGCGGGACAGACGGATCTTCGAACTGGTATGCCAGGTTCGTCTTGATGCGACCGAGTGTGGCACCGAGCGATGTGCCGATTCGAGATCCCGGTAGTCCACCGTGCCTTGCTAGGACGTGCTCATGCAGGTCGGCGATCTGCTGCTCGGTTGGTAGCGCGATCTTCACCGCTTCGCAAGGTAGGCCAGCACCTCGGATCGCTGATCGAGGATCGAGCGGGTCAGTTCCGCCACCCGGGCGTCATCGATCATGTCGAAAGCCAGGGACTCTACCGGGACGTAGTATCCCTCGACCTTGCTGTTGCGCAGGATGGCAGTCGGTCTTTTCTCGTCGAGAATTCGACTGGCCTGCTGCTTGAGCTCGGTCATGGTGACGTATCGCATAACAATTCCAGGTACCGATATCGGTACCGGATAGTGGCACCGATATCGGCACTTGTCAAAACCACACCACCCTGCCGCAACCTGGGAATGGAACCAACGATTTGGTTGTGACTACGGCGAGCCGTGCCAGCGCCGTCAAACGCTTCGCGTACGGGCGATGCGGTCGCCGTATCGGAATCCCGCACGCCCCGTGGGTCCAGCCAACACGGGCCGCCACAAGGGCGGCCCTGACATGACGCTATCCGCCGTCATGCGCCGATGCGCAGCGACGACAAATCCCTACAGCTACATCTCGACCGCCAGGAGTTCGAGGAAGTCCTTCTTCTGTTCTTCGGTCATATCCTCGAAGATCGGCACCCTCATCTCGGTGACCGGAAAATCCACGAACTCCGGTGACTGGATCTGCATCGCGGCGGCGATGTTGTGCAGTCCATTGCCTTCTTCCGAACCAGCCATCAGCGGGCCGCTGACCGTATCGGGCCAATACATCTCGGAAGGTTGCTTCTCCCCGTAGGGGTTTTCCCGACCGACATATTTCTCGATCGCCGCACGCAATGCTCTTTCGCCTTCGCGGCGTTTCCGCCCGCCCTCGCGGCCGTAGAAGGCACCGGACTGGTTGCAGATGGCGGCCCATCGTGCCCGGATGTGAAACCCGCGGATGGCCAGCGCCGCTTCCGGTTCGCCGTCGCCGCCGGTGATCTCTCCATCCTTCACGATGATGTAGTACCCGGCGTTTTGCCGACCGCCTTCCATGAGTCGTGCCGGCGGATGCGTATAGCACTCGGTGAACGACCACTCGAAACCGTCCGGTAGATCCGCGGGTGGTTGCGCTGTGCTCGAGGTAGGTCGACGGGTCGTCGATGAGCTGGCGCCAGAGGCCCGAGTCGTCCTGGTGGCTGGCAAGCGACGACAGGTGTTCTTCATGCGCCGCCACCAGATCCTCGGCGCCCCCGGCGCCGAGGTAGCACAGCGCCTGGGCGAACCCGAGCGCGGCGAACGCGTTGCCACGGCCCCAGAAGTACGGGGACGCATGACAGTGCCAGTAGAGGCCGTTCGGCTGACGGGTGTCGACCGAGCGCAGGATCTCAAGCAGCCTGTCCCGGTAGGACGCCTCTCCGGTGACGCGGTGGGCACGCCCGAGCAGGGTCCCGGCGAAGAAGAAGTCCTCCACGCGAATGTCCGGGTCCGGAACGAAGCGGTCCGCCTGGTGGACAAGGAAGTCTCGGTAGCGGTTGTCGCCGGTGGCCGCCAGCAGTTCGTCGGCGAAACACGCCGCGGCGAGATTGTGTGCTGCTTCGGGTACCGAGTCCGGCGCCACGACCAGGGATTCGGCGAGACGCGCAATGTCAGCCACCACACCAGCATCTGCGCCCGAGACCCGCAGCCGACCCAGAAACGCGACTCCGGTGGGATACATGGGCGCCGACTCGACGGCATGACCATAGATGCCTGCAAGGCGTTCAGCGACCGCGCGCGGATCGGTGTTCAAGCTCGCTCCAGCCTTGGGGTTGGCCACGCAGGCCCGTCGGTCCGCCGGCTTGTCATCCGCACCTGAAATAGGTCTTCGGTCCCGACTCGTCGGTGCACGTCAAGTGATACGGCATCAGCGTGATCCCGGTACCGGCGATCCGACACGATCCGTTCTCCGATTGCACGAGCATCGCCTCCGCCTCATCGGGCCGTCGCCCAGCGAAGGGTTCATCGTCCGGGATTGACGAGACTTTCTGCGCCAGTGCAATTGGGCCCTGGGTGAAGGCAACCCACCGCTGGCCGCGCTCGCCATCCTGGACATGCATCTTCAGTTCGAACTCGGCTTCGACCGCGAGGACGTCGCCCCTACCCCACCGACGGCGCAACTCGTAGAAACCTCGGTCGTTGACCATGACCTCGGCGTTTGCGCCGTTGACCCGCACGCCGAGCAGGGCCATGCCGGCGGAAAGTCTGAATTCGCATGTATAGGTCCGGGGGGTCAACGGTTGGAAGCGAATCTCCGTCGTTGGATCGGCGGGGAAGCCGCTCTCGACTACCAAGGTGCCGCCGCCGAACGCCTCGCCCAATGCGACGGTGCATGGTGCCAGCGTGCCGATCGAGAGATGGCCGTCGATCTCGCCGACGAGGTGACCGGCAACCATTTCCATCGCCCGCGGCATGCTCGACGCGCAGCAGTGCATCCTGTCGACGTAGTCCGGCCGCGCCTCGTTCGGGACCGTGAAGTAGCACCATCGGATGCCGTCCCCATGCTGGTGGCCGTGGAGGCTGTTGTACAGGGTCACCTCGGCTGCATCGAGGTACCTGCTCTCGCCATGGAACTCGAAGAGATGAAGGCATAGCTGGATCCAGGTCGCGTCACAGCAACCCTCCACGGAGATCACCCAGGGATCGAAGTCTTCGGCGCGGGCAAAGCACTCCCGGTTGCCGTTGTAGTCCATGTGCCGGGTCCACGGACCACCGGTGACGAGGATGTGGTTCTCCCTGATCTCGGTCCAGCCATTGACCGCCGTGTCGAGGTATTCGCGTTTGCCCGTACACCGATATAGCCGGAGAAATCCCAGCAGGTTCGCCATGAGCTGGTAGCCCTTGCCCTCGCCCGGATCAACGACGCTGCCGCCTTTGAGCATCGTGCTCATCAGCCGCAGATCGGGACTGGCTTCCATTCTGCCGACGATATGCTCGGCGAAGTCCAGATACTTCGTATCTCGAGTGCGCTCATAGAGCATGACGATCGATTCGAGCAGCGTCGTCGCGGAGATTCCCTTCCGGGTTCCGTACTTCGTCAGGTCCGCCCCGTCCCCACCGTAGACCTCGATGAGCAAATCGCTCATTCGCCGGCAAGCGTCGACCACCCGCTCGTTCGGGAAGAACCTCTCAATAGGTCAGCAGACCGTAGAGGTTGTATCGGTGCGTCCAGATGTCCCACCCGACACGGCCCTTCCGTGCCCTCGAAACATCCATGTCGTCGTGCGGATCGGCCACGGGCACGTTTTCGGGCACGGCCATGAAGGTACTCTCGGGTGCATAGGTGCCGAGATAGCCATCCGGCAACTGCGTGGCGAGCAAACGCTCGACGTTGCGCTCGAGTTCCGCCGCGAGCTTCTCGTCCCGTGTCTGCACCCAGGCGAGCGTGGCGGCGTGCAGCCATTTGCCAAGGTGTTCGCCCTGCCAGGGATGGACGCCCGGCCTGTTCTCGAAGCCGTCGATGAGATAGCCGGAGTCCGCCATGTGCACAGGCGGTGGTTGCGCCACGCCTCGAGTCTTTCTCCCTGCGATCCGGCAACCTCGACCGTGCCAAACGCTCGCCACCTGTTCACGCTAAATTCAACCACTGCCTGCGCCCGCAGATTCGGCCTGCGCCGCCACCCGTATCCACGGCTCCGTCAAAGTTCAATTTCACCCGGCCATGATGTCGACTGCCTCGTGGCGGCGTCAACGCCGTACCGACGACGAATGCGTCTGGCCAGCCGAATCCTGCGCCCACTCGCCCGTCACATTGTCGCGTTTGACCGCCAGACGTTGCGGTACTGGTGGACATTGCCGCGCCGGACTCGGCTCGTCCGCGTACCAGTAGGCCACGCTCGACATTTCGTTGCACAGGTGGTTGCCGTGGCCATGCTCGATGGTCACCTTGATCTCGCGCCGGAAACGCACCGGGTTCTCGATGTGATGCACGTAGCTTGTCTGGTAGCCCCGCGTGTTGTGCTCGAAGATCGACGAGCCGTTGCGCAGGAACGCGTTGTCCTGCATCCCCCAGGCCTGGTTCAGGTAGTCCTCGGAGCCGGTGCCGTGCAAATCCGGCGGCCATTTGTAGCCCTCCACCCAGATCATGTCGTCGCCCTCGCCTCACTAGGTACCCTGGAAGTTGGTCACCGATAGGTTGCAGCCGATGTAGTGGCCACGACCAGTCGTGTCCAGGATCACATAGTCATTGTCCCAGGCGAGGCGTTCCTTGTTCGCGATGTTCGCGGCCGGCGTATTGACGGGAATGTCGCCACCCCAGCCCGGGAACGGGTTCTGGCGGCGGAACTCGGCGTGCAGGTAGCCGGCGTCCGATGCCACGTCGCCACGCTCGTAGTCAATGTTAGTCAATGTAGAAATACTGACGATGCGTCTCGTCGCTATCGTTCTGGAGTTCGACCAGCGCGTGTTCGCGGAACGGCATCGGCACGTAGGCGTTCAGCGCGCAACCCTGGTTGAAGCGGTTGTTGGCACGCGTGGAGGCGGAGAACAGGAGCGACTGGTAGGAATTCACGATGCCGTGACCGAGCCCGAAGAAGTCGCCGAGCGGACAAACGATGCTGGGTTGTTCGGCTTTGTCCCAGGTGAAGAGCAGTAGGCACTCGCGGTAATGATTGGGCTGCGTCATCCACAGGTGGGTGATCGTGCCAGGGCCTTCGATCTCGGCGAGAACGCGTCACTCGCCGGGCTCGATGTTCCACGCGTCGTCGTTGCAGCCGGTGGTGTCCCACGACGATACGCGGCCCGTCGTGCCGCCGTTGATTGTGGTTAGCCGTTTGAGGTCCATGAAGCTGTCCCGTCGTGAGCAGTCGCAGACCGTTCCGCGCATGATGTTGGGTAAGATGTCGGGTTTGGATCGGATCCTTCAAAAGGAGTGACAAGATGCAATTCGGAGCTCAGTTGAGCAATTACGGCACGACTTGGGCCGACATTCACAGCACGGTGACCACCTTGGAGGCTGGCCGCTGGAACAGCGTGTGGTTCTCGGATCACTTCATGCCGCCCGGCAACCCGAAGGCGGGACATGGCCCTGCCTTGGAGGGCTGGACGTTGCTGACCGCGGTGGCCGCGGTTTCCAACCGGCTGCGGCTGGGCGTGCTGGCCACCGGCAACACCTACCGGAATCCGGCGCTCTTGGCCAAGATGTGCGCCACGCTCGACCACATCACCGGGGGGCGTATGGTGCTGGGCCTCGGTGCCGGGTGGTACGAGCACGAGCACCGCGCGTACGGCTGGGACTTTCCATCATTGAAGGAGCGCAGCGACCGCCTGGAGGAAGCGACGGATCTCATCCGCTTGTTGTTCACCAAGCCGCAAGACGAGTACGTCAGCTTTGCAGGCAGGTACTACCAGTTGCACGATGCGCCCCTGTCGCCGGCATCCAGCCAGGATACACACATCCCCATCCTGATCGGCGGCAATGGCGAGAAGCGCACCCTGCGCACCTGCGCCAAATCGGGGGATATCTTCAATCTCGATTTCTGGCACCCGGGCGGTGCGGACGTGTTCGCGCACAAGGCCGATGTCGTGGCTCGGCACTGCGAGTCCTTCGGGCGTGATCCGAGCGAGGTGAAGAAGACCGTCTGCCTGCCATTTCGACTGTTCGAGACCGAGCGGGAATACCAGGCCGGGAAGGGAAGGCCTTGGTATTGCTGGGGCACGACCGCCATGATCCAAGACCTGCTTGGCGCGTACATCGACGCGGGTGCCGAAGAGATCATGCTGTGCGGCGTACGCAATCAACCGGCCCTGTGGCAGCACATCGAGGCGGATGTACTGTCGGTCTTCGACTGATCCGCTATCGGCTTCGGCGGCGGCAGGACCGGGATTGCCAAGGACAGGGTTTTCGATTGAAACACCCTGCCGAGCCCAAGTACGAGTCCGTGTGCCATAATTTGGGGTTTCGACTGGAGGGCATGACATGGACCGACTCGAAGTCATCGCAAACGGGGTCGCAACGAGTTCGGGGACAGGTTCGTCTGCCTACGAGCCTCCGTTCCAGCTCACCGAAGGACAGCCGCCGCCCTTCGCCGCGAACGGGGGGCTTTCCTACATGTCGTTCGATCGGCACGGGGATGCAGGGACTGCAGCGGCGATGGAGGTCGCGCTTGCCCAGATTGCCGAGGGCCAGGGGCAGGCGGTTAGCGACATGCTCGACAACGCGCCTCCCGGTCCTATCGAGACCAAGTGGGGGGTCGGGTTTCGCGACTACTCGGAGTGCCTTGAGTACATCCGGGCGAACAACGTCCAGGCCCCGGAAGGCGGCCTGGCGCTTCCGCTGCGCTACACCGTCCACGAACAGCCCTCCTACTCCATCGTCTCGTCCAACGCGCTCTGGCGGGATCCCGACCGCAAGGCCGAGGCAAAGGCGTTGCGCAAGGAAGAACGGGATATCGGGCGGCGATGCCTCTACTTCCCGCAGGTGCTGCGCGACGCACGCCGAATGGAGGAGTACTACCCCGGTCTCTCGCCCACGAGTTCCGAGTGCATGGACAAGCTCGGCGTCTCGCTCGCGCCTTGCGAGTCCAGGTGCGAGAACTTCTACGACGCGGCCGAGGTGGAGCGCGTGTTCTACCCGGAGATGGAGAAGCTCCTCCTCGAGTTCTTCCCGGGTGCGACGGATGCGCTCGTGTACAACCACGACGTGTTCGACAAGGACTACGAGGGCGACCGCACGGAAGACCAGAACAACAGGAACCCGGGTGTGAACGCCGGCTACGCAAACCTCGTGCACAACGATCTGAACGACAACAGCGGTCGCGTGCGCTGCCGCGAGTTGCTCACGAAGAACCTGCGCAACTTCGGGCGCGAGCAGCACTACACCGACGAGCAGGCCGACGCGAAAATGTCCCGTCGGTTCATGTCGATCAACCTCGCCAAGCCGATGGAGACCGTGGGCCAGAACCCCTTCGTGCTTTGCGCGTGGCCGTCCTTCGCCGACCAGCCGTATATCACCAACTACCGCATCTACGACGACCGCGTGGGCGAGACCACCCGCTTCACCTATCGGCCCGACCACGAGTGGTACTGGATTCCCCAGCAGACGTCCACAGAGGTTTCCATGCTCAAGTGCTACGACTCCGTCACGGACGGTTCGGTTTCGCGCTGGTCGTTCCACACCGCCTGCCTCGACCCAACCGCGCCCGACGATGCGCCGTGCCGCAAGAACGTCGTGGTCAGATCCTATGTCTTCTTCTGAGAAGACAAAGCCCGCTTGCCCGCACCAACGCACTAGTCGGCTGCCGCCTCCCGCGTCAGCGTGAGTCGCGTCGCCGGCCAAGCCTCGCCATGACCCCACGATCCGCCCTCGCCGTCCTGGCGTTCGCCGTCGCCCTGTCGGCGAGTTCACGTTCGGTTGCCGATGAGGGCGACGCTGCGCTTCCTGGCGGGAATACCTCGTCGCTGTTCTGGACGCAGGAAGAACGCATCGTGGGCTTTCGCAACTTCGACGCCATCTACGAGACGCGGCCAATCGACAACGGGACGGACTTTCTGCCCCTCGTGGATGATCCTCGGGATTTCTCGGGCATCACCTACCAAGTGGAAGGTACGTCGCACACGCTCGATCACTACCTCGAGACGTTCTTCATCGCCGGCATTCTGGTGGCAAAAGGCGACCGCGTCCTGCTGGAGCGCTACCGCCTGGGTCACAGCGAAACCTCGCGCTGGGTTTCGTACTCCGTCGCGAAATCGGTGACCTCCTTGCTGATTGGCGCGGCGATCAAGGATGGCTACATCAAGAGTCTCGACGACCCGGTCACCGACTACCTGCCTCGCCTCAAGGGCAGCGCCTACGACCGCACGACCATCCGCCATCTCCTGCACATGGCATCCGGCGTCGCCTGGAACGAGAGCTACACCGATCCCAACTCCGATGTCGCGCTCGCCGGGGCGGCGAACGGCACGGTGCTGTTCGACTATCTCGCCAAACTCCCGATGGCGGCCGAACCCGGTGTCCAGTTCAACTACAACACCGGCGAGACCAACCTCGTCGGATCGCTGCTGCGCTCTGCCATCGGCAACAACGCATCGAGCTACCTCGCTGCCAAGGTCTGGCGTCCCTTCATGGAGCATCCCGCTTCTTGGAGCATCACTTCAAACGTGGAACTCGGTGGCTGTTGCATCCATGCGACCCTGCGCGACTACGCGCGTATTGGGCTCTTTGCCCTGCGAGGCGGCGTCCTGCCCGACGGAACCAAAACTCTGCCGGACGGTTGGATGCTGGAGTCCACGACCCGATCTTCGGGCAACCCAGGCTACGGCTATCTGTGGTGGCTTTGGGACGGCACCGCCTACGCCGCAATGGGTATTTTCGAACAGCTGATCTGGATCGACCCTGGCAGCGATTTGGTGATCGTGACGCACGGAGCGGCACCGGCTGCCACAAGCCCCATCCAGTCCGCCCATGGCAGCGCATTGATCGCCGGATTATGGCGTCGCGCCCTCGAGGTCGACTAACCGGCGGCCGACCGGCCATCCGGGGGATGGACAACATGCCTGGAATACATTCGGGCGAACGACATCGAAGCCCCGGAAGGCGGTTTGGCGCTTCCGTTGCGCTACACCGTCCGCGAACAGCCGTCCTACTCCGTCGTCTCGTCCAACGCACTCGGGCGGGACACGGCTGGCCGCCCGGTGCGCCGCCCGGATGGCTCGCCACGAAACGCCGCACCGTGGCCGGGTCCTTCCTGCGCGGTCCCGCTGCCGATCCAGAGCGGCGCGACGATCCGCTGCGTCCCGTCGAGCGACGCGCGCGCTGCGACTTCCGCGCCCAGCCACAACCAGCGCAGCCGTGTCAGACGCCCGAGCGGGGTCGCGTCCGCGACCGGGTTGCCCGGAAGCCGTAGCCACACCAGTCCCGACACATCTCCCAGCGGGGAGATGTCCGATACCCGGTTCCCCGTCGAGTCCAGCCGCTTCAGCGAGACCAGTTCCGCCAGCACGTCCACATCCGATACCCGGTTGATCGACAGCCCCAGATGCACCAGATCCGTCAGAACCGAGAGCGGAAACACGTCCGCAAGTGTGTTGCCATCCAGCAACAGTACCTCCAGGTCCGTCAGCCGCGACAACGCCGAGACGTCCGCGATTCGATTGCCTGACAGGTCCAGCCGCTCGAGCCCGGTCAGCGCGGCCAGCGGCGACACGTCTGCGATCCCGTTGTCCGACAGGTCCAATCGGCGCAGCTCCGCAAGTCCGGCCAGCGGCCACAGATCCTCGACTGCGTTGGCGCCCAGGTCGAGCACCTCCAGGTCGCCCAGCCCGGCCAGTGTGTACACCTCCGACAGGCTCCGACCCGACAGGTCCAACCGCTCGACTTTCGCCCTCCCTGACAGCGCGGCCTCCACCGGCGTCCCTGGCAAAGCCGGCGGCGGTCGCAGCCCAATTCGGCCAGACGGCGACGCCGCACCGTCGCGGCGCTCCGCCACGACGGTTCATCGGCGTCGCCGCGTTCAGCGATGCATCCTGCAGCGGCCGCATCGGGGCCGGCAGGTAGCTTACCGTGGCCGTCTCGTCCGGCAGCAGTGCCCGCCCGAGGGCCAGCGATGCTTCTTGACCCTGAACCCCGACCGTGTATCCGCCAACGCCGTGCTCGCCATCCGCTCGGCGCGCGACAGCGGCTGGTTCGACGACTACCCGGGCGGCCGCCTCTACCGAAAGGCGGCGTGACGGTCAATTCCACTACCCGGAATCTGTCGTACACCCTCCTCTGGCCCTTCTCGCCCCGCTCCATACGCCGGCTTCGTGTCCTGGCCTCGCCTGCGGCTCGATCATGATCGAGACGCGCGGGTTGTTATTGGGTGCGGTTTTGGTTTCTCATGGCGCGTGTGGGAGACGAGATCCGCGAGCGCCATTTCAACGCCGAGCATTTCAGGCGGTTCCGCCGTCGCCTGGATGCGGAGACGGACCTCGTGGCGGAACTGTTCGAGAACAACGCGTTCAGCCATCGCGGCGATATCGTGGGTTTCGAGCTGGAGGCATGGATCGTCGATGCCCAGGGGCAGCCTCATGCCCAGAACCAACGCTTGATCGATCTTGTCGGCAATCCCCTGGTGGTACCCGAGTTGGCCGCCTTCAACGTCGAGCTGAACGGATCGCCGACGGCGTTGTCGGGCAACGTCTTCTCGCGTCTCGAGGACGAGCTGTCGGCCACCTGGGAGATGTGCCGGCACGGTGCGAAGGAACTGGGCTGCCGGCTGGCGACCATCGGCATCCTGCCCACCATTCGGCCCGAACTGCTCAATTCCAACTACATGTCGGCGATGGTGCGCTACCAGGCCTTGAACGACCGCGTTCTGGCGTTGCGCGATGGCGCACCCCTGCACATTCGCATGACCACCGGCGACGGCCTCGACATGTACCATGACGACGTCATGCTGGAGGCGGCGACCACTTCCTTCCAGATCCATTTGCAATGCAAACCCGAGCGTGCCGTTCGCGACTTCAATGCGTCGATTGTCGCCTCCGCACCGATGGTTGCGCTGTCCGCGAATTCGCCGTTCCTGTTCGGTCGCTCGCTGTGGGAGGAAACCCGGATTCCCCTGTTCGAGCAGGCTGTATCGGCCGGGCCGCGGGCGCCGGCGCGAGTGACCTTCGGCACCGGCTACGCCCAGGAATCGCTGATCGAGATCTTCCGGGAGAATCAGAGCGAGCACGCCATTCTTCTGCCGTTCGTACAACCCGACGAACCGCCTCACAAGTACGCCCATGTACGGTTTCAGAACGGCACGGTGTGGCGCTGGAACCGGCCACTGCTCGGCTTCGACTTCGATGGCCAGACGCACCTTCGAATCGAGCACCGGGTGGTCCCGGCGGGTCCTACCATCCGCGACAGCATCGCCAACGCCGCAGCTTGGCTCGGCATGGTCCGCGCCTTGGTGGATCGCGAGGATCCCGTGGAGTCGCGTATCGATTTCGAAACCGCGAAGAACAACTTCTACATGGCGGCGAAGTACGGTTTGGACGCGCCGCTCACCTGGATCGACGGCGCCGAGCGCCCGGCACGGGAGCTGCTCGCCGACGAACTGCTTCCTTCGGCCGCGAACGCACTTGGGAAGCTGGAGATTCCGAGTGCCGAGATCGAGCGCTATATCGGCACCGCCCTGGCCCGTGTCGAACGCGATCAGACCGGGGCCCGCTGGCAACGGGCATGGGTGGCCAAGCACGGCACCGACTGGGCGGGTTTGACCCGGGCCTACATCGACGCCCAGGACACTGGCGAACCGGTACACGAATGGCCCGTTTGACCGTATGGAGTTGAACAGCACCACGGAACTGCCGGGCGAGTTCGCCGACGTGCCGGCAGCCGCACTGGCAGACGAGCTTGACGGCCCCACCCTGTTCGACCTCCGGAAGGTGGATCAATCGCCGCTCTTCATCTCGGTCCTGATGCATGGCGACGAAGTGTCCGGATGGGACGCCGTCCGCGGGCTCGTCGCCGAACTGGCCGATGCATCGGTGATGGTGTTCGTCGGCAATGTCGAAGCCGCGCGCCAGGGGGTCCGGGCGCTGCCGGGACAGGTGGACTTCAACCGCGTCTGGGAGGGCGGCGCAGGAGAGGACGCGGTCGTCGCCGAGGAGGTGACCGCACGGGTGGCTACCGCCAGACCCCACCTGGCCATCGACGTGCACAACAACACCGGCGAGAATCCGCCCTACTCGGTGATCTGCCGCACCGACGAACACACCCTCGCGGTTGCCGCCACCTTCGCCGAACGGGCACTGTTGGCAACCCAGCCGCACGGATTCCAGACCCGCCGGTTCGCTCGTTTCTGCACTGCGGTCACCATTGAAGTCGGCACGCCGGACGATCCGTCGAGCGCTGATCGGGCGCGCACGTTTCTTGCTCGCGCCCTGACCGATGGCCCCGCCTTGGGCAACGGCGGGGCAAAGCCCCATCGGTTGTCGCTGTTCGAGACCGTCGCCCGGGTCGGTCTCACCGATGATGCCGTGATCGAACCACGCATGCAGCGCTTCAACTTCCGTTCGGTCCCGGCCGGTACCGCCTTCACCCGGGTCGGGGCGTTGACCGCCATCGCCGAGGACGGCCGGGACATCTGCAACCGCTACTTCACCCAGACCAACGGCGCGGCGGTGTTGAAGCGCCCTGCCATCATTGCCATGTACACCGGCAATCCGGACAGCGCCCGCAGCGACTGCCTGTGCTACTTCCTCAAGCCAATCGGGATGGGGAATCCGCTGCAGGCGTTCTGAGCGCGCCTAGAGGACGATTTCGAGCGCGGAATCGGTGACTTCGCCGATGATCGCGGCGGCGGCATAGCCTCGGCGTCGCAATTTCCCTACGCAACCTGCGGCAGCGTCCGCCGGTATGCCCGCAAGCAGTCCACCCGCCGTCTGCGGATCGGCGAGCAGACGCACTGCGATCTCGTTCGGCGCACCGCCCTTGATCGTAAAGTCCTCCAGCGCCCGTTCATTGTTCGCCTGCAAGGAACTGACGATGCCCGAGGAGATCGTTTCGCCGGCGCCTGCGAGCCGGGGCACGTCGCCGGCCAGGATTCTCGCCCCCGTGCGGGATGCCCGGGTCATCTCCGAGAGGTGGCCCGCAAGCCCGAAACCGGTCACGTCCGTACACCCGGTCGCGCCGTGGTCACGAAGTACCTCGGCAGCCTCGGCGTTGGACGAGTCCATGGCGTCGACGGCGGCAAGCAGATCCTCGGCCCGTACCTGGCCCTGCATCGCGCCCGCCAACAGCGTACCGGTGCCCACGGCCCCGGTCAGGACGAGCGCTTGGCCGACCACTAGACCGGCCTTGGTCAACGCCCGCGCGGGCACCGTTCCCGCGACGCTGAACGCAAGCCCCAGTTCGGCGCCCTCGGCCGTGTGTCCCCCCACCAGGTCAACGCCTGCAGCGCGGAACACGGCAAGCGCCCCGGACAGGATCTGGAACAGATCTTCCTCCATCATCGCATCGGCCATCAGCGGCACGGTGGCGATCGCCAAGGCGAACGACGGGCGCGCGCCCATGGCGTAGAGGTCGTTGAGCGCGTGGTGCGCGCTGATGCGGCCGAACCGGTAGCCGTCGTCGATCATCGCGCGAAAGCCGTCGCAGCTCACGGCGAGGTCTCCCGCCCCGACACGGACGATCGCCGCGTCGTCGCCGATGCTCTGGACCACGGCTGGCGAGGCGGGCACGTCCAGCCGGCGAAGCACGGCCCGGAGGCTGTCCGCACCGAGCTTGGCGCCGCAACCGGCGCAGCGGACGGGGGTGGGCAGATCGTCCCGAAGACCTCTCGAGACTTTAGGTTCTTCGATAGGTTTAAACGGTAACTTACTGAATTGACGCATGAATCTACGATCAATCCACTGCTTCACGGACCATATCGGCCGCCCAGCAAGGGAAAACGGTCCGCGGCTCGCGACCGCTTTGCCGGTACCCAAACCAATGATCGCCATGGCGTGCCTTTGGGCGCGGAAACGGCGTAGTGGCCGGTCCGTGGCGAAACGGCGCAGGTTGGCGGACAGCAGCGGGCCCTGGCGGACCGCATAGACGCCGGACTTCGGGCGCGGCTGTCCGATGACGGCAGCGACATCACCGACCGCGAAGACTTCCGGATGCGAAGTCGATTGGAGCCCGTCGTTGACCGACACGAAGCCATCCGGGTCGGCATCGAGTCCTGCTGCTGCGGGCCATGCGGGAGCTTCCACGCCGGTAACCCAAAGCACATGCTTGGCCGCAATCGTGCTTCCCCCTTCGTCCGCGAGCTGGCCGTCCCGGACATCACAGACTCGGAATCCGGTGACCAGCGCCACGCCGTCGGCCCGAAGCGTGGCCAGCAGGCGACGGCGGGCACCGGGTGCGAGGTCCTTGAGCGCTTCCGTGCCGGCATCGATCAACGTGCAGCGGGTTCCCTTGTAGCGATGGACGATGGCAAGCGCCAACTCGACGCCGCCTGGACCCGCCCCGACAATCGCCAACTCCTCGGGCGGCCGACCGGATTCCGTCAGCCGCCGCCACACGGGTAGGAAGCGACCGATCGGCTTGACCGGGGTGACGAATTCGGATGCGAACCGCTCGCCCGGGACCCCGCCGGTGTTGATGGACAGCACGTCGTAGTGCAGCATCGGCCGGTTGTCGAAGACCAGGCGCTGCGCGGGCAAATCGATCCCCGTGGCTTCCGCGGCGATGAACCGCGCGCCGGCGAATGCAGCGAGCTGCACCAGGTCGATATGGATGTCGTCCCAGTCGTAGACCCCCTCGACATAGCCCGGGAGCATCCCGGTATAGGGCGAATGCGGCTCCCGGGCGACGATGGTGATCCGCAAGCCCGGTTCCGGGCGCATGCCGAAGGCCTTGAGCACCTGAACGTGGGCGTGCCCGCCACCCAACAGGACGATGTCGCGCAGAGGTGGCGCGCTGGACGATTTCATGGCGTCGGGACTCTCTTTGCGCGAACTAGAGTCCTTGAGCGCGCCGGATGTTGCCACTTGGGTTGCATTTCGAACGATGCCGGGAGAATGCGCGCCCTACGGGCGCGTTTGAGAATGCGCGCCCTGACGGGCGCGTTTAGGAATGCGCGCCCTGCGGGCGCGTTTGGGAATGCGCAAGCATTCTTGATCGCGCCCGTCAGGTGGCGCCGCTGCCATATGCAGCGCGCCTAGGCGAGTATCGGTTGCTGGACGCGTCGATGTCATGGCCGGGGCATCCTGGTCTTGTCGGTCAGAGCGCTCCGGGCCGGCCCGGCACGCCGTTCGCACGCTCGCGTCGCGCCAATTCGGCGGGACCCGACCGCCTCCCGGTTCAGTGGTAGTGGTCCCCGGCGGCGGCGGTGCTCGA
Source organism: Pseudomonadales bacterium (assembly GCA_047518105.1). Lineage (GTDB taxonomy): Bacteria > Pseudomonadota > Gammaproteobacteria > Pseudomonadales > Azotimanducaceae > VXYL01. Next base: position 23,249 of record JAKZRQ010000195.1, on the reverse strand, counting down.
CCCATCGTCGCCGCTTCGCGCGGGAAAGTTGATGAGACAGCCGATGGCCGCGACCGCGTCGATGGTCGGTCGTTCGCCGGCGAGCACCGCCCGGAGCGCATCCACCAGGTAGTGATTGTCGGCCGCCTCGCGCTGCCGCTCGTACACCAGGCGGTCGTTGACGGGCCCCCGGTAGGCGATGGTCCAGGACCGGGTGTCGATGACCAGCACCTCGGCCGTGCGGTTCAGCGCCAATGCTTCGCCGACTTCCTGGGTCCCGTCCACCAGAATCGGCAGGTCGATGTCCCACTCCTCGGCTTCCGCCCGAATGGACTCGCGGTCGTCCTGCAGATTCGAGTTGATCATCAGGAACCGAACGGGTTCGCCGCGGAACTGCTCGCGTACGCCGGCCAGATCGATCAGCGCATTGCGTACCACCGGGCAACCGTTGCCCTGCACCATGACAACCACGGCTTTGGCATCCTCGTGGCGGTAGAGCTCGTGGGGAACGCCGGTGTGGTCGGCCAGCGTGAAATTGCGCACCGGCATGGCGGCAGCCGTTGCCGCCATCATCGCGGCGCACGCCGCGGTAGCAAGTAGACGTTGGGACATGATGGAAGTCCTCGCGCTTCCCCTCGGCCCTCGGCAGTATACCAGCGTGCCCCATCCGCCTCGCGCACGGTCTAACGCGGTGTCGACCCTTGGATATTCGCCTGAGCCGCCCAGAACAGCACCGCCATTGTTGCGACGATGAGCGGGAGCGACCCCCACAGCACCGCATTCCAGCCGTAGAGCTGCATCACGACGCCCGCGCTCAACGACCCGACGGCCGAAAGCCCGAAGACGCTGAACTCGTTCACGGCCTGCGCCCGAAACCGTTCGGCCGGGCGGTGTGCGCCCGCTAGCAGCGTGGTGCCACCGATGAACAGGAAGTTCCAACCGACGCCGAGCGCCACCATCGACGCGCCGTAGTGGAGCACTTCCCGCCCGAGAAACCCCGCCACGACCATCACGCAGAGCACGAGGGTGCCTGCAAGCATGATCGGCACGGCGCCGAATCTGCCGATCAGCGCCCCGGTGACCAGCGACGGCACGTACATCGCGAGTACGTGGGCCTGCACCACGGCCGCCGTCGTCCGGAGCGGGTACCCATCGGCGACATGCATCGCCAAGGGCGCTGCCGTCATCACGAAGACCATTACACCCTGGCCCATCGCCGCGCCGAGCACAGGGACCACGAACACCCACCGGCCCGCCATTCTCCGCAAACTGCGCACCTCGCCCGCCATCGGCGCCGCGGTTTGCCCAGCGGGCTCGCGCAACATCAACAAGAGCACGCCAGCGAACACATAGCACCCCGCCACGCCCGCGAATGTCCCGGCGAACGGGGCTCCGTCGAGCCAGAATTCACCGCGCACGGCAAGCTCCGGTCCGATGATCGCACCGACGATGGACCCCAACAGGATCACGGACACGGCCTGGGCCGCATGCGATGGCGCGACGCTCTCGGCAGACGCGAAGCGGTACTGCTGGGAAAACGCGGTGGCGAACCCGACAAATACCGCTCCGGTGCACAGGAACAGGAAACTCCTCGCGGTCATCGCCGCCACGACGCAACCGGACCCGGCGAGGCCCATCGCGGCGCCGCAGGCGAAACCGCGCGCCCGGCCGATGCGTGACATCACCCAGGCGGCCGGCACGGTGCCTGCCGCGGTCCCGATCACGAACAGCGACAGCGCCAAGGTCGCCAACGCCGGCGATGGCGCCAGATCGCGCCCCACGATCCCGCCCAAGGTGACCAGCGAAATGGTGCCGGTGATCGCGACCACCTGGGCGACGAGCAGGATCGCGATGTTTCGGTTGAGTAGCTCGCGGACCATGTTCATCGCCGCTTCCGCGGCGTCTCGTCGTCGTCATCCACACGGTCGAGGAAGTCCGGATCGACGCCATCGGCGGCAACCGTGCGCCCAGCACCGAGATCCCGCGCCCGGATCAGGGCACCGCGCCCGAACCGCCCGACCAGATCGTCGATGGTGGTCTCGAGGTCTCGTTCAGCGCCGTCCTCGAACAGGTCCAACTGACGGGCGTCCTCGCGCTGGGCCAGATCGAACGCCGCCATGCCCACCAGCCGGAACGGCCCCGGGTGATCGAACTCGTCGAGCAGACCGAGACCCGCTGACAGCAAATCGGCGCCGAGGTCCACGGGTCTGCGCAGGGCGACCTGCCGGCTCAGCATCTCGAAGCGGCTGGTCTTCAGGCGAACCCGCACGCCGAATGCGACGGTGCCCTTGGCCCGAAGCCGGCGGCCGATCCGGTCGGCTGCCCGGCGCAGATGCAATTCGATGTCCTCCCGCCGGGACACGTCGGCGACAAGGGTATGATCGGAGCCAATGCTCTTGGCCGCGCGAACGCGATTCACGGGGCGTGGATCGCGCGCATTGGCCAGTGCGTGGAAATGCGCGCCGGCACTTCCCAAACGGCCAAGCAGGCGTGCGTCCGCGTTGGCCACATCGCCGATGGTGGCAAGCCCCAGGGCGAGCAACCGCGGTACCGTCTTCTTGCCGGCGCCCCAAAGCCGGCTGACCGGCAACGGCGCGAGCCAAGCCTTGGCGCGATCCGGCGGTACCACGGTGAGCCCGTCCGGTTTGTCGTGCGCGCTTGCGACCTTCGCCACGTACTTGGTGCCAGCGACCCCGACGGAGATGACCAGGTCGGTGGCTTGGCGCACGGCGTCCTTGATTTGCTGGCCCATCGCCGACGGCGCGCCGAACAGGCGCTGCGCGCCGGTCATGTCCAGGAACGCCTCGTCGAGAGACAGGGCCTCGACCCGGGGCGAGAAGTCGGCGAGCGTGTCCATCACCCGTTGGGATATCTCCTGGTAGCGGTCGAAGCGCGGCCCGACGATGATCGCTTCGGGACAGCGGCGCCTGGCCTCGGCAACGGGCATGGCGCTCTTGACGCCGAACGGGCGCGCTTCGTAGCTCGCGGTCAATACCACGCCCCGCGCGCTCTTCGGCCCCACCAGCACCGGCCGGCCCCGCAGCTCCGGGTTGTCCAACTGCTCCACGGCGGCATAGAACGCATCCATGTCCGCATGGACGACGATCCGGGGCCAGTCGTTCATCTGCCTACGATACTGTATGCAAAGCCAGCATCACAACCGCGTTCGAGGCCCCCGAAGGCCCCGGTCAAGTTCCTCGTCCATCAAAGCGCCTCTACGCCGCCTTCATTCGCCCGCGCGCTCGCATTCGCCCTCGCAGTCGGACTCGTCCCGCTCACGATCCACAGGGGATCACCGTGGGCCGGCGAGCAATCCGCGAAGGTGATATCGACATATCCCGCGCGGTGCAGCAAGGTCGACACCAGGCGCACGCGGTCGCCTGCGTCGAGCGCCCGGAACGCGAGGATCGCCTTGGTTGGAAAACACCGATGCGACATGGCGATGGCGACCCGGCCATCGGGTACCAGAACCCGACGAAGATCCCAGAACACGTCCACGGGCCGAACCAGGTACTGAACGGAGACCGCAACCACGGCGCGATCGAACGCAGCATCTTCGTAGGGCAACCGCGCGCCGGCGTTGAGATCGTGAACGACCCAGTCCGTCAGGCGCGGGTTGGCGGCGAGTTCCCGCCCGTTCATGCCGAGGCCGGCGACCCGCTCGTAGCGGACCGGCGGCAGATGGGATATCCACGACGACATCAGGTCGAGCACCCGCGACCCCGGCGGCAGGAACGCCTCGTAGAAGACGGTCAGCGCGGCAATGGTGTCGTCGTCGATGTGCGCAACGAAGCGGGGTTCGCCGTAGAACGCCGCATCCGACCCTTCGTCCTCGCGCTCGAAGAATCGTTCGGGGAATTCAGACACAACCATGGGGTTAGGGCGAGATCACTTAGGATGGCGGCACGTGAACGACGATGCCATCGAGGTCGCTCGTCACCAGGATCTGGCAGGTCAGCCGGCTGGTGGGCTGTCGCCCCGGCACGAACTCCAGGATGTCGGCCTCGTCGCCCACCGGAGGGCCGAGACGGGCGAACCAAACGTCTTCCACCACCCCATGGCAGGTCGAGCAGGTGCAACCGCCACCGCACTGGGCGTAGATGCCGCGTACCCCGTTGTCCAAGGCGCAGTCCATCACCGTGCGACCCGAGGGGACGACGTGCGGCTCCCGCGAGCCGTCCGGATGGACAAAGACGACGGTAGGCACTTGTTCCTCCCAAACGCCCCTGCGCACTCTATCCTAGTGCCGTGTCCCGCAAGTTTCTGGTGTTCAGAGGGGCCGGAGGCGAGGCCATGCTGACCTTCGCCCGGCGGTTAGTTCAGAAGGCCAAGGATGCATCCGTCAGGGTGATGGAACCCGGATATCCGCTGTAACGCGTCAGGGCCGAGACCGCTGACGGCTCGGTACGCCAACCGCACGCAAGACGACATTGACAACGTTGTCATCAAAAGCGTACCGTCCTTTCATCATCAAGCACTCTGCATCCGATGCTGCTCCGACGCTGCGTGCCAAGACCTCGACAGGCAGTCGCCAGTGGGCAGCGATGCAGGCGAACCGCGTCCGCTCAGGTGCCGTGCTTGCGCTAGCGGCGGGAAGTCTGCTGGTCGGCTGCAGCGGCGGCAACACGGACCCGGCCCAAGGCAGCAACGAGCCAACGACTGTGCTGACGCCCAAGGGCTGGGAACTGGTTTGGTCCGACAACTTCGACGGCAACGCGCTCGACTCGTCGAATTGGAACATCCAGACCGGCGACGGAACTGCGGAAGGGATTCCGGGCTGGGGCAACAACGAGTTGCAGAGCTACCAGGCGGACAACGTCTCGGTCGCCGGCGGCAACCTGATCATCACGGCCCGGCAGGAAGACGCAGACGGACGCAACTACACGTCCGGACGGATCAACCGGCCGGCAAGCTCGGCGTTCGCTACGGTCGCATCGAGGCCAGCGTTCATGCGCCGGGCGGGCAAGGCATGTGGTCCGCGTTCTGGATGCTGCCGACGGATTCCGCATACGGAACCTGGGCCGCCGGGGGCGAAATCGACATCAGGGAGGTGTTCTCGCGGAACCCGACTCCATTCACGCAAGGCGTCGCCCACTACGGTATGGCGTGGCCGCTCAACGCCATGAACTACGCCAAGCATTCCGACGTGGATCCCGCAGACGGGTTCCACGAGTACGCCCTGGAGTGGGACGAACGCGAACTGCGCTGGTTCGTGGACGGCAACCACTTCCACACCATCACCCGATCCACCTACTGGAACTACTACAGGGATGCCGAGACCGGTGCCCACGTTTCCGGTTCGGATTCGGCCCCCTTCGACGAACCGTTCCATTTGCTGCTCAATCTCGCGGTAGGCGGAAATTTGCCCGGGGCGCCCGACGCGAGCGCGCTTCCCAGCGAGATGCGGGTCGACTACGTCCGGGTCTACCGCTGCAACGTCGAGACCGACACCGGCGTCGGTTGCGACGGCCTGGAGGACTACACGAACCCTGCCGTCGCGGCACCCTTGCCGGATGGCGTGTACCGGGCGGTCTACGACCTCTACACCGATACCGTGGGGCCGTTGCTGTTCCCCAACGCCGAGGATGCGGTCGTGCTCGACTTCGGCGTCTACGATGCCGGCGGCGCACTTGCGCTCTCCCAAGTCGATGCCGGTGGCGATCAGGGCATGGTGGTCGATGTCAAGACCAGCGGCGGCGGCAACTTCTCGATCTTCCCCGCCAACCTAGAACGGCAGACCTTGTTCGGCATGGGCAGCGCCTCCGACCCCGCCAACTACGCGGGCGAGGTGCAATTCGATCTGTACGTGTTCAGCGCGGAAACGGATCTAGAGAGCAGTCTTCAAGTCAAGCTCGACAGCGGCTTCCCCGACCTCGGTTTCATTGACCTGCCCGTGGCCACGCTGGCCAAGGACGAGTGGACCACCGTCACCGTGCAGATCAGCGACATCGCGCACAATGCCGGCAACTTCGGCGGCGGCCCGGTGGATCTCGAAGCGGTTCTCAGCCTGTTCGTGCTCGAGCCGACCAGTTCCGCCCATGTGCAGGTGGACAACATCCGGATCGTCTGCGGGCACGTCCGCGAAGGCGACTGCGGCATCGCCCCGCCCGCCCCGCCGCTGCCCATGTCAGGCGAACCCCAGCCGGTCTACCTCGATGCCGTCGATCCGGTTTGGGACGTGGGCATCAACGCGGCCGACTCCGGCACGGGCTTCGCCAACTACGGCGACGGAACCAATCCCGCCAACAAGGTGCAGTGGCTGGAAACCGCCGCCAACGAGGCGGAACGGGGCCAGATTCTCGAAGTCACCTTTTCCGATAGCTCCGCTTTCGGGGTGTGGTTCATCCAATCCAGCATGGGCGTGGATCTCAGTGCGTACGCTGGGGGCGTGGTGAGTTTCGACATCAACGTGGACTACGACGGCAACGCCGGCGGCATGGCCATGAAGATCGACTGCATCTTCCCCTGTACCAGCGGCGACCAGCCCATCGGCCGGGTCGGCGACGGTGCTTGGGAGACGGTTGAAATCCCGGTCGTCCAATTGCTGGGCGGCGGCCTCAACCTAACCGCCGTCAATACCGGCCTCGTCATCTTCCCAACGGATCAGAGCGTCGCCCTGACCTTCCAGCTCGACAATGTCCAGTGGCTGCCGGGCGATGTGCCCGGTGATGCCGGGTCTAGGGAACTGTACGGCGACAGCGTTGCCGAGGGATGGTTCCTTTGGGACTGCTACGGCGGGGCGACCTTCGGCGAGGTGGACGACGATGCCGACCACGGCAAAGTGGTGGAACTCGCCTTCGGCGCCGGCGGCACCGTCACCGGGTTCCAGGCAACCGAGGGCGTTGATCTCAGCGGCCTCGCGTCCGGCACGCCGGAATTCGACCTCAAGGAGGTGAGTCCGCCGCCCTCGGGCTCGGTCTGGCGTCTGAAGCTCGAAAGCAGCAATGCGGCGACGGCGGTCGAGGTGCTGCTCACCGACGCCGGCAATCCAGTGCCGCATGCCGAATGGCAGCACTACCGGTTCACCTTGGACGGCGATCTGGCCGGGCTCGATCTCAGCGACGTGAAACTCGTCATGGTCTTCCCGGACTGGGCCAACGCGGACGGTGCCGTGGTACGCCTCGACAACGTCCGGTTCGTGCCCGGCGTGGGGCCGATCGAACTCTACCGGGATGCTCCGGCGGACGGCTGGTTCCTATGGGACTGCTGCGGCGCGGCCACCTTCAGCGAGGTCGCCGACGACGACGCGCATGGCAACGTCATCGAACTGTCCTTCGGCGCCGGCGGCACGGTGACCGGCCTGCAAGCAGCCGCCGGCGTGGATGCCAGCGCGACGGCGGGCGGTACGCTGGAATTCGACTTCAAGGAGGTGTCGCCGCCGCCCGACGGCTCGCAGTGGCACATCAAGCTGGAGAGCGGCGGCGCGGCAACCTTCGTCGACATCCTGATGACGACAGGCGGAATCCGACACCGAGCGCGGACTGGCAAGCCTACAGCTTCGATTTGGATACCGATCTGGCGGGTCTCGATCTCTCCGATCTCACACTGGTGCTGTTCTTTCCCGATTGGGAGAACGCCGACGGCGCCGTGGCGCGCATCGACAACGTGCGCCTCGCGCCATCGCAATAGGGCAGCAGAGGACAGGAGAAACGACATGAAAAACGCAATGCAAAAGGCAACGCCCGACGCCAAGCACGTCCTCGCGGTTCTGGCCTCGATCTCCCTCGGCGTCGCGTCGCTTCCCGGCGTCGGCCAGGAAGTAGAAGCAGAAGATGCGGAGGAGCGGTCGCGTGGCCGAATCGAGGAAGTGGTCGTCACCGTCGAACGGCGCGAGCAGAATCTGCAGGATCTGGGTGTAACCGCCTACAACTTCCAAGGCGAGGACCTGAAGATGCAGGGCGTTCAGGACATTACCGACCTGAGCGAGCTGGCACCCGGCCTCGAGATCGGCAACAAGGGCGGCAACATCGAGGTCTGGATCCGGGGCGTCGGTTCCTCCAACAACAGAGCTCGGCGACCCAGCCGCCGCCACGCACCTGGACGGCGTCTACATTCCGCGTACGAGCGGCATCGGATCCGCGTTCTTCGACATCGGCCGGGTGGAAGTCAACGTCGGACCCCAGGGTACCCTGCGCGGTCGCAACGCAACGGCGGGCTCCGTCAACATCATCCCGTGGCGACCCGGACTGGGGCGCACGGAGCTGGCGCTCGAAGCCGAGGTTGGAGACTACTCCATGCGCGTCTACCGGGGCGCTGTAAACCTGCCCTTGGGCGACAAGGCGGCCATTCGTTTCGCGGGGTTCTCCCTCGCGAACGACTCCTACTACAACGATGTCGGCCCACAGGGTCTCGGCACGGCGGAAGCCCAGAACAACGAGGGCTACCGGATCGGCGACCTGTAGGCGACCGCCAAATGGATATCACAAGGTCGGTTGGGACGTCGATCGGGACGCCTTGGCTGGACATTTGACGGCAAGCGGCAGGACAGGTCCGGGCAGCGAGCCGGACGACGGCGGGCGCGCCACTGGCGCCCACCGGGCCGCAACCATTCACGATGTCGCCAAGTGCGCGGGCGTATCGATCAAGACGGTCTCGCGGGTGCTCAACGACGAGCCGAACGTCCGCTCGCAAACCCGGGAGCAAGTCCGGCGGGCGATCGCGGCGCTCGACTACGAACCGCATCCGGCCGCACGTGGCCTCGCGGGCAGGCGGACGCGGTCGATTGGCCTGCTGTACGAGAATCCACACGAGTTCAGCTACATCCAAAGACTGCTCGAAGGCGCCTACGCCGCCTGTGAGTCAAATGGCCACGCCCTAATGCTGCGTCCGTGCGCCGACGACCTGTCACCATCCGACGTCCGCCAATTCGTGCGTCAGACCCGCGTCGACGGACTTCTGCTGACGGCGCCGATCGCCGACCGCAGCGACATCACGTCGTTGCTTGTCGATACCGGTACCGCGTTCGTCCAGGTCTCGCCGCGCACGGTGAATCCCCAGTGGTCGTCGGTCAGCCCGGACGACGTCGAAGCCGGGCGCGCGCTCACCGCCCACGTGCTGTCTCTGGGACATCGCCGCATCGGCTTCGTCAAGGGCGATCCCAGGCACGGCGCAAGCGGCAAGCGGCTTGACGGCTACCTGGAATGCCTGGACGATCACGGCCTGCCCGTGGATCCGGCACTGATTGTCGACGGACGGTTCGACTTCGATTCGGGCAAACGCGGCTGTTTGGCGCTGATGCGCCTCGCCGATCCGCCGTCCGCCATCATCGCCAGCAACGACGACACCGCGGCCGGCGTCGTCGTCACCGCCCACGAAGCCGGAATCGACATCCCGAACGAACTGTCCGTTGCGGGATTCGACGACTCGCCCACGGCGCTGCACACTTGGCCGTCGCTGACCACGGTGAGACAGCCCATCGCGGCGATGGCATTTCGCGCCACCGAACTTCTCATCGCAGGCCTCGCCGGCGACGCAACCCCGCGCCAGGAGACGTTCGACTGCGAATTGATCGCGCGCTCGTCAATGGCGGAACCCGACCAGCTTAGGAAGCCCTCGACATGAACCGACTGCGATGGGGTTTGGCGCTCGCCACCGCGTTGCTCACGCCGATCATCGGCCACGGTGCCGATCCCGCCAAGGTCGAAGTGGTCCGCGTCGACGACGGCTACACCCTCCTGCGCGACGGCACGCCATACCTCGTCAAGGGCACCGGCACCGTGGGGATCGATCTGGGCAGCGTCGCAGCGCGGGGCGGCAATTCCATCCGAACCTGGGGCGTCGAGGAAGCCCAAGCGACGCTCGATGCCGCGCATCGCCACGGTTTGACCGTTTCCATGGGTCTGCCGGTGGCGGCGGAACGCTTCGGTTTCGACTACGACGATCCGGCAAGCATCGCGGAGCAACGGCAGAACGTCCGCACAGCGACGCTGCGCTACAAGGACCACCCCGCACTCCTGGCCTGGATCATCGGCAACGAACTGGACATGAATTTCACCAATCCCCGCGTCTACGACGCGGTCAACGGACTCTCGCAACTCATTCACGATTTGGATCCGAACCACCCGACGACGACCACCATCACCGCGCTCGACAGGGAGACCGTCGAACTGGTTCGCGAGAGGGCCCATGACCTCGACTTCCTCAGCCTGCAGGCCTACGGGGCGTTGGCGCTGATGCCCAAGGCCATCAAGTACCTGCGCGCGGGACCGTTCATGATCACCGAATGGGGGCCGCTTGGGCATTGGGAGGTTGGCAAGACCCGTTGGGGCGCACCCATCGAACAGGACAGTTCCGAGAAGGCGCGCCACTACCTCCGAAGCTACACCGAGTTGATCAAGCCGTTTCTCGGTCCCGGGCTCGGTTCCTACGCTTTCCTTTGGGGCCAGAAGCAGGAGCGGACGCCGACGTGGTTCAGCCTGTTCACCGAGACCGGCGAATCCACCGCGACGGTTGACGCCTTGCACCATGCCTGAACCGGCCGGTTGCCCGCCAACCAAGCGCCGGTGCTTCAATCGCTGCGCCTGGCGCGCCGACCGGCGAGCGATAGCGTCCGTTTGGCTGCGGGCAAGCGCTACACCGCCAAGGTATCGGTCGTCGACCCGGAGGGCGATCCGCTCGCCTACCGCTGGAGCGTCAAGACCGAGACCACCGCTACCGTCGTCGGCGGCGACCTGGAAGCGTCGATCAGCGACCTCGAGGGGCTGATCGTCGACGACTCCGACCAAGCCGAAGTGGCCTTGGTCGCTCCCGGAGAGCCCGGCCAATACCGCCTCTTCGTCATGGCCTACGACGGTCAAGGCCACGCGGCGCACGCGAACATCCCGTTCCTGGTCTACGGCAAACGGAAGTGAGCACCCCGGCGACGCGCGCGCGAACAGCGCCGGAAGACCGCCATTCCCTATCTGAAGATGGGCGCCTACGGCGCCGGTGGTCTCGCCAACAATCTGCTCGCCGCCGGCAGCGGCGGCATGATGATCGCGCTCAACCTCGGCTACGGCATGAATCCGGCCCTGGTTGGCCTGCTCGGTGCCCTGCCCCGCCTCACCGACGCCATCACCGACCCGGTGATGGGGCATATCTCCGACCACACCCGGTCGCGATGGGGTCGGCGGCGGCCGTACATTTTCGTCGGCGCCCTCGTCGCACCGCTGCTGCTTGCGCTGCTGTGGCAACTTCCCGAGGGACGTAGCGAGTCCTTCTACTTCAATTATTTTCTCGACGGTTCGCTGATCTTCTACCTCGGCTACACCGTGTTCGCCACGCCTTGGGTCGCCCTCGGCTACGAACTCACGCCGGACTACAACGAGCGCACCCGGCTCATGGGCGTGCAGAACTTCATTGCCCAGTTCGCCTGGGTAGTCGCGCCGTGGTTCCTGCTGTTCATGGAACTCCCCGTGTTCGGCGACATGCGCCAAGGCGCCGCGGCACTTGCCATCGCCCTCGCGGTGGTTTGCGCTGGCCTGGGCATCCTGCCCGCACTCCTTCTCAGGGAGCGCCATACGGTCGGCGTCCCCCCGAAGCCCCAACGCAGCGTCACCGTGGTACAGAGGTTGGTCACGGTCGCAAATGCGGTCTTCGAATTCGTCAGCAGCTTCGGCAAGACCCTCGGCTCCTTCGATTTCCGGATGCTCTGCGGCGCGACCTTCCTGGTCTTCAATGGCTTCCAACTGGTTGCCGCTTTCCAGTCGTACGTCGTCATCTTCTACGTATTCGCCGGCGACCAGAATGCAGCGGCCTACTGGATCGGCCTGGCCGGCACGGTCTCGGCGGGTGCCACCTTCTTGGTCATCCTGTTGACGACGTGGCTCGGTACCTTGATCGGCAAGCGACGCGCCTTCTTCGTCTGCATCGGCGTCTCCACCATCGGATACGGACTCAAATGGTTCTGCTACGACCCGGCCAATCCGTGGTTGCTGCTGCTGCCGGCGCCGCTCATGGCCTTCGGACTCGGCAGCCTGTTCACCCTGATGGGGTCCATGGTGGCGGACGTCTGCGACCAGGACGAATTGAAGACCGGTGAACGCCGGGAAGGCATGTACGGCGCAATCTTCTGGTGGGTGGTCAAGCTCGGCATGGCCGCTGCGCTGGGCGCCGGCGGCTTCCTGCTGAACGCCACCGGCTTCGATGTCGACCTGGGGGGCGAGCAGTCCGAGCGCACGTTGTTCCTGATGCGCATCTACGATGTCACCGTGCCGTTCGCGGCCTCCATCCTCGCCATGCTGCTGATCGCGAACTACGGCATCAGCGAGGCCAAGGCCCGTGAGATCCGCGCGACGCTGGAAGAACGACGCGGCGTACGCTGAGATCGGCGGCCAAGCTGCGGCGCGGCCGGCGACGAGTCATGCCGAGTCACGGGAATCGATCTGGTGCGGACGGCGGCATGCTGCCGGGACCGGCGACCACGTCGGTAGATGGCTCTCCGTCGGCTATCGCATCGAATACATGGTGTTCGACGAATTGCCGTAGTCGGGCATCGAACAGGCGGGGGCGCCGTACCTGGCAAGCTCAGATGTGGGGAAAGGCGACAGGACACTCGGCGTAGTCGCCATCGTTACTAGGGGTGGCGGAGAGTCGTCGGGCTTCGGTCCAAGCGGTACACATGCCAGAAGGCTGCACGGACGGCAAACGGCATAGTGGCGGCTAGTGTGCTTAGAGGGCGGAGGTCGCAGACCCGGTATGTCGGACAGAGCCGGCTGGTAGTCGGCCAAAGAAGAGGACAAGGTTGGCGATCAAGGGAGATTTGGCCGACGGCGACAGAAAGCCGTGGACTGAAGGCAAGCCGTACACGCGGTTGGCGAGTCGCTGCGTGGGCGCGGCGTCGCGGGCCGGGTGTACGCGGGGAAGATGGGGCGGGAGGGCATGGGTGTAGAGTTTGCGGTGGTGGTAACCGAGCCAGTCGCCCGTCAATTCTTGGGTGGTGGTGGGCGTGGCGGTGCGGACTGCGGGGTCGGCGAAACTGATGACGGTCAGGAGCTGGGCGATGTCGTAGCGGAAGACCGTCCAAGGTCGCGTGGGCGGTGGCGCTGGTACGAAGCCCGTGGCGTAGGAGCCATGCAGGGCCACCGCCTCGAGGAGGGCGGTTACCGGGTCAGCGGCAAAATAACGTAACGCAAACGCGCCCGCGCCATCGTTGAAACGGTTGCGGGACGTGGAGGAAGGAACATGGTGGGGCACGGCAACTGCGGAGGGAGCCGCGCCATACCAAGGACCCAGGCGAGCGAGTGGACCCGGGGTCAAGAGAAGGCGCCGTCTTCGATGGAGGACAGGACAGAAGCGAGGAAGGCTCTCTGGTCATCAGTGCCGTCGATGAGGTTCTGCGGACATACGCCACCGAAGGAGGGATTGGGCGTGGTGAGCCAGGCGGCGGCGGCACAGGCGGGGTCGACAGGCTGCGCATGGCTGTCAGGAATCGGGATATGGAAATTCTCGATTGTGGCGGACGCCGCGTACGGCGAGTCCGCAGGCTGCTCTAGAGCCTCGGGCTCGAGAGTCACGACGCCGAACAGGACGCGTACGCGTTCTACCAACTGGTCGGCATCGGGAGGGCCATTCATCTGGCAGAGTATAGCAGGGGTCGTTTCGGGTGTTGGAGCGTGTCTGGTCGGTGGGTGTGCGACAAATCCTGGGCACGAGCAGGTCGGCCCGGTATTGGCGCTCCGGTATTTGACGGGCAAGCCCCGTACGACGAAAGTGCGTTGAGTATCGCCTCGAGAACGACGCTGACGGATTCACAACGTAAGGACTCGGGCAGATGAGCGGCATTCGAGTGCAACCCTAGGCGCCGGGTACTCGGTAGGGAACTCGCTTGTCGATTGCCTCGTCCACGGTCTCCGGCGTGATCAGCACGGTGACCGTAAGGTCCAATGCGCCAGCGGCGCCGATCGCCAGCGAGAGCGCGGTCGCCGATGCCTCGTCCGGCAGATCGACGATCAGGTAGAGATCGCAATCGCCGAAGGCGTAGTACATCGCCTCCACGCTGCCTCCCACCCCCTCGACGGTTGCGGTCAACGCCTTGCGGCGTCCCGTCCCACCTTCCTTCAGCAGCCCAGCGAGTCCCTGCTGCGTGTAGTTGGCCTTGAGCATGTACTTGGCCATGGGATTCTCCCTTGGATTCACAATTCGTTGATGATCGTGGTAGGCAAACCCCCAATGCAAGCGTTGCGCACTGGTCGGCCACACCGGGGCCTAGGCGCGCCGCATGTGCGTCGGCGCGCCTGACGGCGCGATCGAGAATGCTAACGCATTCCTAAACGCGCCCGTAGGGCGCGCATTCTCCCGGCTTCGTTCGAAATGCAACCCAAGTGTCAACATTCGGAGCGCTCAAGGAATCTAGTGCGTCTCGCTACCCGGGCGCGCGCCTATCGGCGCGTTCAAGTGTCAACATTCGGCGTGCTCAAGGAATCCGGAGCCGTGGATACGCGAAAGTCGCCGCAAGTACCAGCGTCCGACCGTCCGGATCGGCCGTCAGCCGAACAACCGCGCGTGCAGCATGCGTCCCGGCATGAGCGCGAAGGATCCCGCGATGAGAATGCCGCCTATGTAGACGCCGAGCATGTTGCCCCGATGTGCGGCCACGTTGCCGCGCCGGATACTGTAGATGGCAAGCGGAATGCACGTCAGAACCAGAACGCTGAACAGGTGAATGAAACCGAAGTGGTCGAGAACACGCGGGCCAACGTCCGCCGGCATTGCCAGGGTGAACACCGCGGTGACCAGCATCAAGGTCGCGTAGACCCTGCCCAGCCGCTTGTGGTTGGGTGTGCCCTTGGGCCGCGACAGAAGCCATGCGCCCATCAAGAAGCATGGCACCACCGTGGCAAGGTGGACGTACGCCAGCGCCAGGTAGGACATCGACATCAACTCTCCACAAGCCCGAACCAGCTCGCTCGGAGCCGAGCGAGCGAGACGATCTAGTACGCCGCCGCGCGAGCCGCTAAGATTGCACGTTTAGCGGACGAGCGAGCAGACTTGGTCGTTATCGGTCTAACCGGCGGCATTGCGTCGGGAAAATCCACCGCCGCTCGACACTTGGCCGGGCGCGGCGCCCGCATGATCGACGCCGACGGACTCGGACACCGAGTGTACGAAGCCGGGCGTCCGGCATTCCACCAGGTGGTGGCCGCATTCGGCGACGACATCGTCGGTGCCAGTGGCGAGATTGATCGAAGGGCATTGGGCCGCAAGGTGTTCGGCTCGCCCGATCAGTTGACCAGGCTGACGGATATCGTCTGGCCGGGCATCCTCGATATGGCCAGGGAGGAAATCGCCATCGCCAGAACCGCCGGTGCACAGGTCGTGGTGCTCGAAGCGGCCGTCCTGCTGGAGGCCAACTGGCAGAAGGATGTCGACGAGGTATGGGTTGTCGCCGTCGACAGGGAAGTGGCGATCGGTCGAGCCACGGCCCGGGATGGCGTCGATCAGGCGACCGTTGAAGCCCGCATCGACGCCCAGCTTTCCAATGCGGAACGAATCGCCAAGGCCGATGTCGTGATCGACAATTCCGGTACCGAGGCGGAATTGATCTCCCAGCTCGATCAGGAGTGGCAACGATTCGAAGCCTTGGAAGCCGCGCCGTGATCCTCGACCTCCACACCCACTCCATCAAGTCCGACGACGGACGCGCGAAAGTGCAGAACTACTGTCAGTGGATCCGCACCCGCAACGTGCCCATCGACGGTTTCGTGCTCACCGAGCATCGCCAGTTCGATTTCGAGTCCGACTACAGCGAACTGGCCCGCGAGCACGATCTGGTCATCCTGAAAGGTTCCGAAGTGGAAACCGAGTACGGGCACGTACTCGTATTCGGGGTCACCGAGTCGCTCTACGAGGCATTCGACTTCACCCGCATCGACCTGGCTCTCGAACAGGTCGTCACAGCCTGCAACGCCCACGACGCGGTGGCCGTCCCCTGCCATCCCGGCCGGCCCAGGGTAGGCATGTCGGCGCATCTGGACCAACACGGCGTCCCCCGCGGCGTGCGGATCGTCGAGATATACAATGGCGGCAGCCGCAGCGACGAGGACGCCGTCGCCGCGGCCATGGCGCAGGAACTCGGCTATCTCGGCATCGGCGGCAGCGACTCGCACATCGTCAGCCACATCGGTCGCTGCGCCACCGAGTTCCCCGAACCGGTGACCACACAAGCCGAACTGGTGCAGGCGTTGAAGGGCGAGCAGTTCCGGGCCATCACCCTGCGGACCTGACGCGGCGAACAACCAACAAGCAAACGAGGTAGCCAAGTGGCAGAACAGGAAGCGGTAGACGAAGACATCCAGGCGCTTCGCGAGCGGTTCTTGAACCGGAAGTTCGAGGAGGTCTCCTTCGAGATCGTCGGCTCGCGATTCGCCGAATACGCCAAGGTATGCGGCGAGACCGCACCGAAGTTCACCGAGGCGTCGCACCCGGACTTCCAAGCACCCCCGACGTTCGTCTCGACCTTGGTCGGCGGCCGCAACATCCCCCCGGACTTCCCCAATTTGGGCGGCATGGGCATGGACGCGGGCAAGGGGGTGGAATGGAAAGCGCCGGTGCGCGACGGCGCGACCCTGACCGGCCGCAGCCACCTGCACGACATCTATGCCAAGACGGGGCGTTCCGGACGCATGGTGTTCCTGGTCACCCGCATGGAGCTATACGATCAGGACGGCACCCACATCGCCAACGCCGACACCAGAACCGTGATCCGGGAGAGACCCCGTGGCTGATTCAACTGTAAGAACAATCGCCGACGTGGAGTTCGGTGGCGAACTGCCGAACTTCGCGCCGGATACCAGCATCGAGGCCACCCGCCGGTTCGGCCAGCAAGTGGGCTGGAACGCGCCCCGCTTCACCGACCACGAGGGCGCCCGCAAGGAAGGCCTGCCGGGGGCGATCGTGCCGGGCGTGATGAGCCAAGGCTTCCTCGGTGCGATGATCCACCGCTGGGCACCGGATGCCGAGATCGTCGCCATCGACACGATCTTCCGGGCACCCGTACAAGTCGATCATCCACACACCATCACCGGCGTCGTCACCGACATCGACGAGGAAGCCGGGACGGTGGAAATCGACATCACGATCACCAACGAGGCGGGCGAGACGCGCGTGTTCGGTACGGCGACGGCGAAGTTGCCAACCGGAGACTAACTCCCAGCAACCGTCCTCTCGTTCCCACCGGCCCATCGGCCACCGGCGGGCCACTCGATGTGGGACCCGCCGGGCCGGAAGACCCCATGCGGAGCGTCGAGGCCCGTTATCCGGGCTTCGACGACGGACGCCTTGAGTTTCCTCCACTGCGACCTGCGCGGGGTCGCAGGTCGTCGTTACGTCATGCAGGTTTCCACCTGCGCAGCAGGAGTGAGTTGGACACGACGCAGACGCTGGAAAACGCCATTGCCGCGCCAGCCAGCGTTGGGCTCAAGTAGCCCAGAGCGGCCGCGGGAATGCCTATCACGTTGTATACGAAGGCCCAGAACAGGTTTTGCTTGATCTTGCGGAATGTCGCCCGACCAGCCTTGATCGCCGCAGGTATCAACGAGAGGGCCGGCCGCATCAGGGTGATGCCAGCGGTCTCCATCGCGATATCGGTGCCCGACCCGAGGGCGAATCCGACACTGGCCGCGGCAAGCGCCGGCGCGTCGTTGATC
The DNA here is from genome assembly GCA_047518105.1 of Pseudomonadales bacterium. Lineage (GTDB taxonomy): Bacteria > Pseudomonadota > Gammaproteobacteria > Pseudomonadales > Azotimanducaceae > VXYL01. Next base: position 5,646 of record JAKZRQ010000195.1, on the reverse strand, counting down.
CCGTCGCCCACCATGGCGACGCATTCGCCATGGGCCATGCGTTCGCGCATCCACTCGACCTTCTGATCCGGGCGCATGCCGGCATGGGCTTCCGCGATGCCGACCTCTTCGGCCACGCGCCGCACCACGGGTGCCGCATCGCCCGACAGGATGACGGGGTGCACGCCCAACGCCAGGAGCATCGCCACCGCATCCTTCGCATCCGGCCGCAAGGCGTCCGAAAACGCCAACGCGCCCTTGGACCCGTGTTCGTCTGCAATCCAGACGATGGTGGAGGAGGCATCGGCGAATCCGCCATGTGCGGGTACCGCCTGTTCGCCGGCGATCTCGCCGACGAAGTCCCGGTTGCCGATGCGAACCTGTGTTCCATCGACAAGAGCGCTGACACCCCGTCCCACATGATTGCGGAACCCGGCGATCGGCAACGGTTCGATCCCGCGCGAGCGGGCACAGGCAGCCACGGCCTTGGCCAGTGGGTGCTCGCTCGGGCCCTGCAGGCCGGCGGCCAGGGCGAGCAGTTGCTCCTCGCTGCCCTGCCACGCCAGAACTTCGGTCACGGCGGGGCTTCCAACGGTGAGGGTGCCGGTCTTGTCGAACACCAACGTGGTCACCGCAGGCGCCTGTTCCAAGGTGTCCACATCCTTGATGAGAATGCCGGCCCGGGCGGCAGCACCGGTCCCGGTCATGATCGCCGTCGGCGTCGCCAGACCGAGAGCGCAGGGGCAAGCGATCACCAGCACCGACACCGCAGCGATTAGAGACGCTTCCACGTTCCCGGTCGTAGCAAGCCAGGTCGCGCATGTCGCTACCGCGATGACGACGATGATCGGCACGAAGACTTGGCTCACCCGGTCCACCAGGCGCTGCACCCGCGCCTTGCCGCGCTGAGCATCCTCGACCAGGCGCACAATGCGGGCAAGGGTGCTGTCCGCGCCCACCGCGGTGGTTCGGATCTCGAGGTAGCCGACCGTATTGACGGCGCCACCCGTCACGGTGTCGCCCACGCCCTTGGCGACCGGCACGCTCTCCCCGGTCAACAACGACTCGTCCACCTCGCTCTCGCCGACGGTCACCGTGCCGTCCACCGGAATCCGTTCGCCCGGGCGAATGACAACGGCATCCCCCACGGCCACCCGCATCACGTCGCGTTCCTCCACGGTGCCGTCCTGGCGGCGAACGCGCGCCCTCGGCGGTCGCAGATCCATCAGTTGGCGAATGGCGCTGGTGGTTGCGCGCTTCGCCTTGGACTCCAGGTATTTGCCGAGCAGCACCAAGGTGATGATCACGGCCGAGGCCTCGAAGTACAGCTCGCCGTCGGCCGCGGGTCCCAAGGCCAGAAGCAGGTACCAGCTATAGACGTACGCCGCGGTGGTACCCAAGACCACGAGCACATCCATGTTGGCGCCGCCCGTGCGCAACGCGGCGAAGGCAGCGCGATAGAACCGGGCGCCGATCACGAACTGGATGGGCGTCGTCAGCAACACCTCGGCGGCCGGCATGAGGTGGAGATCGTCGTAGCCGAACGCGACGAACACCATGCCGACGACCATGGGCAGCGTGAGCGCCGCCGAGACGAGAACCGTTCGGCGTTCGGCATCCTGGCGCCGTTCCCCGGCCGGGTCCTCCACCGCATCCCCCACACCTGCCGGCACCGCCACCAGCCGGTATCCGGCCCGGTCCACCCGCTCCGCCAAGGCATCGGCGGTCACGCAACCCGATGCCGCGGTCACCGTGGCCCGTTCCAGCGCGAGGTTCACGTCCGCATCCACCACGCCGGGTTCGCGCCGGAGCACCTTTTCCACGCGCGCCGAACAAGCGGCGCAGGTCATGCCTTCCACGCCGAAGGTACGCTGTTCCATGCGCACTTCGAAACCCGTGCGGACCACGACATCGGTGAGCATTCCGGCATCGGTTGCGTTGCCGTCGAAGGCAACCGATGCACGCTCCAGCGCCAGGTTGACATCGGCCGCCTCGACGCCAGGCGTGCGGGTCAACGCGTTTTCCAGCCGGGCGACGCAAGCGCTACAGGTCATTCCCTCGATCGGCAGATCGATCCTGACCGCCCGTTCGAGCATTTGCGTCGCCATCAGGTGTTCACGAACAGCGCGAGAATCCCCAACCAGATGAGCAACAGAAAGTGCCAATAGAGCGCGCAGAGATCGATGCTGCGCGCCAACGGGGCTGGGGTCTGGTCCGCGTGCACAAAGCGTCTGGCGGCGCGCCCCCAGGCCACCAGCCCGCCGAGCAGGTGGACACCGTGAATCCCGGTAACCAGGTAGAAGAACGCGCTCGCGGGATTCGCGTGGGCGTAGTAGCCGAGGCCGAGCAGTTGGTTCCATACCACCAGTTGCAGCGCCAGGAACACCAGGGTGAAGGCACCTGCAGAGAAGAACGCAAGTTTGGCGGTTCCCGTGTCGCGCCGGTTCGACGCCTTTCTCGCCCACTCGAAGGCCACGCTCGCCAATCCCAGCACGAGGGTGTTGAACCACAACAGCGGTGGCTCCGGAACGGGAACCCAGTCCGACGCTTGGCCGGCGAGTTCCACCGGGTCGAGGCGCATGTGATAGGCCGCGAAGAACAGGAAAAACAGTATGCTGACGATGGCGAGAAAGCACACCAGAGCGACCTTCTGGTTGGCGGCGGCGTAGGATGCCGTGCGCAATTCCACGACGTTGGTGTCGTCGTCGGGGACCCACGGCTTCTGGGCCAATGTCTTGAAGATGTTCATGGCGCGATTCTACGCGGTTTGATCGATGATGGACCCGGATCGTTCAGCCGGGACCGTCCTCGCCGAGCGGCCACTCGAGGCGGTGGGCGTCGCCGTCGTGATAGCGCGTCGCCCCTGTGGCGAAGCCGGCCACGCGCAAGCGGACGGTGACCGTGCCCGTGCCCCGGTTCTCCCAGAACCAACCGTGGATGCCCGGGAATCGGGCGACGTAGGTCCCGCTGTCCGCTACGTCCCTTCCCTGGGCGAAACTCTCGGCGACCCCGGGATCCGCGCCTTCGGGTTCGGCATGCAGATCGAATACGACTTCGCCGGTCGCCGTCCACGCGTAGGTCAGGCCATCCCCTTGGGCGAGGTCGTACTTGAGTTCCACCGACTCGAAGGGAGCGAGTTCGAAACGGCGGTCGTCCTCCACCAAGGGCGTTGTAGTGCGGTGCACATCCCGTGGCGGAACGCCGCCGAGACCTGTCAGCCCGAGTGTGCGCCCGATCCCGGTGGGGTCGACACCGAACTCGGCTGGCAGCACGTTCATTCTTCTCCGCGCGCATAGACCTGGTGACAAGCCAGGCAGACGTTGTAGAGGTTGCCGCCGATCTCGAACAGCGCCTCCCCGTCCTTGGCGTCCACCGCCGCGATGGCGTCCTTGGCGATGCGCGTCATGCCCCCGGCGAACTCGTTCCAGGCTGCCGAATCCGTTTCGGGGGCCAGGTGGGGCATCAGCAGCAGATTGCCGCTCTCGGCTACGACCGCGGCGCTGTGCCTGACGCGGGCCCAGCCTTCTTCGGTAGTGGGCACCAGATCCCGCTCGCCTTCGAGCGTGATGATCGCTCCGACCGAGCCCCAGATCACGTCGGCCGCCGGATCGATGACCCAGGTCATCGTGTCGTGGAGGTCGCCCACCGCTTGCACCGGCAACTCGCGTTCCACCTCTTCGGTGCAAGAAGCGAGCGCGAGTACTGCGACCAAGGCGACCGTTGCCCGAAGAATCACAGGGTCAGTCCGATCCTGCCAAACGGCGCAGTGTAATCGAAGCGTCGGACGCCGGCAGAGACCGGATAGTCAGTACGCGAAACGTTGGTCAAATCCACTAACGCCGGGCTAGGCGATCTCGGGAGACCCATCAGGGATGGGCATTGAATCAATACCTTACGGTCGAGAACTGCCTTTGGCATGTTGATTGCTCTATAGTCGGGTAACCCAACCATGGAGACTTTCCCGATGGGGTTCTGGAGCTTTGTCGCGTTCGTGGTCGCGTGCGGCTGCCTATTGGAGGCGTACCGCACCTACGCCAAGTCGAAATCGAGAGTGGGCAAGGCCGACGTCGAACGTCTGGAAGCCCGACTCGCCGCCCTCGAGGGCGAAGGCAACCTGGAGGAGCGGGTGCGCACGCTGGAAGCCATCGTCACCGATCCCAAATTCGAACTCGACCGCAAAATCAACGACCTGCACGACGATCGAGCGGCTTCCTGACCCATGGGTCGGCGATGCCGGGCACCATCGAACGGACTTCGGCGCCGTCATGAGCGATGACCTGTGCTTCGCCTCGGCGACCGACCTGGGCGCGCTCATCCGATCACGGACGCTTTCCCCGGTTGAGTTGCTGAACGCACTGCTCGACCACATCGACTGCCACAACAACCGGGTCAACGCGTTTGCGAACCTCACGGTCGAGCTTGCTCGCGAAATGGCGAGGGAGGCCGAACGGTCATTGATGGCCAACGAACTGCGCGGTCCGCTGCACGGCGTCCCGGCAACCATCAAGGACCTGCACGATCTGAAGGGTCATCCCATCGAACAAGGCTCGCGCAGCCAGGTTGGCAAGATCAGCGATGCCGACTCGCCCGTCACGGCCCGTCTGAAGGCCGCCGGTGCGGTCATTCTCGGCAAGACCACCACGTCGGAATTCGGCTGGAGCGGAGTGAGCCGCAGTCCGCTTACCGGAGCCACCCACAACCCTTGGAAACACGGGTACAACGCCGGCGCCTCGTCCGCTGGCGCCGGAGTCGCGGCGGCTGCGGGTTTCGGGCCGCTCCACCAGGGCTCCGACGGCGCCGGCTCCATCCGGATGCCGTCCCACTTCTGCGGTGTCTTCGGCTTCAAGCCAACCTGGGGACTGGTGCCCCACTTGCCCGTACGCAACAACGACCAGGTCTCCCACGTCGGACCCATCGCTCGGACCGTGGCCGACGCGGCGCTCTTCTTGAACGCCACCGCTGGTCCGGATCCGTTCGACCATACGAGCCTCCTCGGTTCCGGGGCCGACTACCTTGCCGATCTGGACGTGGATGTCCGCAACCTTCGCGTCGCCTTCAGCGCCGATCTCGGTCATGCCCGGGTCGACGCGGAGGTCGCCGGGCTGGTCGGCAAGGCGGTGCTTGCGTTCGAGGACTTCGGCTGCCGCGTCGAGGAGGTGAGTCCGGCCTGGGGACCCGAAGGTCCGGAGATCGGCCGCTTCTTCTGGGCGGTCCACGAATCCCCGCTCAGCGTTCACCTGGATCGGTGGGAGGACCAGATGGACCCCGGTCTCGTGGCCTGCATCCGGGCCGGTCGCGGGACCTCTGCCGAGACCTACCTTGCCATGCGCGCCCGCAAACTCGCCTACGTGGAACGCATGCACCGGTTCATGGCCGACTGGGACCTGTTGCTGACCCCAGCGGTGTCGGTGGCCGCGTTCCCGGTGGAGCGCCTGCAGCCCGCCCACTGGCCAGAGCACCCTTGGGACTGGCTGAGCTGGTCGGAATTCTGCTACCCGTTCAACATGGCTGGTCTGCCCGCCGCGACCGTGCCCTGCGGCTTCACGGAAGACGGTTTGCCCGTCGGTCTGCAACTGGTGGGCAGGCGCGCCGCCGACCACCTGGTGCTGCGCGGCGCGGCGACGTTCGAGCGAGCCCGCCCATGGGCCGACCGCCGACCGCCGTTGG
>JAKZRQ010000194.1:0-10948 GCA_047518105.1 Pseudomonadales bacterium | reverse complement strand
CGTCAACAGCCCGGGTTCCCGCAGGTGTCCGCTGCAAAGCGGCTCGGTGCGGCCTTGGAGGCGCCGTAGCAATATCCAGAACGCCATCTCCGCCTCGGGCGGGCGGTGCATGTTGAGCGATCTGGAGTCCGGCCACGGGACACTCCTCGAATAGGCCCGAAACGGACCACAGCCGACTTAAGCGAACAGCCATTGTGCGTCCCACGGTTGCCTGACGCAAATCTCCGTTGAATGAATCGGATCATGCCGCCCACCCGGCATTGGAATGTTCTCGTCCGGTCCGCCGCGCTTGGGGCGAGACGACTGTCCTCAGCAGGCTGGGGCGCGCAGTGGATCGCGTGGATCGGAGTATGCTTGGACTGAAGTTGATGCGCGGTTCGGTCAAGGAGGCGAGGCGTGGCGCGATGGGACACGAGCGGCGATTCCGCGATCCCGGACTGGTTCTGGACCGCCGTGGAGACGCCATCGCAAGAACACACCGTCGAGGTCGACGAGTGCGATGTATTCTACCGAACCTGGGGAGAACCCTCGAAGCCACCGCTGTTGCTCATCCACGGGATGAACGCCCACTCCCGGTGGTGGGACTTCATCGCGCCCCAGCTCATGGACGAATACCGAATCGCCGCCATGGACCTCAGCGGCATGGGAGACTCCGACTACCGCTACGCCTACGACGCCGAGATCTATGCGCGGGAGATCGTCGGCGTTTGCGACGACGCCGGCATCGGCAACGATGTCGTGGTTGTGGGTCACAGTTTCGGCGGCATGATGGCAGCCAAGGCCGCCAAGGCGTTTCCGGAACGTTTCGGTGCCCTGGTCCTGGTGGACTCCGGCATCCGTGCGCCTGACGAGCCCGTTCCTGCCGAAGGCCCGGTGATGGGCGGCGGTCGGGCCAAGGTCTATCCCAACCGCGAAGTCGCCGAGGAGCGCTTCCGGCTGTTTCCTCCGCAACCGTGCGCCAACCGCTACATCCTCACCTACATTGCCCGACACTCGCTCATGCGCGTGGACGGCGGCTGGGCATGGAAGTTCGACGAGGAGCTGCCGCTGACGCTCAAGGGCGGCGAACGCTACCCGGAGGACTACACCGGGCTAATGCATCCGGTGGGCATCGTCTACGGCGAGCGGAGCGCGTCCTGCAGCAAGCAGACCGTGGCGTACACCGCAGCGTTGATCCCAGGTGATGTACGGGTGGTGGAGGTGCCCGACGCGCAGCACCATGTCTTCCTCGACGAGCCAGCGGCGTTTGTTGCGGCGTTGCTAGATATGACCCGGACGCTGCGCCAACGGGATTGAGCATCCTTTTCAGCTAGTGCGTCTTCAGCTAGTGCGTCTCGCTGCGCGAACGCGTCTCGGAATACGATGGCTCTTGCCGGAGCGGTCGCTCCTCAATCCCAGTTCAACGCCCCGCCCGTCTGGTATTCCGTCACCCGGGTCTCGAAGAAGTTCTTTTCCTTCTTCAAGTCCATGATCTCGGACATCCACGGGAACGGGTTCTTGACGCCCGGAAACTGTTCCGGAAGGCCGATCTGGGCGAGCCGGCGGTTGGCGATGAACTGCAGGTATTCGGCCATGGTGTTGGCGTTCATGCCGAGCACGCCGCGGGGCATGGTGTCCCGGGCATAGCGCGTTTCGAGTTCCGTGCCTTCCAGAATCATGCGCGTCGCCAGTTCCTGCATCTCGTCGTCCCACAGGTGCGGGTTTTCCAGCTTGATCTGGTTGATGACGTCGATGCCGAAATTCACGTGCATGGACTCGTCGCGCAGGATGTACTGGAACTGCTCGGATGTGCCCGTCATCTTGTTGCGCCGGCCCATGGAGAGGATCTGCGTGAACCCGCAGTAGAAGAAGAGGCCTTCCATGACGCAGTAGTAGGCGATGAGGTTCTTGAGCAACGCCTTGTCGCTCTCCTCGGTGCCGGTCTGGAAGTTCGGGTCGCCCAGTTCGCGCGTGTACTTCAGTGCCCAGGAAGCTTTGTCGGCGACGGTGGGAACCTCGTGGTACATGTTGAAGATCTCGCCTTCATCCATGCCCAGCGACTCGATGCAGTACTGGTACGCGTGGGTGTGGATCGCCTCCTCGAAGGCTTGGCGAAGGAGGTACTGGCGGCACTCCGGGTTGGTGATGAGCCGGTACACGGACAGCACCAGATTGTTGGCGACCAGCGAATCCGCCGTCGAGAAGAACCCCAGGCTGCGTTTGACGATGACCTTCTCGTCGGCGGAGAGCCCGGCATCGGACTTCCACAGCGAGACGTCCGCCGTCATGTTGACCTCTTGGGGCATCCAGTGGTTGGCGCAGCCGTCCAGGTACTTCTGCCACGCCCAGTCGTACTTGAACGGCACGAGTTGGTTAAGATCGGCGCGGCAGTTGATCATGCGCTTCTGGTCGACGGTGACGCGTTCGCTGGACTCCATCTCCGATTCGCGGTCGGGGCGCACGGTCACCGCTTCCCGGACAGCGTGGCTCGGGGCGGTGTCTACGGGCGGCGCAACGGTCTCGACCCGGGCGGGCGCAGCCGCCTGGTCGGGGGGCTCGACCGGAATCGCCAGTGCCTTGGCGACGGTCACCGGTGGAGGTTTCGGCAGGGCGACTTCCGCAACCGGGGCGATGGGCATAGCCACCAGTTCCGGTTTGGGTGTAGGGGGTTCCATATCCGCGACCGTGGTCAAGACGGGAACGGTGGCGAATTGGTCCACTTCGGCGAGAGGTATTTCTCCACCGGGTGTCTGTCTCGTGGAGAGGGCCGCCCCCAGGCCTCGGGCCTGGATGGCATCGTCTTGATCGTAGTCTTCCCAACTCAACATGATTTCGTTCCTTCGATCATCGTGTGTTTTTGACGTTTGTTCCTGCGGGCCTACTGGCTTCCTGCTGGCCTACTGACACGCTTCACAATCCGGGTCGTCGATGGAGCATGCCGCGGGGACGCTCGCCGGGTCGCCGAGGTCCAGTTGAGGCGAGACCCCGCTCGTCGCCGCGGCGGTATCACCGGAAGGCGTCGCAGCAGTCGTTGCCGGCGTACTCGACTCCGCACTTGCCGATCGCAGGTCAGCCGACACCGCGTTCAAGGAATTGCCGGGATTGTCGAGGGTCGACTTCTCGGTGCTCGTCGCACTCCGGGCGCGCAGGTAGTAGGTGGTCTTCAGGCCGCGCAGCCATGCCATCTGGTAGGTGACTTCCAGCTTCTTGCCGGAAGCGTTGGCGATGTACAGGTTCAGGGACTGGGCCTGGTCGATCCATTTCTGGCGTCGCGACGCGGCGTCCACCAGCCAGCGAGGTTCCACCTCGAAGGCTGTTGCGTACAGTTGCTTCAGTTCCGGCGGCGCGCGATCGACGGCGGCGATGCTGCCGTCGAAGTACTTGAGGTCGTTGACCATGACCTTGTCCCACAGCCCGAGACGCTTCAGGTCGTGAACCATGAACGGGTTGACCACCGTGAATTCACCGGACAAGTTCGACTTGACGAAGAGGTTCTGATAGCTCGGTTCGATGGACTGGGAAACGCCGACGATGTTGGCGATGGTCGCCGTGGGGGCGATCGCCATGACGTTGGAGTTGCGCATGCCGTTGGCGCGCACCCGGGCGCGCAGCTTTTCCCAGTTCAGTGTCGTCGACATGTCGACCTGGAGATATTCCGGACCGCGCTGGTCGCCCAGGCGCTTCAACGAATCAATGGGCAGGATGCCCTGGCTCCAAAGTGATCCTTCGAAGGTGGAGTAGCTTCCCCGTTCCTTCGCCAGTTTCGACGAGGCCTCGATCACGTAGTACGACAGTGCTTCCATGGAGCGGTCGGCGAATTCCACGGCGGCATCGGATGCGTAGGGAATGCGCTGCTTGTAGAGCGCGTCCTGGAATCCCATGATGCCGAGGCCAACCGGTCGATGGCGCATGTTGGAGGTGCGGGCCTGGGTGACCGCGTAGTAGTTGATGTCGATCACGTTGTCGAGCATCCGGAGGGCGGTCTTCACCGTCTTCTTGAGCTTCTTGGTGTCCAACTTTCCACCTTCAACGTGCTGGACGAGGTTGACCGAGCCCAGGTTGCACACCGCGATCTCGTCGCCCGATGTGTTCAGGGTGATCTCGGTGCACAGGTTCGACGAGTGCACGACCCCGTTGTGCTGCTGCGGCGAGCGCAGATTGCAGGCGTCTTTGAAGGTGATCCACGGATGCCCGGTCTCGAAGAGCATCGATAGCATCTTGCGCCATAGCTCCCGGGCCGCTACGCGCTTGTAGAGCGTGATCTTGCCGCTGGCCGTCATGGCTTCGCATTCGATGTAGCGGCGTTCGAATGCGGCACCGCAGAGATCGTGCAGGTCATGGACCTCGTTGGGTGAGAACAACGTCCATTGAGCGTCCTCGAAGACGCGTTTCATGAACAGGTCGGGAACCCAGTTCGCGGTGTTCATGTCGTGGGTGCGGCGACGGTCGTCGCCGGTGTTCTTGCGCAGTTCCAGGAACTCCTCGATGTCGAGGTGCCAGGTCTCGAGGTACGAACACACCGCTCCGCGACGCTTTCCACCCTGATTCACGGCTACCGCCGTGTCGTTCACCACCTTCAGGAACGGCACTACGCCTTGGGACTTGCCGTTGGTGCCCTTGATGTAGGAGCCGAGCGCGCGCACCGGTGTCCAATCGTTGCCGAGGCCGCCCGCCCACTTGGACAGGAGCGCATTGTCGCGGATGGCGCTGTAGATGCCGTCGAGATCGTCCGAAACGGTGGTCAGGAAGCAGGAGGAGAGCTGGGATCGCATGGTGCCGGCGTTGAACAGCGTCGGGGTTGAGCTCATGTAGTCGAACGATGACAGCAGGTTGTAGAACTCGATGGCGCGTGCTTCCGGGTCGTCCTCCTGGATCGCGAGGCCCATGGCGACCCGCATGAAGAACACCTGCGGCAGTTCGAAACGGGTGTCGTTGCTGTGGATGAAATAGCGGTCGTAGAGCGTCTGCAGGCCGAGGTAGGTGAACTGGAGGTCGCGCGCGGGTTTGAGCGCGCGACCGAGCCGGTCGATGTCGAACCGCGTGAGTTCAGGGGCCAGGAGTTCGAGTTCGACGCCTTTCCTGATGAAGGCGGCGAGGGCGTGACCGTAGATCGCGTCCATCTCGGCCTGCGTTGCCTGAGCGACGCCGCCGCTCGTGCCTGCATCGTCGACACCGAGGAAGGTCAGTGCTTCGGAGCGAAGCTCGTCGAGCAGCAAACGTGCCGTGACGTACGTGTAGTTGGGCTCTACTTCCACCAGTGCTCGGGCAGTCATTGCCAGGCTGGTGGCCACATCCTTCGCGGCGATGCCGTCGTACATGTTGGCCATGGCGTCGGCGATGATGCGTTCCGGATCCACGTCCTTGAGCCCTTGGCATGCCTCGACCACCAAGGTGTGGATGCGCGTCAAGGGCAGCGGCACCCGGCTGCCGTCGGGGGCGATGACGTGGATGCTGGTTTCGGGCGTGGCTTCGTCCGCCGATGCTTGGGCGGCGTTGGCGGCCCGGACGCGGGCGCGTTCTTCGCGGTAGAGCACGTAGTCGCGTGCCACCTTGTGCTCTCCGGAGCGCATCAAGGCGAGTTCCACCTGGTCCTGTACATCCTCGATATGCATCGTGCCGCCGGAAGGCAGGCGGCGTTGGAAGGTGCCCGTCACCTGCTGGGTCAACAGGGCCACGAGTTCGCGGATGCGCGACGAGGCGGCCGCGGTGCCGCCCTCGACAGCCAGGAACGCCTTGGTCAGCGCGACTTGGATCTTGTCGTGGTCGTAGGGCACAACCGTGCCGTTGCGTTTGATGATCCGGAGCTGGCCGGGAGCGGTGGCGACGATGGACGGCGAGGGTGGCGTTGGTAGACGGTCCGCCCCGTTGGCGGCAATGGACGAGGTGCTTGGCGGCGCATCGGGTTGCATGGCTCTTGTTGTCTCCCTGGTTACGGAACAGCTAGTAACTGGGTATCCATCCAGTACTATAGCACTGTACCCCGGTTGGTGGAAACTCTGTCGAAGGTCGCTGGCCAAGGAAGCGAAGCGGTCTATTTATAGATTTGATCTATTTGACCTGAATAGTGGTCTCTCGCTGATTCCCATTCCCGCCGATCTGTTTCCGTCGGTTCCCCAACCCCAACATATAGGTCTTTGATCGAAACAAACCCCAACATACGGCGGTTTGCGGGTCATTGCAACCACTTTGGATGTGGAAATAAGGTCGAGATCTTGTGGTTAAACGGTGGCAAAAGCTGTGCAGAAGCGACCAGTTGAAGCCGTTCAGGTTCCACACGTTGTCCACAGAGTTGTTCACACCCCGTCCGTGGACTCGCGGGAATCGGGGAACAAGCTGTTGAAAAGACGTGGCCAACGCGGTCCGTCCGGTTGATAACCTCGTTTGTTAGCGGCTAATGTCTGACCCGTACGCAGGGGCGAAGGAACTCTCAATGGCGCATGTGCTCGCCATCGATCAAGGCACGTCCAGCTCTCGTGCGATTCTGTTCGACGCGAGTGGCCGCGAAATTGCCTCGGCACGGCGTTCGTTCGACCAGCTCTTCCCTGCCGACGGCTGGGTCGAACAGGATCCCGAGGCCCTGTGGAGGGCGACCCTGGATGCGGCGCGCGAGACCATTGCCGCAAGCGGCGTCGAGCCGGCAGCCATCGCCGCCATCGGCATCGCCAATCAGCGCGAGACCACGCTTGTCTGGGATGCCCGAACCGGCGAAGCGCTATCCAACGCCATCGTCTGGCAGGACCGGCGTACGGCCGCACGCTGCGAGCAGGCGAGAAAGGACGGCATCGAACCGGAACTGGTCGACATCACGGGATTGCTGATCGATCCCTATTTCTCCAGCACCAAGCTCGAATGGCTGCTCAAGCACGGCGACCTCGCGCGCCGGGCGAGGGCCGGCGAGGTTCGGTTCGGAACCGTCGACAGCTTCCTGGTCTGGCGCTTGACCAAGGGTGCCCGCCACGTCACGGATGCCACCAACGCCTCGCGTACTCAACTCTTCGACATCGGCCGCCAGGCGTGGAGCGAGCGCCTGCTGGACTACTTCGGCGTGCCGTCGGGGATACTGCCGGAGGTGCGCGACTGCATCGACGACTTCGGTGTCGCGGACGCGTCGTGGCTCGGCGCGGCGGTCCCCATCCGCGGCGTCGCCGGCGATCAGCAGGCGGCCCTGATCGGCCAGGCGTGTTTTGCGCCCGGGTTGACCAAGAGCACCTACGGCACCGGGTGTTTCCTGATCACCAATACCGGTACCGAGCGGGTCCGTTCGGCCGCACGGCTCTTGACCACGATCGGCTACCGCTTGAACGGCGTGCCAACCTACGCCGTCGAGGGCAGCATCTTCAATGCCGGCGTGGCCATCAAATGGCTGCGGGACAAGGTCGGGTTGATTGGATCTGCCGCCGACACCGAGGCGGCCGCGCGACGCACCGGTGGCGATACCGGGGGCGTCTTCGTGGTGCCGGCATTCACCGGCTTGGGCGCCCCCCATTGGCGGCCGGACGCGCGCGGTCTCGTCACGGGATTGACCCTGGACACGGGCGCCGACGAGATCGTCACGGCCACGTTGCAGAGCGTGGCCTTCCAGACTGCGGATCTGCTGGCGGCGGCGGCGGCCGACGGCGTCGCCGTGTCCGCCTTGCGTGTCGACGGGGGCATGGTCGTCAACGACTGGTTCTGCCAGTTCCTCGCCGATGTCACCGGCGTCGAGGTCGCGCGACCGGCCAATACCGAGACCACCGCCGTGGGCGCTGGACTGTTGGCGACCGTGGGCGCTGGACTTTACCCGGACCTAGAATCGGCTGGACACGCTTGGAATCTCGAGGTGTCCGAAGGCGTGTCGGCCCACGGCAGATCTCCAGCGCGGGCGTTCACATCCCAGGCATCGTCGGCGACGCGGTCCACTTGGCTCGGCGGTTGGCATGCCGCGGTGGAGCGCACCCTGAGCGTGCCGGCCCGCGATCCCCTGACCGGGCTGCTCGACCGCCGCGCGTTCATTAGCGAGGCGGAACGTCATCTTCGTCTCGTCGAGCGAAGGGGTCTGTCGCTGGCGCTGCTCTACATCGACCTCGACCGGTTCAAACAGATCAACGACCGCTTCGGCCACGCCGTCGGCGATGCCGTGTTGCACGCTTTCGCGCGGGTGGCGGCCCGGAACGTCCGGGATGTGGACGTGGTCGCGCGCATCGGTGGCGAGGAGTTCGTCGTCCTGCTTGTGGATACGTCGGTTGACGGCGCCAAGCTGGTCGCGGAGCGGATTCGGACCCAGACTCGGTCCCTCGACATCGACGAGCTGCCGCCGGCCATCGCCGTCACCGTATCGGTCGGGATCGCCGCTAGCGTGAAGGGCGAGAACCTGGACGCCTTCATGGCGCGGGCGGATGCGGCGCTGTACGACGCGAAAGCGGCTGGCAGGGATTGCGTCCGAGTCGGTGCGCCGGGGGCGTAGGTGTACGCGATGAGACGAGCCCACGCGCGCTGACGCTGCCGGGGAATCAGGAAACCAGCAGGAACTCCAGCAGCGCCTTCTGGGAGTGCAGCCGGTTGCCGGCTTCGACCCATGCCACCGAGCGGGGATCGTCGAGCAGATCGGCGCTGATTTCCTCGCCCCGGTGGGCGGGCAGGCAGTGCATGAACCGCACCTCGGGATTGGCTTGATCCAGTAGCTCGGGGGTCACTTGGTAGCCGTCGAAGGCAGCGCGGCGGTCCACTTCTTCGCCTTCGTGTCCCATGGACGACCAAACGTCGGTGACGACCAGATCGGCACCGGCAACGGCTTGCTCCGCAGAGGCGACGAATTCGACGTTCGGTGCCGGCACGAGGCCTTGGTCCGGCGCGTGGCCCGGCGGCGTGGCGATGCGCAACTGGAAGCCGAACAGCCCCGCCGCGCGGATATAGGAGTTGCACATGTTGTGGCCGTCGCCGACGAACGCCACCGTGGCACCGGTGATATCGCCTCGGCACTCGGCGAAAGTCTGCATGTCGGCAAGCAGCTGGCAGGGATGGAAGCGACCGGTCATGCCGTTGATGACCGGCACGGCGGAAGCAGCGGCGAAGCGTTCCACCCGGTCGTGGTGGAGGGTGCGGATCATCACCGCGTCGACCATTTCCGAGAGAACCCGCGCGGTATCCTCAACCGGTTCGCCGCGTCCGAGCTGGGAATCCCCGGGGCTGATGAACAGCGCGTGTCCACCGAGTTGGTGCATGCCGACCTCGAACGAGACGCGGGTCCGGGTGGAACTCAACTCGAAGATCATGGCGAGCGTCCTGCCCTTGAGCGGCTCGTAGTGCTGGCCACCGCGCCACATGTCCTTGAGCACCCGCGCGCGGGCCACGACAGCCTTCAACTCGTCCGGGCTGAAGTCCGCAAGGGAGAGGAAGTGACGTCCAGTCACGCAGACTCCTTGAGGTTCGGAAGTTGACACCTTTGCATTTTCCACCCCCGGCGCGAGAATGCGAAGCAGTCTCAACCGCCTTGCTGCAGCAAGGCTGCACTAGGCTAAAGCGTTGATCAGGACGACGACCTTGTCGACCACCGCGTCCGCCTCGTCATCGCTCATGGTCAGCGGGGGCAGCAGGCGCACCACGGTGTCGGTGGTGACGTTGAGCAGCACCCCGGCGTCGAGCGCGGCCTTGATCAGTTCGGTGCAGGGCTGGTTGAGTTCGACGGCAACCATCAGGCCCTTGCCGCGAATCTCCTTGATCCGGTTGTTGCCGGCCAAGCGGTTGGCGAATCTCGCCAGCATGCGCTCGCCGAGTTCGGCGGCGCGCGCCGTCATGCCGCCATCGGTCAATTCGTCGATCACCGCGTTGGCTGCCGCGCAGGCGACGAAATTGCCCCCGAAGGTGGATCCGTGGGTGCCCGCGACCAGCATCTTGGCGGCTTCGCCACGTGCCAGGCAGGCGCCGATGGGCACGCCGTTGCCGAGCCCCTTGGCCGTCGTCACCACGTCGGGGACGGCGGTGGTGTGCTGAAAAGCGAAGTAGCGCCCGGTGCGACCGTTGCCGGTCTGAACCTCGTCGAGCATCAGGAGCCAATCGTGGCGATCGCAGATGCCGCGCAGGGCCGCGAGATAGCCGTCGTCCGGGATGACGATACCGCCTTCGCCGAGGATAGGCTCCACCAGGACGGCGACAACGTTCTTGTTGTTGGCGGCGATCTTCTCGACCGACTCCACGTCGTCGTAGGGCGCGCGAACGAATCCGGACAGAAGCGGCTCGAACCCGGCTTGAACCTTGCGGTTGCCGGTCGCCGTCAGCGTCGCCATGGTGCGGCCGTGGAAGCTGCCGTCGGCCACCACGATGTGGGGCGTGTCGACGTTTCGGGCGTGACCGTAGAGGCGCGCGATCTTGATCGCCGCCTCGTTGGCTTCGGCGCCGGAGTTGCAGAAGAAGACGTTCTCCATCCCAGACAGGTCGCACAACCGCGTTGCCAAGCGCTCCTGCCCGGGGATGCGGTACAGATTGGAAGTGTGCAACAGCGTCGATGCCTGGCGCGCGATGGCATCCGCCACCTTGGGATGTGCGTGGCCCAAACCGCACACCGCGAGCCCCGTCAGCGCGTCGAAATAGGCTTTGCCCTCGTTGTCGTAGAGGTAGCTGCCCTCGCCCCGCACGAACGCCACCGGGATGCGGTTGTAGGTGGGCATCACTGCCGGGGGGATCTCCTCGAAGACTTGAGCCATCGTTGCCTCCTGATGCGTGGACGTACGGGCCACGAAACGACAACGGGCAGCGCTCGTGCTGCCCGTGAAACAGGCGATAGTAGCGAACGCCTAGGGCGAGTTCAAACCAGATTCGCGCCAGCCGGTGCCTGCGCGCCCTGGCGGGCGCGTTCGAGAATGCTGGCGCATTCTCCGGGGGTGCCTGCGCGCCCTGGCGGGCGCGTTTGAGAATGCTGGCGCATTCTCCGGGGGTGCCTGCGCGCCCTGGCGGGCGCGTTTGAGAATGCTGGCGCATTCTCCGGGGGTGCCTG
>JAKZRQ010000193.1:0-6932 GCA_047518105.1 Pseudomonadales bacterium | reverse complement strand
GGAACCACCATCGACGTGGACGGCGGTGCGCTACTGCCGTGACGTGGGCCTAGAGTCGCATTCGATGCCCCGGTTGCGGCGAAGAGCGCTCGGGGATGGATGAAGCAGGGCGTCGTCGCCGATGGCCAACGACGAGTCATCGGGAACCGAAAGCGCTGGATGCGCGTTCGCCGCCGCGTCCGTCGCGGCGTACTTCGCCACCGTAGCCTCCGCGATGGCTTCCCCAACACCGCTCCGAAACCAACAGTCCGGTGTTTGCGTACGACGCCAAGCGGCGGAGAAGCCTTGGACCGACGAAGCTGGCGAATCCGATACGTAGGGAATGCGTATGACAGTGCAACAGCCCACATGTGGCGATTGGCGACCAATTGCCGACTACGAGATACCTCCGGCTGATTTGGCGGACAAGGAGTTGCGTGCTCTGTCGGGCGTTTGGGTTGAACAGAAGTCGAACCGAAGGGAGTCGGCAGGCAATGCCAAGTTCATGGAGCGATTGAAACGCGAGTGGGCCATAGAAACCGGACTCATCGAGCGTCTCTACACGTTGGACCGGGACATCACGGAATTGCTGATCGAACATGGCGTTGACGCGGCGTTGATTCCTCATCATGCGGCGGACAGTCCCGAACGCGTCGCGGCCATGATTACCGATCAGCAGGACGCTCTGGAGAGCATCTTCGCGTTCGTTCGGGGTGAGCGCGAGTTGTCTGCGAGCTATGTCAAGGAGTTGCACAGTCTGTTCACGCAGAATCAACCCTTCGCTGAAGGCCGCGACCGATTCGGCAACAAGAGCCAAGTTCCGCTGGTCCGTGGCGACTACAAGAAGAGCTCGAACAACCCCATGCGCCCAGATCGCACGCTGCACCCCTATTGCCCACCTGAGCATGTGGCAGCCGAAATGGACAACCTGGTGAGGCTGCACCGGAACCACGAAGGAACTACTCCGGAAGTTGAAGCGGCTTGGCTACATCACAGGTTCGTTCAGATTCACCCATTCCAAGACGGTAACGGGAGAGTCGCCAGGGCGCTTGCCACGTTGATATTCATCAAAGCGGATTGGCTGCCGCTGGTTGTTCGAGACATCGAACGCGGTAAGTACATCGACGCACTCGAAGCTGCGGATGTCGGCGACTTGAAGCCGCTCGTATCGTTCTTCGCAGGATTGCAAAGGCGGGAGTTCGTCAAGGCCCTCGGGGTAGCAAGAGACGTTGAACAGATGCTCCGTGTGGACGCGCGGGTCCAGGCCATCGGCCGGAAACTCGCACAACGTCGAGACGCATTGAAGCAGGAATGGAAGGCCGCACTATCGAGTGCCAAACGGTTGCATGCACTGTCGGGTCAAAGATTGAACGAAGTCCGTGAACTTTTGGAGGCCGCCGTGGGTGATCGCCATGAGTTCACCTTTTTCGTCGAGGACGAGACAGACAAAGGACAACGGAGCCACTATTTCAAGCGCCAGATCGTTTTCACTGCCAAGGCGCTAGGGTACTTCGCGAATACCCAGCACTATCGGTCTTGGGTTCGCCTCATTGCAAGAGACGGAAGTGACAGCCAAATCCTGATTGCGTTCCATGTGATCGGTCACGAATTCCAAGGTGTGCTGGCATGCTCCGGGACATGGTTTAGACGGGTACAAACCGATGACGGTGGCCGCGAGACCGAAGGGGAGACGCCCCTGTCCGATGAAATTTTCCAGGTCGACTACAAGGAAGAGATGGCGGACGTCGTAGAGCGCTTCGAGGATTGGCTGGAGGGCGTTGTCGAGCGCGGACTTGCGTTGTGGGAATCCACGGCGCTTTGATGGTCGTGGGTCGTGCACCGAACCTTGGCCCTACGAGGTCGCATAGGCATGGTTCGAATGGTCGCGGCGCTATCCAAACCGATGCTTCGCCACCGGCAACTCCCGAATCCGAACGCCCACCGCATCGTAGATCGCATTCGCCAGCGCCGGCGCAACCGGCGGCGTGCCGGGTTCGCCGGCGCCACCCAAGGGACCGCCGCTGTCGACGATGACCGTTTCGATCACGGGCGTTTCGTCGATCCGCAACATCCGGTAGTCGTGGAAGTTGCTCTGCCTGACCCGCCCTCGCTCGAGACTGATCTCACCGTAGAGGGCGGCCGTCAAGCCGTAGACGATGCCGCTTTCCATCTGCGCGATCAGACCGTCCGGGTTGACGGCGTAGCCGACGTCCACGGCGCAGACCACGCGCTCGACGCGGAGATTGCCGGCGTCGATGCGGACTTCCACCACTTCGGCGACGATGCTGCCGAAGGACTCCTGCAGCGCGATGCCTCGCCCGCGTCCCTCGTCCAACGTCTTGCCCCATCCGGCTTCCTCGGCGGCGGCATCGAGAACCTTTCGATGCCGGGGGGCATGGCTTAGCAGGTCGCGGCGAAATCGGTAGGGATCCTTCCCTGCGGCAACCGCGAGTTCGTCCATGAACGACTCCGTGAAGAAGCCGTGCTGCGAGTGGTCGACGCTGCGCCAGACACCAAAGGGCACGTGGGTCGGGCTCGGCACCGAAGCGATGTGCTGGTTCGCGATGGCGTAGGGAATCCGGGGGGCTTCGGCAGGTTCGTGCTTGTTGACGTAGAGGTTCGTCCAGACGATCGGGTTGCGCGCTGCGTCGAGGGCGCCCCGGAAACGACTGGTGACCGCCGGTCGGTACCGGTCCTGCGCGATGTCTTCTTCCCGCGACCAGATGAGTTTGGTCGGCGCGCGTACGGCCTGGGCGATGCGCGCCGCCTGCACGGTGTAGTCGTGGACCGAACGGCGGCCGAACGCACCGCCGAGATAGGCGTTGTGGACCTTCACGGCACTGGGTTCGAGGCCGACGGCTTCCGCCACGGCTCCGCGTACGCCGAGGGGATTTTGGGTACCGGTCCAGATCTCGCACACGCCGTCGTGGAGCCAGGCGGTGCAGTTCAACGGTTCCATCGCGGCGTGGGCGAGAAAGGGCACGCGGTATTCGGCTTCGATTCGCCGTGCGGCGGCGAGGAGGCCGGCGTCGACATCGCCCTGGTCGACCTCGACATCGCCGCCGCCTTCGACTTCCGCCAGCGCGAGCGCGCTGTCGAACTGTGCGAAGACCGCGGCTTGATCCACGGTTTCGCGTCCGCCGGTGGACCACTCGACTTTCAGGGCCGCCAAGCCGCGGCTGGCATGCCAATAGCCATCGGCGACAACGGCGACGGCATTGCCCAAGTCGACGATCCGTTCGATCCCCGGAAGTGCCAGGGCGTCCTTGTCGTTGATCGAGGCGACTCTACCGCCGAACACGGGGGACCCGCGCACCGTGGCGATCTTCAATCCCGGGAGTTGGGCGTCGATGCCGAACGCCGCGCTGCCGTTCACCTTGGCCGGGATGTCGACTCTCGGTACCGAGGTGCCGATCAAGGTGAATGCCTTGGGATCCTTGAGCCTCGGCTTCGAAGACGGCGCAAAGTGGGCCGCCGCGGCCGCGAACTCGGCGTAGCTCGCGCTGCGTCCGCTCGGCGGGTGGGAGATGTGGCTCTCCTTGAGCACGAGATCCCGCTCGGACACGTCCCAGGATGCTGCCGCCGCCTTCGCCAGCATCTCTCGGGCCGCCGCACCGGCGACGCGCATGCCATGCAGTCCGGTGGCTCGGATGCTGAAACTGCCACCCGTTATCTGCAGATCCATGGCTTGGGTGATCTTCAGGAATGCGCCGTCGACGGTGCCCACCAACGCCCGTGGAATGTCGGCGTCGCCGAACAGGAAGCCCCTGGGCAGGGCGTAGTTGGCGTATTCCTCGTGGGCGGGCGCCTCCAGCACGTCGACCAGGCGCCAGTCCGCGTCCAGTTCGTCGGCGAGCATCTGGGCCAAGGCGGTGTGGACGCCTTGGCCCATCTCGGCATGGGGCAGGATGGCGGTCGTGCGGTTGTCCGCCGCGATCTTGACCCAGATGTTCAACAACGCCTCTTCGTCGTTGGCCACGAGGTCGCGTATTCTGGGTGCCCGATGCCCCGGGCGGATGGCGACGCCGATGATCAGCGCGCCGCCCGTGACGACGCCCGCGGTGATGAGGCCGCGTCGCGTCCACTTGCCAAGGCGAGGTTTCGAATCAGCCATCGGCGTGTCCCGGCTGGGCCGCACGCTTGATCGCGCGACGGATTCTCGGGTACGTCCCGCAGCGGCAGATGTTGCCGCGCATGGCGGCATCGATGTCGGCATCGGTGGGCGCGGGGTTTTGGGCCAGGAGGGCGGCGGCGGACATGATCTGGCCGGATTGACAATAGCCGCATTGGGGGACTTGCTCCTCGATCCACGCCTGTTGCACGGGATGTTGCGCGTTGGCCGACAGTCCCTCGATGGTCGTGACGGTTCGCCCGAGAGCGGCGCGCAAGGGCAGGGTGCAGGAACGCACGGCCACGCCGTCCAAGTGGACGGTGCAGGCACCGCATTGGCCGATGCCGCAGCCGAACTTGGTGCCTGCGAGGCCGAGTTCCTCGCGGATCACCCAGAGCAGGGGCATGTCCGGATCGGCATCGAGGCGCTGCGCGACGCCGTTGATCGTAAGCTTGGTCAATGCTGTCTCCTCGCGCCCCGCTCTTGCGGACGTGCTTCGTTGTTCCGAGGTGAGCCCGAATCACGACCTAGAATCGTTCGCAACACCGTGTCGATGTCCGCACCGCCTTCCACGTCCTTCAGTGGCGCCATGCGCGAATAGATCTCCGCGGCCGCTTCGTGAAAGCCGGACGGCAGGTCCGCTGCGGCGAAGGTCGCGGCGATTTCCCGCATCTCGCCCGCGAAGCGCCAAGCCTTGGGACTCGCGCCCCTTGCGGTGGAAGCGCTGCGATTGGCGACGCCCGGTTGGGAAATGTCCCACTCCGAGAGCAACTCGGCGCTAATGCCGTTGCTTTCGGCAAGGGCGCGAACGCCCAGCAGCAGGGCCGAGGATCCCTTGGTGAAGGCGGCGTAGCACATCTTCAGGATCGATGCGGCACCCGCACCGCCGGCGATGGCGCGGGCGTCCACGAGGGAGGCCTCGAACAACGCAGCGACAGTGCCGGCGAGCGTCCCGGACAGGTAGAACCGGGTAGCACCCGAACGCCATGCCGGTGGTCCGATGATGCCGCCGTCGACATAGCGTTCCCCAAATAGATCCGCTACGCGCGCGGCCGTGGCAGGCGCTACCGCGTTGCCGTCCACGTAGGTGCCGTCGAAGCCGCGTTCCGCGACGGACCGGGCAACATCGATGGCGGCGCCCGGTGGACAAACCGAAATCACGCACTCGGCGTCGAGACCCTCCTCAAGGGTTGCCGTGGCCAGGAGCCCGGCCTTCTCCGCACGCTCGCGGGTCGCCGAGCTGCGTCCCGCCGACACCCAGGCGACATCGTGATCGTTGCCGACGAGGGCGGCGCCGATGGACGCGCCCATCGCGCCGGGATGGAGAAGGAGGACCTTCACTTCCGGTAGTCCAACGGCGGTTCACGATCACCCAGCAGCGGTCGGTAGACGAAGTCCTTGCCGCGCCGCTCGCCGAACTCGGCCTTGGCCTTGGCGATGAGGTCCGGGTTCAGGTAGAGCTCGCGCGCGGTTGCGGCCAGCACGTTGGACGCCAGCATCATGCCTTTGTGGCCGATGCTCATGCCGCCCGCCGCCACGGCCTGCCAACTGTGCGCCGAGGTGCCAGGGACCCAGGTCGCGGTGCCGAAACCAGCCGTAGGCACGGTCCAGCTCACATCGCCGACGTCGGTTGAACCCATCTTCTGGCGAAACTCGAAGGGCGCGATCTCCTCCGCCCTGGACAAGGACCGTTGGCTGCCGAACAGGGTCCGCTGGATCGCTTTCGCGAATGCCAACTCGTCCGCGTCGTAGGAGATGCCGCCGATGGCCTTCATTTGGGAGTGGAGGATTTGGGCGAGGACTTCGTTGGGGAGCAGCGGGTAGTTGCCGTGCATGACTTCGTAGTCCATGCGCGTCTCGGTGCCCTTGGCGGCACCCTCGGCGGCGGCGACAACGCGCTCGAACAGCTCTCGCACCATCTTCGGCTTCGGGTGGCGCACGTAGTAGTAGACCTGGGCGCGTTCCGGCACGATGTTGGGCGCCCGCCCCCCATCCGTGATGACGTAGTGCATTCGCGCTGTGGAGGGCATGTGCTCGCGCATCAGGTTCGTCATGTAGTTCATGGCTTCGACGCCGTCCAGGGCGGACCGGCCCCGATGTGGCGATGCGGCGGCATGAGCGGCGATGCCGTGGAAGGTGAACCGGGCCGACCTGTTGGCATTGCTGCTCTCGGGCACGGCGACGTTGCGGTCGTTCGGGTGCCAGTGCAGGACGATGTCGACGTCGTCGAACAATCCTGCGCGGGTCATGTAGACCTTGCCTGAACCGCCTTCCTCCGCAGGCGTGCCGTAGACGCGCACCGTGCCGGTGCTGCCCGTGGCCTCCAACCAGTCGGCGATGGCGATGCCGGCCGTTGCCGAGGCGGTGCCGAACAGGTGGTGCCCGCAGGCGTGGCCGGCGCCGTCTTCGATGACCGGTTCGCGCTGGGTGGTTGGGGCTTGCGAGAGCCCCGGCAAGGCATCGAATTCAGCGAGGAGGCCGATGATCGGCTTGCCAGCGCCCCGGGACGCGACGAAGGCGGTGGGGATGCCGGCGACGCCTTCGCTGAGGACGAACCCGTTGTCGGCAAGAAAACCCGCAAGGCGCGCCGAACTGCGCGTTTCCTGATAGCCAAGTTCCGCGTAGTCGAACAGGTCCGACGCGATTGCCACGGCTTGGTCGTGGCGCGCATCGACCAACTCGCGTAGGCCTTGGGCCGATAGGGGCAAGGACGAAAGGGCCGCAATGCCTGCGACTAGGCGCGCTGCATATGGCAGCGGCGCGCCCTGACGGGCGCGATCGAGAATGCGCGCCCTGTGGGCGCGTTTGAGAATGCTTGCGCATTCTCCCGGCCTCGTTCGAA
>JAKZRQ010000192.1:0-10705 GCA_047518105.1 Pseudomonadales bacterium | reverse complement strand
TTCGTCCACGCGGCGCCCTGGCGCGGTACGTCGCGGAGGCGTGGAGGTTGTAGACGTGCCCGTTCGGGATCGTCGCCAACCGCGCGAGCCGTTTCACCTTCATTCCGCGTTGGAATCGGCCCTTCGCTTCACCCTCGCTTCGCGTTGGACAGTGCGCGTTTGAGCAAGCCCCGGCACGGTCGGTTATGCTTGCGGGTCGCAAGCGCGACGACGACGAATGTCCGATCTAGACCAGCAACTCACCCTCGGCCTGCCGCGGCGTCGGGGGCTCTACGATCCGGCGCAGGAGAAGGATTCCTGCGGGGTCGGCTTCATCTGCGACATCAAGGGTCGGGCCAGCCGGGAGATCATCGATTCCGCCGGGCACATGAACTGCTGCATGGTGCATCGGGGCGGCCTCGGGTACGAGAAGAACACCGGCGACGGTGCCGGCATTCTCACCGGTTTGCCGCACGAGTTCCTGGCCAAGGCGGCCAAGCGCGATCTTGGCATCGACCTCCCCGCGCCGGGACACTATGGTGCCGGGACCGTATTCCTGCCGCGAAGCGCGGACGAACGCGCGCACTGCAAGACCGTGATCGAAGCGGAGATCGCAAACGCGGGGCAAACCCTGCTGGGCTGGCGACCGGTTCCCACCCGCCCGGACGACGCGGACATCGGTCGCGCCGCACGGGCGTCGATGCCGGCGATGGAGCAACTGTTCATCGGCAGCGACCTGGAGGGGGACGCCCTCGAACGCCGGCTGTACCTCATCCGCAAGACCGCCACCCACCGCCTGCGCACAGATGCGAACCTGACCGAGCGCCTGCTGCTGTTCTTCGTCAGCCTTTCGGCCAAGGTCATCGTCTACAAGGGCATGCTGACGCCGCACCAGCTCTTCCCGTTCTACCCGGACCTCGGGGATGCCGACTACGAGTCTCACTTGGCCATGGTGCATTCGCGCTTCTCCACCAACACCTTCCCGTCCTGGGACCGGGCGCAGCCGAACCGCTTCATGAGCCACAACGGCGAAATCAACACCCTGCTCGGCAACAAGAACTGGATGAACGCCCGCCAAGGCATGGTGAAGAGCGAACTCTTCGGCGACGACTTGGCGAAACTCTTCCCGGTGGTCGAGCCGGACTGCTCGGACTCCGGCACCTTCGACAACGTGCTGGAATTCCTGCTGATGACCGGACGCACGCTGCAGGAGGCGGTGCTGATGATGATCCCGGAGGCCTGGCAGCAGGACCGGACCATGGACCCCGCCAAGCGCGCCTTCTACGAATACCACGCCTGCATGATGGAACCCTGGGACGGACCGGCGTCCATCGCCTTCACCGACGGCACCTACATCGGCGCCGTGCTCGACCGCAACGGCCTGCGCCCGTCGCGCTACTACGTCACCGACGACCACAAGTGCATCATGGCTTCCGAGGTTGGGGTCGTGGACGTCGATCCGGCCACCGTGGTCGCCAAGGGCCGGCTGCAGCCGGGCAAGATCTTCCTGATCGACTTCGAGGCGGGACGCATGATCCCGGACGAGGAGATCAAGTCCGAATGGTCCCGACAGCGTCCCTACGGCGAGTGGCTGGACAGACAGCGCGTCGAGTTGTCCGATCTGCCACCTACCGGCGCAACCGGTTTCGACCAGGCGACTCTCCTGCCCCGCATGCAGGCCTTCGGCTACACCGTCGAGACCATGCAGTTCATGCTGCTGCCGCTGGTGACCGAACTCCGGGATCCCCTGGGTTCCATGGGCAACGACAGCGCGCTGGCGGTGATGTCCGACAAGCCGCGCATGCTCTACGACTACTTCAAGCAACTCTTCGCGCAAGTCACCAACCCCGCCATCGACTCCATTCGCGAGGAAGTCATCATGGCGTTGGAGTGCGCGATCGGGCCGGAGCGCAACCTGCTCGAAGTCACCGAGGAACATGCCCATCGGCTGCGCGTTCCCCACCCGATCCTGTCCAACGACGAGTTGGGCGCGCTTCGGGGCATCGATCACCGCGGCTGGCGGTCGCGCATGATCGATATCACCTTCCCGAGCGATTCCGGTCAAGCGGGCTTGCTCGCCGCCTTCGACCGTATCTGTGCCGAAGCCACCGCCGCCATCGACGACGGCATCGAGCTGATCATCCTGAGCGACCGCGCCATCGGAACCGAGCGCGTGCCGATCAGCGCCTTGGCCGCCACCGGCGCCGTGCATCACCACCTCGTGGGGACCATGAGCCGTACGCGCGTCGGCCTCGTGGTGGAGACCGGCGAAGCAAGGGAAGTCCATCACCACTGCCTGCTGATCGGTTTCGGCGCCGATGCCGTCAACCCCTATCTCGCCTTCGAAGCGCTGTGGGACGCGCGCCGGAACGGCTATCTGGTGGACGCGGAGCACGTCCGGAACGACGCGGATGTCGTCGAGGCCTACAAGAAGGGCGTGGGCAAGGGCATGCTCAAAGTGATGGCCAAGATGGGCATCTCGACCCTGCAGTCCTACAAGGGCGCGCAGATCTTCGAAGCCGTCGGCCTCGCCGAAGACGTGGTGGAACGCTGCTTCAAGGGCACCGCGAGCCGGGTTAGAGGCGTCGGCTTCGACGTGCTGGCGGAAGAGATGCAGCGCCGCCATGCCTTTGGCTTCCCGCCCCGGGACATCGTCTCGCTGCCGGTGTTGCCGAACCCCGGCGACTTCCACTGGCGCCGCCACGGCGACACCCACATGTGGGACCCGGAGTCCATTGCCAACCTGCAAGTGGCGGCACGGGGCAACGACGAGGAGGCCTACTGGCGTTTCGCGCGCCAAGCCAACGAGGAGAGCACCCGGCATTCCGCCTTGCGTGGCCTGCTGACCTTCGACGAGGAGGTCAACGCCGGCGAGGTGGCCTTGGAAGAGGTCGAACCCGCATCCGAGATCGTCAAACGTTTCGCCACGGGGGCCATGAGCTTCGGCTCGATCTCCAAGGAAGCCCACGAGAGCCTCGCCATCGCCATGAACCGCATCGGCGGCAAGTCCAACACCGGCGAAGGCGGCGAAGACCCCGAGCGGTTCATCCCGCTCGCCAACGGCGACTCCAAGCGCTCGGCCATCAAGCAGGTGGCGAGCGGCCGTTTCGGCGTCACCGTGGACTACCTGACCAACGCCGACGAATTGCAGATCAAGATCGTCCAAGGCGCGAAGCCGGGGGAGGGCGGCGAACTCCCTGGCCGCAAGGTGGACGACTACATCGCGACCATCCGCCACTCCACGCCGGGCGTCGGCCTCATCAGTCCACCACCGCACCACGACATCTACTCCATCGAGGATATCGCCCAGCTCATCCACGACCTGAAGAACGGCAACCCCCAGGCACGGATCAGCGTCAAGCTCGGTGCCGCCATCGGCGTGGGCACGGTCGCCGCCGGCGTGGTCAAGGCGCGCGCCGACCACTTGGTGATCGCCGGCGATACCGGCGGTACGGGCGCATCGCCCTTGACGTCCATCAAGCACGCGGGGGTGCCGTGGGAACTGGGCGTCGCCGAGACACACCAGACGCTGGTGATGAACAACCTTCGATCGCGTGTCGTCCTGCAAACCGATGGGCAGTTGAAGACCGGCCGCGACGTGGCCATCGCCGCGCTCTTGGGCGCCGAGGAATTCGGCTTCGCGACCGCACCGCTAGTCGCCATGGGCTGCGTCATGATGCGCAAGTGCCACCTGAACACCTGCCCGGTGGGCATCGCGACCCAGGACCCGGAATTGCGCCGCAATTTCGCGGGCGCCCCGGAGCACGTCGTCAACTACTTCTTCATGATCGCCAGGGAACTGCGCCTGATCATGGCGAAGCTCGGATTCCGCACCGTCAACGCCATGATCGGGCGGGTCGACGCGCTCAAGGTCGAAGCCGCCGTCGAGCATTGGAAGTCCAAGGGTCTCGACTTCTCGGCCATTCTCGAGCCGGCGGCGCAGCCGGAGAATTGCCTCGGCGTATACCGCGTCCACGACCAGGACCACGGACTTGCCCGCGCCCTGGACAACAAGCTGATCGAATACGCGAAGCCCGCAATCGAGACGGGCGAGCGCGTGTACCGCGAACTGCCCATCGTCAACGTCAACCGCGTGGTGGGCGGGATGTTGTCGAACCACATCATCCGGCAGGTGGGCCCGGCCATGCTTCCGGACGGCTCGATTCACTTCAAGTTCACCGGCAGCGCTGGCCAAAG
The DNA here is from genome assembly GCA_047518105.1 of Pseudomonadales bacterium. GTDB lineage: Bacteria > Pseudomonadota > Gammaproteobacteria > Pseudomonadales > Azotimanducaceae > VXYL01. Next base: position 6,529 of record JAKZRQ010000192.1, on the reverse strand, counting down.
CTTCGGCGCCTGGCTTGCCAAGGGCGTCACCCTCGAGGTCGAAGGCGATGCGAACGACTATGTCGGCAAGGGCCTCTCTGGCGGCCGGCTCATCGTCTACCCGCCGAAATCGAGCCCGTTCAAGGCGGAAGAGCAAATTCTCGTCGGCAACGTCGTGCTCTACGGCGCAACGTCGGGCGAGTGCTTCTTCCGCGGGGTCGCCGCGGAGCGCTTCGGCGTGCGCAACAGCGGCGCCCACGCGGTGATCGAGGGGGTCGGCGACCACGGCTGCGAATACATGACCGGCGGCCGGGTGGTGATCCTCGGCCCCACCGGGCGCAACTTCGCCGCCGGCATGAGCGGCGGTATCGCGTACGTATTTGATCCGAACGGAACCTTTGTCGGGTGCTGCAACCCGGACATGGTGGACCTCGAACCGCTGGTCGCCTCGGACGACGTGGCCGAGGTCGGGGGGCTGGTCGAGAAACATCGACATCTGACTGGCTCGACCGTCGCCGGCCGGGTTCTCGACGACTGGGATCGGGCCCGTGGCGCCTTCGTGAAGGTCATGCCCAGGGACTACAAGCGAGTCCTGGAGGAACGCAAGACGGCGCGGCGGCAGGAACGCGTGGCCGTGCTGGCGCAGGTGGCTGCCAGCGGTGGGTAAGGGAGCCCTCAGCGGGGGAGCGCGAGGGGGAACCCCTCGCAACAAGATCAGCGGGTTCAAGGAGTACGCCCGCATCGCCGCCCCCTACCGCAACGCGGTAGTACGCATCGCGGACTTCCAGGAGATCTACACCGAGCACGACCCCGGTCGGCTGACCACCCAGGCAGCGCGCTGCATGGACTGCGGGGTGCCGTTCTGCCAATCGCCGGACATGGTTCACGGCCGCAGCGGCTGCCCGATCCACAACCTCATCCCGGAGTGGAACGACCTGGTCTACCGCGACCAGTGGCGCGACGCCCTGGACCGCCTGCACAAGACCAACAACTTCCCGGAGTTCACCGGGCGCGTCTGTCCGGCACCCTGCGAGGGTTCCTGCGTGCTCGGCATCACCGACCCGCCGGTCACCATCAAGAACATCGAGATGGCCATCGTCGACCGCGGCTTCGAGGAAGGCTGGGTGGTGCCGGTGCCGCCGGAGAGCCGAACCGACAAGCGCGTCGCGGTCGTTGGCTCCGGACCGGCGGGCTTGGCGGCGGCTGCGCAACTCAACATGGCGGGGCACACGGTAGCCGTCTACGAGCGCGCCGACCGGATTGGCGGGCTGTTGATGTACGGCATCCCCAACATGAAACTCGACAAGGGCATCGTCGAGCGGCGCATCGACTTGATGCGGGCAGAAGGCGTGGAATTCGTTACCAGGGCGGACATCGGCGACGGCGCGAACGGCACGATCCCGGTGACCGATCTGCTGGCCGATGTCGACGCGCTGCTGCTGGCGACCGGCGCGACCGTGCCGAACAATCTGCCCGTCCCGGGCCGCGAACTCGACGGCGTCCACTTTGCCATGGAATTTCTGATCCACAACACCAAGAGCCTGCTCGACAGCGGGCACGCGGACGGCAACTACATCGACGCCAAGGACAAGAACGTCATCGTGATCGGCGGCGGCGACACCGGCACCGATTGCATCGGCACGGCGATGCGGCACGGCTGCAAGACGCTGACGAACTTCGAGATCGTCCCGGACCCGCCCGAGGAGCGCGCCCCGGGCAATCCCTGGCCCACGTGGCCAGCGATCTTCCGGGTGGACTACGGCCACGAGGAAGCAGCGGCGAAGTTCAACCGGGACCCACGGGAGTTCCGCACATCCGCAGTGGAATTCCACGGCGACGGCAACGGGCGGGTGAAGTCGCTGACGGCGGCGGAGTACGACGAACGGTTCCAGAAGGTCGAAGGCACCGAGCGGACCTACGACGCGGATCTGGTGCTCCTGGCAATGGGATTCCGCAGCCCGGAACACTACGTCAGCGAGCCGTTGGGCCTTGAACTCGATGCTCGATCCAACTACCGGGCGGACAAGGGCCTCTACCGCACCAGCAATCCGAAGGTGTTTGCGGCCGGCGACTGCCGGAGCGGCCAGTCGCTGGTGGTGCGAGCGATCAACGAGGGCCGAGAGGCGGCACGGGAGATCGACCGGTTCCTGTCGGGGGCGACGGAACTGCCTTGATCATTGTTTTGGAAACATACGGCGTTGCTGCGCTGATCGAATGTCCCAGTCGGCCGAGCCGAGCCGATGCAGGAACCGCCCTTGGGTCGCCGAGCCGTTGCCCTCGGTTGCCCTCGGTTGCAGGGGCACTGTAGTGTCGATGCAAATGGACGCAGCCAGCGCCGAACGCAAGGGGTGGTCACTCACGTGGCTGGTTCTGCTCGTGGCCGTGGTTGTGGCTTTGCCGGCGATGATCTTCTCCCAGTTCGTTCTGCTTTCGATCCTGTGCCTATTCCTCGCAGGAATCGGGTTGGCGCGGCGCCGATTCACGCCTGCGTCGGTGACGGTATTGGTGGCGACGGCGACGATCTTTGCGTCCACCTGGGGCGAGTCGATTTTCGATCCGGCTTCATACCAACCCTACGAGACGTTCAAACTGCCCCCGGATCTGCAGCAAACGGTTACCGAACACTGGGAAAGTGGGAAGGCCATCGACTCATCGCTGCGCCGAAGAATGGCGACCGAGCGCATGCCGACAGGCACTGTGGCCAGGCACGACATGTACGTGGTCTGTGGTCTAGCCCGCATTTCTCACCAGGGGCCGTGATGATCGCGGAGGATTTTGGCCCCGTGTACACACGGGCCTGTGCGCGTGCTCGCGACCGAAAGCATAGCGGGGACTACGGTTGAGGGAGCACGTGCGCGGCACGGCCCGTGTGTACACGGGGCCAAAAGACCCGCGAGGGCGCGGCCAGCGCAGTCCGCCATCGGCACGATCATCGACATCGCGGTCAAAACTAGTGAAACCCAAGAGCTTTTTGACGCCGACAAGCGGCCTGGTGAGAAATGCGGGCTAGGTGTGCGTGGGCAGGGGACGACCCGCTAATGCAGCGCTACCACGACGAGGAGTGGGGCGTTCCCCTCCACGACGATCGCGCCATGTTCGAACTGCTTGTCCTCGAAGGTGCGCAGGCGGGGCTCTCTTGGCGCACGGTGCTCCACCGGCGCGAGGGCTACCGAGATGCCTTCGAAGGCTTCGACATCGCCCGCGTCGCTGCATATGGGCAGGATGATCGGGAACGGCTTCTCGCCGATGCGCGCATCATCCGCAACCGCGCCAAGATCGACTCTGCCATAGCCAACGCGCGGGCGGCGCTTCTCGTACAGGCCGAACACGGCTCGCTAGACGTTTTTCTCTGGGGCTTCGTGGGCGGCGAACCGCGTTGTAGCACCTTGTGCAACCTTGCTGAGCTCCCTGCGCAGACGGCGGAGTCGCGGGCGATGAGCAAAGCGCTGCGAGCGCTCGGTTTCTCCTTCGTGGGGCCGACGATCTGCTACGCCTTCATGCAGTCGGCGGGCCTCGTGAACGACCACACCGCGAACTGCTTCCGCTACGGGTGAGCGGGGCTTCCGAGTTCAGCCCGGTGTTTGGTTCGGTAGCCGTCGCACGCCAGCGCCGGCGGCCAGCATGCGAACAGGACCGACTCTGCCGTGCGCTTGACCCACTTGTCGGCGGACGTCGTGGTGAGCGGACGCTCCCAGCACCAGAACCCGGCTGACCGCCTCGCACCCGTCACCGCTTTCGGCCCAGCGCGGATTCTTCGGCTGTCGGCACGTATGGAAGGCCAACGAGTACCTCGTGCAGCACGGCATCATGCCGATCGACTGGTTCGAACTGGAGTGACGCGCCGTGTTCCATAGAATCAAAACGCGGAACCTGTTTTACTTTGGACCCGAAGCCAAAGGAGTTTGAGGTCCAGCCACTCAAAGGGCCGCGTTCCTATGCCATTCATGGACACCCGATGAGGACTGATTTACAACGCGAACGCCTCCCAGAACGCCGGCCTAGGATCGGTGAACTGGTCCAAGTCCGTTCCCGACGCTGGCTGGTGGAGGACGTGATCGGGGCTGACCCGGGTGAATCGCCTCGAGTAGAACTCGCCTGCGCCGACGACGATGCTCAAGGCCAATCGCTTACCGTCTTTTGGGACTACGAACTCGATCGCCGCATTCTGGAAGACGAAGGCTGGACCGATCTCGCGTCGAAGGGCTTCGACTCGCTGCGGTGGTTTGCGGCTTTCTTCCACACACTGCGCTGGAACTGCTCCACGGCTACCGATCCCGGGTTGTTTCAAGCTCCGTTTCGCGCTGGCATCACCATCGACGCGTACCAGATGGAACCGCTTCGCAAGGCCCTTCGACTGCCCCGAGTCAACCTGTTCATAGCCGACGACACCGGCCTCGGGAAGACGATTGAGGCTGGTCTGATCGCGCGCGAATTGCTGCTGCGCCGCAAGGCGAAGATCATCGTCGTCTCAGCTCCCCCATCGGTGCTCGAACAATGGAAGGGCGAACTCGAAGAGCGCTTCGGGTTGATCTTCGAGATTCTCGACCGCGCCTACGTATCAAGAATGCGTCGAGAACGAGGCTTCGGGGTCAATCCCTGGCGGACCCACAGCCGCTTCTTGGTCTCCCACAACCTACTCATCGACTCGGCCTATGCCGATCCCATGCGGGAATGGCTGGGACCGATGCTCGCCGGCAGCCTCCTCATCCTCGACGAAGCACACCATGCGGCACCGGCATCCGGGGGGCGGTACGGAATCGAGACGCGGTTCACCCGTGCGGTTCGCGACCTGTCCTCGTGCTTCGAGCACCGGCTGTTTCTCTCGGCAACCCCGCACAACGGGCACTCCAACAGCTTCTCCACGCTCATGGAACTGCTCGACCCCTACCGGTTCACGCGCGGCATCAGGATTCGAGGCAAGCGCGATCTCGACGAGGTCATGGTGCGTCGGCTCAAAGAGGACATCCGGCAAGTCCAAGGTGGCTTCGCCAAGCGCAATGTCAAACGTGTTTTAGTCGAGGGTCTGCCGCCCGATGCTCCTGAGCTCCGTCTATCAAGTCTGCTCGACGAATACCGTACCGCTAGGGAGCGACGCCACGCCAACGCGTCGAAGCGAGCACAGGCAGCAGCCGGGTTGCTGGTCGTCGGGCTCCAGCAGCGGCTCCTGTCTTCCATCGAGGCGTTCGCGCGCAGTTTGAGAGTGCATCGAGAGACGGTCGTCCGGCACTGGACCAAGTCGCAGGCCGAGGACTCTGATCCTGCGCCATCCGACGATCAAGACGATCTATTCATCAAACCCGCAGGTTCGGACGACGAGCGGGGCGAGTGGTCGGACGAGGAGGTCGAAAAGGAAGAAGCAGCCCAGACCAGGAGTCTGACGGAGGCAGCCGAAGCTGATACGAGCACGGGCCGCGATGCGGCCTTGTGGACGCATGAGCAGGAACTGCTGGACCGAATGCAGAACATCGCCGAGGAGACGAAGCATCTTCCAGATGGCAAGACGAGGCGCTTGATCGACTGGATTCGAGAGCATCAGTGTTCCGAGCTACCGCCCTTTGGCGAGCGGCCAACGGGTCCGGCGCCCCGGTGGAATACGCGGCGCGTGTTGATCTTCACGGAGAACCGCCAAGGTACCAAGTTCTACCTGAGGGAGATCCTTCGACAAGCGGTTGAGTACACGGAGGAGGCTGAGGAACGCATTGCGGTAATCGACGGTTTGACCAGCGGAGCGCGCCGGAAGGAGATCCAGCGCCGCTTCAATACCGATCCGACAAAGGACCCGTTACGCATCCTGATCGCCACCGATGCCGCCCGGGAAGGGCTGAACTTCCAGGCCCACTGCGCCGATCTGTTCCACTTCGACCTGCCGTGGAACCCCGGTCGCATCGAGCAGCGGAACGGCCGCATCGACCGAAAGCTCCAACCGGAGCCGGAGGTCAACTGCCACTGCTTCGTGCTCCCGCAGCGGGCGGAAGACCGAGTGCTCGAGGTGTTGGTGACGAAGACCGAGACGATCAAGAAGGAACTAGGCAGCCTGTCCCAGGTCATCGACGACGACGTGGAACGCCGACTCAAAGGTGGGATCCGACATCGGGACGCCGAAGTCCTGAGGCGCCAGATCGTAGCAGCGGACCTCGATCCGGCGCTGAAGCACGTGACCGAGGCCGAGCTTGAGGACACTCGCGAACGGCAGGACGATCTCTCCCGGCAAATCGAGCGGTGCCGCGGCCTTCTCGACACCTCGCGCCGATGGGTCGGCTTCGAGTCGGCACCGTTCCGCGATGCCATTTCGTGCTCGCTGGAACTCTTGGGTGCGGAGCCGCTCTCGGAAGACAAGGACGACGCTGGCTCGCCGGTCTGGACTTTCCCGCCACTCGATCGACGCGCGGCGACCGACCCGAGTTGGACCGCGACGTTGGACACCCTCCGCATTCCGCGGAAGACCAACGAGAAACTCGCCGAGTGGCGCCGCGACGCACCGATTCGGCCTGTGGTCTTCGAAGCCTCCAAGACGCTGACCGAAGACACCGTTCACTTGCACCTGGAGCAG
>JAKZRQ010000191.1:0-7008 GCA_047518105.1 Pseudomonadales bacterium | reverse complement strand
CTCGTGGGGGGTGGTCAACATGGTCTTCAGGCCCTCGTTGCACATGCTTCCCCAGGAGGGTGTCGGCGGTGCGACCCCCATGCCGATGAAGGACAGGAACGCTTCGGTGAAGATCGCGCTCGGCACCGCGAAGGTCAGGGTCACCAGGATGACGCCCATGGTGTTGGGGATCATGTGGCGCAGGATCAGGTAGCTGGTCTTCGCGCCGAGCAGTTTCGATGCGCCGATGTAGCCCTCCTCGCGGATCTGCAGAATCTGGCCGCGCACCAGGCGCGCCACGCCGGGCCAGCTCAAGAGCACCATGGCCACCAGCATCGGCCCGATGCCGCTGTCGCCCGACTCCACGTCGAACAGTATGCGCAACAGGATCATGAACAGCAGGAAGGGCAGCGCGACCACGAAATCGGCGAAGCGCATCAGCACCTGGTCGAAACGCCCGCCCACGAAACCGGCGACGCTGCCGTAGAGAATGCCAATGGCCACAAAGAAGAACGGCGCGACGATGCCGATGAAGAGCGATACGCGGGCGCCGTGCATCAGCCGCGCGAGCATGTCGCGGCCTAGGTAGTCCGTCCCCAGGGGATGGAAGGCCAGCTTGACCACCTCGCCGGTGCGGACGTCCGACGCGCTCTCGATCAAGCCCTTGTGCGCGGCTTCGGCAGCGGCAATGACGCGCGTCACCGTCACTGCGATGGTCCTGTAGTTGGGCGACTCGCGGCCGCTCGTGTCGAGCGCGGCAACCGAATAGAAGTAGGTGAGCGGCTTGAGATCGAGGAGATCCTCGAAACTGATGTTCGCGGGGTTGAGAATGTCGGCCACAGGGAGCCCCATGGCGTCGTCCGGTCCGGGGTCGTGGATGTTGCGGTAGACGCGGTAGCCGCCGGCGCCGGGGACGGAGTCCCAGTGGAGGCGCACGGAGCGGGAGGTCGGTTGACCCGCGACCGTAATCGCCAACGGGGCGGCTGGCACGCCGCCATCGCCAGCAGCCGGCGTGGCGGTGACGCCGCTCCACGGCCTGTAGTCCTCGACCACGGTGGCTTCCCGACCAGCCCCGGGCGGAGCGCTGATCTGATCCAAGTCCTGTACCGCAGGATCGACCGTCCACACCCAAGGGCCGGCGACGGTAAATGCCAACAAGGCGACGACCAGATACAGCGAGATGAGCGCGCGGGTATTGGCCTTCAGGCGAATCCAGGCATCCTGCCAGTAGGACAGCGAGGGCCGCGACACGGTCTCGACCTCGCGTTCGACCTGAACCCGTTCCCAGGAAAGCGCCCCCTCCCCCATCGCCGCCATCGTCTACTCCATCCGAACTCGGGGATCGACGAGCCCGTAGATCACGTCGACCACGATGACCATGAACACCAGGAACGCGCCGTAGAACACCGTCGTCCCCATGATGACGGTGTAGTCCGATTGCTGCACCGCCTGCACGAAATAGCGGCCGAGGCCGGGAATGGCGAACACGATCTCCACCACGAAGCCGCCCGTGGTGATGGCGGCGATGGACGGGCCGAGCACGGTGATGACCGGCAGGATGGCGTTGCGCAACTGGTGCTTGCGTAGGATGCGGGTCACCGGCAGACCCTTGGCGCGGGCCGTGCGCACGAAATCCGAGTTGGCGATCTCCAGCATCGACGAGCGCATCAGGCGGGTCAGAAACGCCATGGTGCCGAGGCCGAGCACCAGCGACGGCACCAGCATGTGCTGCACCGTGCCCCAGCCGGCCACCGGGAACAGGGTGAAGCCGAGCCATTCGTTGAGCTTGACGACGCTCAACTGGCCGATCGCGGCGAACACGAAGCTCGGCACGGAGATGCCGAGGATCACCAGGAACATGATGACGATGTCGGGTACCCGGTTGCGGTACAGCGCCGTGAGCGCACCCCACAGGATGCCGCCGAAGGCCGCGAGCACGATGGCCAGGATGCCGAGCGTGGCCGAGATCTTGAAGTGCTCGCGGATGATGTCGTTGACCTCGCGGTTCTGCTGGGTGTACGAAATGCCGAAATCACCGCTCGCCATGTTCTTCAGGTAGATCCAGTACTGCTCGACGATGGGCTTGTCGAGCCCGTAGCGGGCTTCGAGGTTGGCGCGGATCTCCGGCATTACGGCCTTGTCGTTCATCAGCGGATCGCCGGGCACGCCGTGCATGGCGAAGAAGGTCGCCGTGGCGATGAACCAGACCGTGACGAGCCCTTGCAGCAGCCGCTTGAGCGCGTAGAACAACATCAGTCGCCAATCCAGGCGCCGGTGTAGTCCGGGTCGGTGCCGACGGCGCGGCGCACAATGCCCTTCAACTGCGGATGGGACACGTAGACCGAGCCGCGCTCGTAGTTGATGACCACGACGGCGTCGTCGTGGATGATCTGCTGCACCCGCGCCATGGCGTCCATCCGCGTCTTGGCTTCGGAGGAGGAACGCGCAACATCCACCGCGTGGTCGAGCGCGTCGCTCCGGTAGCGACCTCGGTTGTTCTCGTTCCAGGAAGCGAACAGATCGGCGAAAGTCATGGGGTCGTCGTAGTCGGGGCCCCAGCCCGCCATCACCAGGTCGAAGTCCCCTGCGGTCATCTTGGCCAGCCGCTGCTTGAAGATCTGAGCGTCGATCTTGATGTCGATGCCGAGCTTCTGCTTGAACACGTTCTGATAGTACTCGGCCTGTTTCTTGGCCGACGGGCTGTCGCCGATCAGCATGACGAGCGGCGGTAGGGCGTCGAGGCCGAGTTCTTCGAGGGCGGTTGCCAGATGGCGACGGCCAAGCTCCTCGTCCGCCGGCCGCGACGGCAGCGGGTACTCCTGGCGGAAATAGCCGTTGACGCCCTTCAGCCAGACGGGAAACAGGGAGTTGCCCGGCAGATTGCCCGGCAGCTTGATGATCCGGTAGACCAGCTCCGAGGAGTCGTTCACCGCCTGGATTGCCTTGCGCAAGTGATAGTTGCTGGTCAGGCGTCCCGGACGGTGGTTGAACTCGGTGAAGAACACCGACCCGTCGCTGAACCGGTTGATCTTCCAGCGCTGCCCGAGGGCGTCGTCAAGGTTCTCCGCGAGCAGTCCGGCGAGGGCGACCTTGCCGTCCTTGAACAGGTTGATGATGGCGTTGGGGTCGGTGGTGAAGTAGGCGTAGTCGATGGCGTTCAGTCGGATGCGATCGGCATCCCAGTAGAGCGGATTCTTCTCCAGCCGGATGCTCGCGCCATGCACCCAACTGGCGATGGTGAACGGCCCGTTGTAGAGCAGGTCGCCGGCGTCCGCGGCGTAGCGTCCGGCGCGCGACTCGTAGAACGCCTGGTTGATCGGATTGTAGGTGGCAAAGGCGACCAGCTTGTCGAAGAAGGGTACTGGGCGTTCCAGGTGCACTTCGAGGGTCCGATCATCAACGGCGAACGCCTCCAGCGACTCCACCGGCAGCTCGCCTCGACTCACCGCTTCGGCATTCTTGAGTCCATAGAGGATGAAGGCGTATTCCGATGCATTTGCGGGATCCAGGACCTTGCGCCAGCCGAATACGAAATCGTGGGCGGTGACCGGCTCGCCGTTGCTCCATCGGGCCTCCGGACGCAGCCAGAACCTCGCCATCGTGTCGCTGATCTCCCAACGCTCGGCCACGCCGCCGACCAGGCGGTTGTCCTCGTCGTAGCGCAGGAGGCCCTCCATGGTGTGGCCAAGAATGTTGAAACTGACCTGGTCGGTGCCCCGGGTGGAGTCGAGTTGGGGTGGCTCGCCGCCAAGGGACAGGGTGATCGTTCCCGCAGCGGCATCGACGGCTTCGCCGGCGCCGCCCTCGTTCCACTGCGCCAGCGCCCAGAGCAGCAGCGCCACCGCCGCGAATCCGATTGCGCCGAGGTAGAGCAGTTGACCGAGCGCACGCAGATCGAGACCCGTTCCCGCGGCACTGCCGGGAACCGCAGGACTCGGCGTGCCGGAAATCTCGCTCACTTGTGCCTGCTCATCGGACGCATCCCCGGCCTCCGCTAGGCGCGCCGCATGTGCGTCGGCGCGCCTGACGGCGCGATCGAGAATGCGCGCCCTGACGGGCGCGTTGAGAATGCTTGCGCATTCCTAACCGCGCCCGGTAGGGCGCGCATTCTCCCGGCCTCATTCGAAATGCAACCCAAGTGTCAACATTCGGAGCGCTCAAGGAATCTAGCGCGCGCCGCATGTGCGTCGGCGCGCCTGACGGCGCGATCAAGAATGCGCGCCCTGACGGGCGCGTTGAGAGTGCTTACGCATTCCCGGCCTCGTTCGAAATGCAACCCAAGTGTCAACATACGGCGCGCTCACGGAATCTAGGCCACGGACTTCAGTAGATTACCTACGATGCGGTTCAGATGCATGAGCGAATTGCACTCCTCCGCCTGATGGACGTAGGCGGTGTACTTGCGCATCTCGGCATCGCCCACGTTCCAAGTGTTGCGTGACTCGGGGTTCAGCCAGATGACGCGCTTTGCCCGATCATACATCTCCTTGAGGATGTCCGTGCGCGGATCGCCGTAGTTGTTCCGGGCGTCGCCCAGGATGATGATCGTGGTGCGGTTGTCGACCTCGTCCATGCACAGCTTGCGGAAGTCGGCAAACGCTTGGCCGTAGTCCGTCGAACCGCCGGAGTAGTCGCGCAGAGTCTTCGCGATGGCGTCCTCGATCTTGTTGCGCTCGAACAGTTCGGTGACCTCTGCCAAGTCCGACGAGAACGCGAACGAGCGTACCTTCGGCATCACGTCCTCCAGACCGTAGAGGAACATCAGCATGAACCGGGCGTAGGCCGATACCGACCCGGACACGTCGCAGATGGCGAACACCTTCGGCCGGTCCACTTTCACCGATTTCCAGCGCAGGTCGAAGATGGCGCCGTCGTAGCTCATGTTGTGGCGCAGCGTTCGCGACACGTGAAGCTGGCCGCGCTTGAATACTTTGCGGCGGCGGGAGTGGAGCGCGACGAGCCTTTTCGCCATGCGCATCACGATCTCCTGGATCAAGCGGAAGTTGCGGTGCTCCACGTTCGATAGCTTGACCTTCTGCAGCAGGTCCTCGCGCAACCGTCGCCCGGTGACGTCCGCATGGAGCAGGAATTGCCGCTCCACGTAGTCGCGCACCTGTTCGCGCAGCCAGTCGCGGCGGCGCTTGAGTTCCTGGCCGAGCCGTCGTTCCGGGGTGCGGGGGCTCAAGCGAAGTTCGCCGATTTCCGCCAGCAGATCCGCAAGCCCCATGGCGTCCATGATCTTGCGCGTGTAGAGCCCCTTCTGGGTGAACACCTGGATCTCGGTGAGCTTCGCTTCCTTGGCCGCCTCGGCCATGCGCACGGTGAGTTCGACGGCGCTGTCCTGCATGAGCAAGCGCGCGAGTGCCGAACGCGGCGCGGACATCGCGCCGGGGCCGAGGTCCTCCTCCGCTTCCTCGACGGAAGCGAACTTGCTTTTCTTCCCGCCCTTTCCGCTGCCCGCGCTGCCCTTGGCGCCACCGAGGCTTTCGCCCTGGCCCTGCCCTTCGCCGCCGCCCTCGCCGTCTTCCCCTTCGCCCGCATCGGCGACGGTCTGCCCGGCAACGTCCTCGAAGGAGAAGAACTGGTCGAAGGTCGTGTCGTAGGTGTCCTTCTCGTCCACAGTCTTCGGCAGCACCAGCGCAAGCGAATCCTTGAGGAAGGCCCGGTCCCGGTAGCCGACCAGTTCGATGGCGTTCATCGCATCCAGCGTCTCCGCCGGCGAAATGCGCACCTCCGCGTTGCGCAGGGCGGCAATGAAGTGGGTCAGCGTGCGGTCCATGTCGTGACCACCTTAACGACCGGACCCGCAGTTGGCGAGCCCGCCGCCACTACCGCTCGCCCGGCTAATAATGAGCTTTCGGCCCGATGCCGTCCGCTCGTAGGGCCTTGTTCGTTAGTGCGGGAATCTCGGCGTCCACGTTCTCGATGTCCTCCTGGAACTTGAGGATCACGTTCAAGGTGTCGCGGACGAGTTCGGGTTCGAGCGTCTCGGTGTGCAGCAGGAGCAGCGTGCGCGCCCAGTCGATGGTCTCCGAGATCGCCGGCACCTTCTTCAAGTCGAGATCGCGCAGTTCCTGGATGAAGGTCACCAGTTGGCGGCGCAGTTCGGCCGGGATGTCGGGGACCCGGGCGTGGATGATGCGCTGTTCGAGATCGGCGTCCGGGAAGGGGATGTAGAGGTGGAGACAGCGACGCTTCAGGGCATCCGAGATCTCCCGGGTGTTGTTGCTGGTGAGGAAGACGATGGGCGGGTCCCCGTGCGCCTTGACGGTGCCGATCTCTGGGATCGACACCTGGAAGTCGGACAGTATCTCGAGCAGCAGCGACTCGAACTCGTGGTCGGACTTGTCCACCTCGTCGATCAACAGGACGCAGCCGTCCTCCTCGCGCAGCGCCTTCAAGAGCGGCCGGGGTTCCAGGAACTCCTCCGAGAAGAAGATGTCGCCGAACTCGTGCAGGCGCGCCACCGACTCCGCAAACCCCTGCGCGCCCTGGAGCACTTCGTTCAAGGTTTCCTTCAGCACCTGGGTGTAGAGAAGCTGCTTGCCGTACTTCCACTCGTAGATCGCCTTCGCCTCGTCGAGCCCCTCGTAGCATTGCAGGCGGATGAGCGGCAGGGCGAACATGGCCGCCGTGGTCTTGGCAAGCTCGGTCTTGCCGACCCCCGGCGGGCCTTCGATCAGCACCGGCTTGCGCAGGTGGAAGGCCAAGTACACGGCGGTCGCGATCTGGTTGCTGCAGATGTAGCGGTGCGTCTCGAAGCTGTCCTTCAAGGAGTCCACGGACTCAGCCAACTTCTCGATGTCTGCCACGATTTCTCCCGCTGCTCGGCACCGCGTCCCGCCGCAGCGCAAAATCGGTCCATTATTCCGGCAACGGCTGCGGATGTATAGCTGGCGAACCATGCAACCACCGTGACCGGATGGACTGGGGCGCCCGCATTCCACGGCCAACGCGCTAGCGCGCGCCGCATGTGGCGGCGCCGCGCCAGTAGGGCGCGCATTCTCCCGGCTTCGTTCGAAATGCAAC
>JAKZRQ010000190.1:0-10691 GCA_047518105.1 Pseudomonadales bacterium | reverse complement strand
CGTGCCGGTTGCAGACTGCGCTGGCCGTGCCCTCGCGGGTCTTTTGGCCCCGTGTGTACACACGGGCCCGTGCGGGCACATGCTCCCTCAACCGTAGGCCCCGCCATGCTCTCGGTCGCGAGCACGCGCACGTGCCCGTGTGTACACGGGGCCAAAATCCTCCGCGATCATCACGGCCCCTGGTGAGAAATGCGGGCTAGTGCGCGCCGATCGGTTCGCGCCTCTCTGCGCGTTTTCGCCCCGGGCCGGGAAAAGCGTCTGCACGGGACTCGATGCTCCAGGGTTTTTGTGTCTATACTTGGTCCGTCTCCTGGGGTGCCGGCCAGCTCGCGTAATCCTTGAGCCGTTAGAGAAACTAAAGGGGGTTCGGCGACGGCGACGGTGTGCATACCCTTGGACCGCGGAATGATGTTCGCGGACGGATTGTGGGAAGCCTGAAGTTCCGCCTGGGTCCCCGCCTTGAACCAGGACGGTTCGGGGTCACCAAGCAGCCGCATCACCGGGAGACTGCGCCTCGCTTCGCGAGGCGTTCGAGAATGCTGCGCATTCTCTGCGCGTCTGGGGACTGCGCCTCGCTGTGCGAGGCGTTCGAGAGTGCTGCGCATTCTCCGTGCGTCCGGCGTTTCGCGAGGCGCTGGGGGGCTCGGGTCGGTGTTTGGTTCTACCGTGCTTGAGGCTTGGCTCATTCGTTCGCTTCAGCCATGCTCCAGAAACACGGATCGACTCGAGGGTGGCTCATTTCGGCAGGTGACAAACAATCCTTGCGCGATTTCTACCGGGGTGCGCGGCGCGCGCTAGCGGGGGAGCGGCAGGCGATTCATGCACGCGCCGTCGCCGATGAACTGCTGCCACGCATCGCGAGCGGCAACACGGTGGCTGCCTATGTGGCTCGGGACGGCGAAGTCGATCTCGGTGTCCTGATCGAAGCCTGCTGGCGACGGCATGTCGGTGTGGCGATCCCCGTGCTCGATGGCCGCACCATGCGCTTTGCCGAGTACCGGCTCGGGTCGCCTCTGCGCGACAACCGCTTCGGCATCGTCGAACCCGTGCGTCCGGTGACGGTGATCCCTGATCTCGTCCTGGTACCGGTCGTCGCCTTCGACGCCAACGGCCGACGGCTTGGGATGGGCGGTGGATACTACGACCGGTATTTCGCAGCCGTTCCGACGCCGGAACGGGTCGGCATTGCCCACGAGTGTCAACGCGCGGCGCGACTGCCGGCGAATCCTTGGGACATCCCGCTGACCGCAGTGGTCACCGAAAAGGGCTGGCAGACATTTCGAAATCACGGATACTACTCGCGCAAGCGCCTTGAGGATACGTCGAAGTGAGCGCTCACACCGGACAGGATGACTTGAAGCGGCTGGTCGCCCGGGCGGCGTTGGACAAGGTGGCGGCGTTGCTCGCTCCCGGCTCGGTGGTCGGCGTCGGCACCGGCAGCACGACCAACCACTTCATCGATGCCCTGGTCGAGGTCAAGGGAACGTTCGCCGCGGCGGTGTCGAGCAGCGTCGCGAGTGCCGGACGACTGGCCTCCCACGGCATCCGCGTCATCGACTTGAACGATGCCGATGGCATCGTCGTCTACGTGGACGGCGCCGACGAGGTGGCCCCCGGGCGCGCGCTCATCAAGGGCGGAGGCGGCGCCCACACCCGCGAAAAGATCGTTGCCGCTGCCGCCGATCGATTCGTCTGCATCGTCGACGAGACCAAGGTGGTGGACAGGCTTGGCACCTTTCCGCTGCCGGTGGAGGTGATTCCAATGGCCAGGGCGTCGGTCGCGCGCCGACTTCGGACCCTCGGCGGCGAGGCGCGCCATCGGGCCGGCTTCGTGACCGACAACGGCAATGCGATCCTCGACGTTCACGGGCTCGCCATCGATGATCCGGCGGCCTTGGAAGCGCGCGTCAACAACATCGCAGGGGTGGTGGACAACGGCATCTTCGCGGCCAATCGCCCCCACGTCGTCCTGGTGGGCACGGCCAATGGAGTCGTGCTACGCGAGTAGCTTGCCCGGATTCATCACGCCGTTGGGATCAAGCACCGACTTGATCGACCGCATGATGTCGATTTCCGCCTCGCTCCGGGAATAGCCGAGGAAGTCGCGCTTCAACAAGCCCACCCCGTGCTCGGCGGAGATGCTGCCCCCACGTGCCTGGACCAGGCGGAAGAGTTTCGGACTGATGGCGTGGCAGCGCTCGTAGAACGCGTCCATTTCCAATCCTTGCGGCTTGAGGATATTGAGATGCAGGTTGCCGTCTCCGATATGGCCGAACCAGCAGATTTCCAGATCGGGGTAGTGACGGGCAACGACGCGGTCCACGTCATCGAGGAATGCAGGCACTTCGGAGATTCGCACCGCCAAGTCGTTCTTGTAGGGCGTCTCGGGTGCGATGCTCTCGGTGATGCCTTCGCGCAACGCCCAAAGCGAGCGCGCCTGGGCATCGGAGTGGCTCATGACCCCATCGCTCACCCAGCCTTCCCGGAGCGCGTCTTCGAACGCGGCCAAGGCTTGGCCCTCCTGGGCCGCATCGAATTCCAGCAAGGCGTAGAACGCGGTGGGCGACGCAAGTGGCTGCGGCAGACCCCGGTGCGCGACGACCTTGGCCAGGGCAAGCTCGGAAAAGAACTCGAAGGCGGACAGCGTCACTTGGGACTGGAACCGGGTGAGCACGGCAAGGATGTCGGCGAACCGTTCGAGGCCAAGCACCATGACGCGACTGGGCGCCGGCGGCCGGGCAAGGCGAACGTCGGCTTCCACGATGAACCCAAGGGTTCCTTCCGAACCGATGAACAGGTGGCGCAGGTCGTAACCGGTCGCGTCCTTGACCAGGCCCCGGTTGAGTTCCAACACGTCCCCCCGACCGGTTACCACCTTCAAACCCGCGATCCAATCCCGGGTCATGCCGTAGCGGATGACCTTGATGCCGCCGGCGTTGGTGGCGACGTTGCCCCCGATCTGGCTGGAGCCGGCGGACGAGAAGTCGACGGGATAGGCGAGGCCCTCTTGCTCGGCAAACGCCTGCAGCGCTTGCGTGACCACGCCGGCTTGACAGCGCACGATCCTGTCAGCGGCATTGAAGCCGAGAATCCGATTCATGCGGTCGAACGAGACCACGACTTCGCCGTGGCTTGCCACCGCTCCGCCCGAAAGGCCCGTACGGCCGCCGGAAGGTACCAGGGCAACTCCCTCGGCGTTGGCGAGCCGAGTCAGCGCCGCCACCTCCTCGACGGTCTCCGGGAAGACCACCGCGGACGGCGCCACGGCGTAGCTTCGGGTCCAGTCACGACCCCACACCTCGAGATCCGCCGGCAATGTGGTCAAGCGTGAGCCAGGAAACAGCCCGCGGAGTCCGTCGATCACATCCGATCCTCGAGCGCGGCGACGGCTGGCAATGTCGCCCCCGCAATGTACTCGAGAAATGCACCGCCGCCAGTGGACTGGTAGGAGATTCCTCCGCCCACGCCATACTTGGCGATGGCCGCCAAGGTATCGCCCCCGCCGGCGACGGAAAACGCCTGGGATTGGGCGACGGCTTCCGCGACGAGCCGCGTGCCTTCCCCGAACTGGTCGTATTCGAAGACTCCCAGCGGACCGTTCCACAGGACCGTCCCAGCGTCCTTGGCCAAACCCTGCAGGCGCCGCGCTGTCTCCGGGCCGATGTCGAGGATCATTTCGTCCGGGCCCACAGCGCCGCGCGGGCGCAATCGGGCAGGGTGTCCCCGATCCAAGGCCGTGGCCGTCATCACATCGACCGGCATCGGCACGTCCACACGCGCCATGATCCGGCGCGCCACGTCGACCTGGTCGGGCTCCGCCAACGAGGCGCCTATCTCTTCCCCGACGGCGAGCAGGAAGGTATTGGCGATGCCGCCGCCGACAATCACCTGGTCGGCGACCCCGGCCAAGGCCTCCAGCACCCGGAGCTTGGTCGACACCTTCGAACCGCCCACCACGGCGATGAGCGGTCGGGCTGGATCGTTGAGTACCCGCCCGAGGGCGTCGAGTTCGGCCTCGAGAAGCGGTCCCGCACAGGCGACCGGTGCCGCCCGTGCAACCCCGGCGGTTGACGCATGCGCACGGTGCGCGGTGCCGAAGGCGTCCATGACGAATACATCGCAAAGCGCCGCCAGACGCCGGGCAAGGGCCGGATCGTTGGCGTGCTCACCGGGTTCGAAACGGATGTTCTCGAGCAGAGCGACTTCGCCCGGAGCGATCGCCACGCCGCCGTGCCAATCCTCCACCAGGGGCACCTCGCGACCGAGCGCCTTGGCCAGCGCGAGCGCGACGGGCCCAAGCGACAAGGCAGGGTCGCGCCGGCCTTCCACCGGACGACCGAGATGGGAGGCCAGCAGGACAGCGGCCCCGGCGTCGATGCAACGGCGGATCGTGGGCAACGCGGCATCGATCCGCGCCGCATTGGCCACCCGTCCCTTCTCCATCGGGACGTTGAGGTCTTCCCGCACCAGGACGCGCTGCCCGCGCAGATCCAGATCCGCCATCGATCGCATCGCCATGCCATCGAGCGTATCAGACTGCCGGCCCGCGACGGCAATCGGCTTGTGGCCGAGCCCGGGGCAGTCCTGCGCGCCTCGGGCAAGGACGTGGCGGGTGGATTGAGGGATTCGGATTCAAAGGTACAATGCGCGCCCCACATGCTAGTCGAGCGCAAGATCGCAAACATGTCTGACTACTCGGTTTTTACTTCCGAGTCGGTATCGGAAGGCCATCCCGACAAGATGGCCGACCAGATTTCCGACGCCGTGCTCGACGCCATGCTGGCCGAGGATCCGGAATCCAGGGTTGCCTGCGAGGTCTTGCTCAAGGACGAGCTCGTGGTGGTGGCCGGCGAGTTCCGTTCGCGCGCGCAGGTGGACATCGACGCCTTGGCGCGCAGCGTGATCGACGACATCGGCTACGGGGATCCCGCGAGCGGCTACGATCTCGCCGCCGCTCGGGTGCTGAACGCTTTGGGCCAGCAGTCCGCCGAGATCGCCCACGGCGTGGACGAGACGGCGGACCACGAACAGGGGGCCGGCGACCAGGGGCTGATGTTCGGCTACGCCACCGACGAAACCGACGTGCTGATGCCGGCGCCCATCACCTTCGCCCACCGGCTCATGCGCCGCCACGCGGATGTCCGACGCACCCGGGTGGACTTTCTCCGTCCCGACGCCAAGAGCCAACTGACCCTTCGCTACGACGCCACGGGCGCCCCCGTGGCCGTGGACACCATCGTCGTCTCCACGCAACACTCCCCGTCCGTGGACAACGCCACGCTGCACGAAGCGGTAATGGAGGAGATCATCAAGCCGGTGGTACCCGGGAACTGGATCACCGCCGAGACGAGAGTGCTCATCAATCCCGCCGGACGGTTCGAAACCGGCGGCCCCGTGGCCGATTGCGGATTGACCGGACGCAAGATCATCGTCGACACCTACGGCGGGATGGCACGCCATGGCGGCGGCGCCTTTTCGGGGAAGGATCCGTCCAAGGTGGACCGGTCCGCCGCCTATGCCGGGCGCTACGTCGCCAAGAACATCGTCGCCGCCGAACTGGCGAAGCGCTGCGAGATCCAGGTCAGCTACGCCATCGGCACTGCGGATCCGACCTCGGTCAGCGTCAACACCTTCGGCACCGGCACCGTATCCGAGGCGAGAATCGTGCAATTGATCCATGCATGCTTCGACTTGAAGCCCCGCGGCCTGATCGACATGCTGGACCTGAAACGACCCATCTACCGGCCGACCGCCGCCTACGGGCACTTCGGTCGCGAGGAAGAGACCTTTACTTGGGAGCGAACGGACAGGGCGGACGATCTTCGCGACGCCGCCAACGGCGCGTAAGCGCCCCGCGCCCAATGTCCCAGATCAGCTTCGAGTTTTTTCCCCCACGCACGGAGCGGGGCAGGACCAGCCTGGTCCGGACCGCAACGCAACTCGCCGAATTCGCCCCCGCGTTCTACTCCGTCACCTACGGCGCGGGCGGTTCGACCCGCGAGGGCACCTTCGCCATCGTGGCCCGCCTGCGCGAGGCAGGCTTCAATGCGGCGCCGCATCTATCCTGGGGCAGCGACGACGAAGACGGCCTGGTGGCCTTCGTCGGCGACTACACCCGACTCGGCGTGGACCGCGTGGTGGCTTTGCGCGGCGACGTCCCTTCGGGAGTCGGCCCGAGGAGACAGGTCCGTCACGCGGAGGAACTGGTGAAGTTGTTGCGTGCCCGCATCGAGGCGCCGCTGGCGGTCGAAGTCGCCGCGTATCCCGAGGTGCATCCCGATGCGCCCTCCGCCGAGGCCGACATCGGCTACCTGAAGCGCAAGGTCGATGCCGGGGCCGACGGCTGCATCACCCAGTACTTCTACAACGCCGACGCATTCTTCCATTTCCGCGACCGCTGCGCCGCTAGCGGCATCCACGTGCCGATCGTGCCGGGGATCATGCCGATTACCAACGTCGCGACCCTACTGCAGTTCTCCCGCAAAGCCGGTGTGGACATCCCGCGCTGGTTGAGGATGCGTCTCAACGAACTCGCCGGCGACGACCAGGCGTTGCGCGCCTTCGGACGCGATGTGGTGACGGCGCTCTGCGAGCGTCTGATCGCCGGCGGCGCACCGGGGATCCACTTCTACACCTTGAACAAGGCCCCGCCGACGGCAGCGGTTGCCCGGAATCTCGGGCTCCAGGCCCTACGGGACTGAACGCCCCGCTAGATCCTTGAGCGCGCCCGTCAGGGCGCGCACTCGCACCGCGAGGCGCCGCCGCCACATAGCGGCCCGCGCTAGAATCCTTGAGCATGCCGAATGTTGACACTTGGGTTGCATACGAACACCGGTGGGTAGCGCTCTTGTACGGCTCGTATTCCGAGACGCGCTCGTATTTCGAGACGCGCTAGCGTTCCAAACCCGACAACGTGTCCTTCAATCGCTCGATCTGGTCTGCGGTTCCGTAGAGCGCTTCGGCGAGGCGACGCAGTTTCCCGCCTGTATCGGGGGTGTCTTGGGCAACGGCCTCCAATGACTCGAGCTGTGTCCGGAACCGATCAACGACGGCTTGCAGCGCCTCGACCACGGGCAGGAGTCCTTGCGCCAGCGCATCCGCGGACGGTTCCGAGTCGAACGAACCTGGCGTCACGCGGGCACCGTCGTCGCGCACCGTCAACAGCGGGGGTTCATTGGGGGTGACGGGCAACGTCTCGCAACGGTCGAAATCGAGTTCGGCCAGGCCCGATGCGAAGGCGTCGATCCGTTCTACGAGCGCGCCTAACCGCGAACCGTCAAAGGTTCCGATCCCGTCCGCCAAGGCGCCGCAGTCGTCCAGCCAAGCGGTCGCATCGCCTACCAGCGCCACCGCGTCTGCCGATGGTCCGAGGGTACCTTCGCGCAGGCGGTCGAGCAGGTTCGACACCGGCCGTGTCAGTTCGGCGACTCGCGCCGCGCCGAGGTGGGCGGTGGCGGCCTGCAACACAAGGAACTCGGCGCGAACCCCGGCCAGCGCCTCCCTATCGGCCGGATCGGCACGCCATCGCTCCAGGATCGGCGCAAGCGCATCCCTGGTCGCCAGCAGGCTATCGCGGAGATGTGCCACGATCACGGTCTCCCTATCGCTCCGATCCATACCTGAGCCACGTTCCGAACACTCGGGAGAATGCGGAGCATTCTCGAACGCGCCGTCAGCCGCACTGATACCCAAGTGTACGCACTCGGGACGGTTCCACGAAACGAATCGGCGAGGAAGCGTGGGCGTTGTCGCGCGCCTTGTCGGCGGTTGCCATCCCCGCTACCTTTGGTGGGCCGAAGACGCGGTCCGAGACCATGGTTCACATCGCCTTCGTGATGGACCCCATCGCGACCCTGAACGTCAAGAAGGACTCCACCGTGGCCATGATCCGCGCAGCGCAGCGGCGGGGATGGCGCACTTCCGTGCTGGAGACTCGCGATCTCGCCCTGCGGCGGGGCCGGATCGAGGGATGGTCACGGGATCTGACGCTCAACGCGACGGCCATGAGCGATCTCGACGCCGCGGGTCCCGACTACTACCGGCTCGCAGACGAATTCCGGGTCGCGCTTGCCGATATCGACCTCGTCATGATGCGCAAGGATCCCCCCTTCGACATGGAGTACGTCTACGCCACCTATGCCCTCGAACGCGCCCAGGACGAAGGCGCGTGCGTGGTCAACGACCCCAAGAGCCTGCGCGACTGCAACGAGAAGTTCTATGCCACCCGCTTTCCGGACTGCACGCCGCCGCTGATCGTGGCGGCGCGCCAGGATCTCCTCTTGGACTTCCACGCCGAGCACGGCGACGTGGTGTTCAAGAAACTCGACGGCATGGGGGGGAAGAGCATTTTCCGCGCACGTCGGGACGATCCGAACCTCCGGGTGATCCTCGAGACGCTCACCGACGACGGGGCGAGCCCCGTGATGGCGCAGAAGTTCATCCCGGAGATCAGCGCGGGAGACAAGCGCATACTCATGATCGACGGCGAACCCGTACCCTATGCGCTGGCCCGCATTCCCCAGCTCGGCGAGACCCGGGGCAACCTCGCCGCCGGCGGCGAGGGCGTCGGCGTGCCCTTGGGTCCGCGCGACGCCGCCATCGCCGCCCGGCTCGGTCCGGAACTGCGCGAACGAGGCCTGCGTTTCGTCGGCATCGACGTGATAGGCGACTACCTGACGGAGGTCAACGTCACCTGCCCAACCTGCATCCGCGAACTCGACCGCCAATTCGGCTTGGACATCGCCGGGGATCTGCTCGACGCGCTCGCGCGGGGGCTCGGTTCTTGAACTCGCCGAATGTCGCAACGTGGATCGCGCACTCCCGGCCAAGTCCATGTCCGAGAGGGCGCCCTCGGTGTTGACAGCTTCCACCGTCAACGTCCCCCGGCAACGACTCGCCATCTGCGTGTTGCTCGCGGTCGGGATGCACGCGGCGGTGATCCTCGTAGTCGACCTCCCGCCAACGCAATCCGTGAAACCAGCGCCGCCGTTGGAACTGAGGCTTGCAGCCGGCGATGCGAAGGCGTCCCGGCACACGCGGCCGGCATCCCTCGAGCAGGGCGCGGGGGCGCGGACCCGAACACCGGTGGAGAGACCTGTTGAGGCGAGCAAGACCAGATCGATCGAGAGCACCGCCACGAGGCCAACCCTGCCTCGGGAGGAACCAGCGGAACCGGCGGCGGACAACGCGTCGAGCCCGGTCGCGGGCAGAAGCGCTCGGGAGATCGCGCGCGCAATCGCCGCCATGGACGCCGACCACGGCCGGGCGGCGAGTCGTCCTCGCGTGCGCTCATCGAACAATGGTCCCGCGCACAACGCCGACGTCGACTACTACCTCGATTCGTGGCGGCGCAAGGTGGAACGGATCGGAAACATCAACTATCCCCGGGAAGCGCAGGTCAACGGTTTGACCGGTACGCTGCGGCTGCTGGTTGCCATCGCGTCCGACGGCACCTTGTCGGATGTCCGCGTGCTGGAGTCGAGCGGCCACGACGTACTCGACGATGCCGCGGTGAGGATCGTGAAGCTGGCGGCCCCCTACTCGCCCTTCCCGCCGCGAATGCGCGACTCCATGGGCCTCCTGACGATCGAACGGACTTGGCAGTTTCGCCGGAACCGCTTTACGCCTGCCCCTTGAAAGCGCCCCATAGCCGGGGCGGCGTGTAAACTCCGGTCCGGTCCACACCCTCAATGAGTTCAGAAGGAGTCTCGGTGCATCCCCTGGCTGGTCAATTCCTCATCAGCATGCCGAAGCTACGCGGCAGCGTGTTCGGCGATGCCGTGATCTACCTCTGGGCCCACGACGAGCAGGGCGCCCAAGGCCTGGTGGTCAATCACCCTTTCGAACTCACCCTCGCGGAGCTCTTGAGCCAACTGCAACTGCCCTCGGCAGGCGACTTCGAGGGACGGATCGTGGCGGGTGGTCCGGTCGAGCCGCAACAGGGTTTCATCCTGCACACGGACGACGTCAGCGTCGAGGGCAGCGAGCCGGCGGGAGCGGCCAACGACGAAGGGAGTGGGCTGACCATCTCGTACAGCCGCGAGATGCTCGAACTCATCGCCGCTCACTGCGGACCGCATCGGTACCTGTTGGCGTTGGGCTACGCCGGATGGGGTGCCGGGCAATTGGAGCGCGAACTCTCGGACGCCGTCTGGCTGACGGCGCCGAGTTCGCACGACGTGCTGTTCGAGGTTCCCTTCGAGCAGCGCCGGGACTGCGTTGCGCGCGAGCTGGGCATCGACTGGCGCTTGCTTGCGTCCGATGGCGGTCGGGCTTGACACGACCGTTTTGCGAGCGCTCCCCGAAGCGTTTCGCATCGGTAGGTTCGTCCATGCCATGACCGCACTGGTATTCGATTTCGGCTTGAAGCAGATCGGCGTCGCGACCGCCGAACCCCGGGCGGACCTTGCTCGCGCCCTGACCACCATCGGCGCCCGGGATGGCGTGCCGCGGCGGGAGGATCTTGATCGCTTGATCAGCGAGTGGCAGCCAACGGTCTTGGTGGTCGGACTGCCGCTCAACATGGACGGCACGGCAAGCGCGATGTCCGTGCGTGCCCAACAGTTCGGGAGGCGTCTAGGGGACCGCTTCGGGCTTCGGGTGGAATTCGCGGACGAGCGCCTGTCGACGTTCGAGGCGGTCTCCCGAGGCGCCCCCGGGAACGACGCTCACGCGCTCGCCGCCGAGGTGAT
>JAKZRQ010000189.1:0-3091 GCA_047518105.1 Pseudomonadales bacterium | reverse complement strand
GGATGCGGCTGTCGACTGGCTTCAGACCCGAGCTCCCGGGATGGATCGTCCCTGGGTCCTCTACGTCAACCTGGTGAAGCCGCACTTTCCCCATTTCTGCACCGAGCAGCTATGGGACAAGTACCGCGACCACGGCGATCTCCCGGCACACGGGGTCGAAGCAGCGACTGCGCAACACCCCTACGCGCTCGACCTGCGCCGGCATTTCGACTTGGAGCACGTCCAGGAGCAGCAGGTTCGTGGGCTACGCCGGGGCTACTACGCCTGCGTCAGCTTTATCGACGAGCAACTCGGGCGGCTGCTGTCCGCCCTCGTGGAGGCGGGTCTCGCGAGCACGACCAACGTTGTCTACACCTCGGACCACGGCGAGATGCTCGGCAAGTTCGGGCTGTGGTGGAAGTGCAACCTGTTCGAGGACGCCGCCCGGATCCCGTGCATTGCCGCGGGTCCGGACTTCGAGTCGGGCGTGCGGGTGGCGACGCCTGTCGACCTGCACGACGTGCAGGCCAGCGTGTTCTCGCTGACGGGCGCACGACACCCCGAGAACTGGCTGGGCGCTCCCTTGGGGACGTTGGCGAATGACGACCGGGACCGAGTCGTCTTCTCCGAATACCACGGCCATGGCGCCCGTGCCAGCTCGTTCATGGTGCGCCAGGGCGACTGGAAGCTCATCCACAACGTCGAGGCACCGGACCAGTTGTTCGACCTCGGCAACGACCCGGAAGAACTCGAGAACCAATACGAGGCGTATCCGCCGAAGGCCGAGGAACTCTCGGCAGCGCTGGCGGGGATATGCGATCCGGCTGTCGAGGACCGTGAAGCGGAAGCCTTCTGGGAGAGTCAGTTGCGTCTGCACCAGCAGGAGGCGGCTGGCCGCTAGCTATAGCTACTCCCAGTGTCGCCGATAAGCGAACGCCCCTCCCTGGTCGCGTAGTCCCGTTGACCGTGCCCCGTGACGGGTAGCTTCGAACCGTCGAACTTTGGATCCACGTAGCTCTCGAACCAGTCGTCGAGTTCCCGGCGCAACAACCGGATGCGGTCGCCGTGCCCGCGTGGCGCTGAACAGGTTGACCCGTTCCTTCGGATCGCTAGCGACGTTGTAGAGTTCGTGGGGTCCGGCGGCGTAGCGCCAGACGAGCTTCCATTCCCGCGAGCGGATCATCCGCACGGGTCCGTATTCGTCGAATACGTAGATGCTCTTGCGTTCTTTGATCGACCGGTCGGCTAGGAGCGACGCGAAGGACCGCCCCGACAGCCCGTCGGGCACGCGGTCCGCTGCGACGAGGTGACGGCGCCGCGTTTCGCCCCAGCCCAAGCCGCCCCAGGTCCTTGCGCCTTAGCACGGCACCGTGCCGTTCTGCGGCGCAGGCTTCCACACCTCCTCGGGAATCGGCTCCCCCGCCGCCCGCGCTCGCTCGATCCGGCTTGCCTCCGCCGGGACCAGGTGCCTGAGCAGGAGTACGAGCAGCACCCCCGGTACGGCGAGGAACGACAGGGACAGCAGCAGGCTCAAACGCAGCGATTCGCCCGCGGCCATGCCCGAGGCAGTCAACACATCGCTCACCTGCCCGACCCCGTATGGGCCGATCGCAAGACCCACGGTCGCCATCAGGACGTAGAACGCCGATGCGACCGCGCGCATTCTCGGCATGACCAGGTCATTGACCGTGCTCGCCGCCGCGCCGATCCAGCAGGATGAGAACACGCTCACGGCGAAGTTGAAGACGTAGGCCGTGATCAGGTGGTCGGTCAGCAATAGACCGAGGGCAGTGGGCATGCTGAAGACAACCGAGAACAGGCCCACGTAGACGCGCGCGTTGCCGGTGCGGGGTTTCAGTCGATCTGCAACGATGCCGCCCAACGTGACGCCGAGCCAGCCGCCAAGCGCAAAGGAGCTGCCCAACACGACACCCGCCTCCGTCGCACTGATGCCGTGCACTCGGATGAAGTACGGCGGCGCCCACGCGGCGAACGCGTAGGCGACCAGTGAAATGGTGGGGAAACCGACGGCGGCGTAGATGAACGCGCGGCTCTTGAACATCATGGCGAACGCCGCCGGATCGCGAAGGCCGAGCGCCTGCACCCAGGAAAACGCCGCGTATGTGCCGATGCCCAAGGCGATCCACTGTTCGGGATCACCGGTTAGTTCGATCAATCCCCAGGCCACGAGGGCGATTGCCGCGGCCCCGACCAGGTTGCGGACGAGGACACCCGAGGTCGCCTTTTCGCGGGCGAGCGTCCAGAGCGTGAATGGCGGCATCACGGCCATCAGTTCCCGAAACGTCGCCCTGAAGGGATGCGGATGCACCGGGGCCACCAACCCCTCGCTTGCACCCCGTACGGGCTCGCGCAGGGTCGCCACCCAGATCGCAATCAGCACGCCTGGCAGGCCGACCGCAACATACGCCGCCTGCCATCCCTTGAGACCGAACGGCGCAAGTGCCGTGTCCGGATACGCCGCGTCCCAGGCACCGACGATCCAGCCGCCGAGGAAGATGCCGATGCCGGCGCCGATGTAGATGCCGCTTGAATAGATCGCAAGCACAGTGGCTCGCAAGGCCGGCGGAAAGTAGTCCGACAGCATGGAGAACGCAGCCGGGGTTGCGCTGGCCTCGCCGATGCCGACGCCCACGCGGAAGGTCGCGAGCGACGCGAAACTGCGCGCGGTGCCGGACAGCGCCGTCATCAGGCTCCAGAATCCAATCCCGATGGCAATGAGATTCTTGCGCGTCCAGGTGTCCGCAAGCTTGCCCAGCGGAATGCCGAAGATAGCGTAGAAGACCGCGAACGCCGTGCCGTAGAGGAAGCCGATTTGGGCGTCGGAAATGCCGATGTCGGCCTTGATCTCCTCCGCCAGGATGGTGACGATCTGCCGGTCGATGAAGTTGAAGACATAGACCACCACGAGCACAGCCGTGACGTAGCCCGCGTAGCGACCGCCTATCTTCGGCGCGTCTTCTTCCCCCGGATCGGACATCTTTGTATCCTCATGCTTGGCTCACGCGAGCGTAGCAGACCCGCACTATTGGAAGGGGCTCGGCGCCGATCAAGAATGCTTGCGCATTCTCAAACGCGCCCGGTAGGGCGCGCA
>JAKZRQ010000188.1:0-5929 GCA_047518105.1 Pseudomonadales bacterium | reverse complement strand
ATCGGACGAGCGGATTCGGATCATCAGCGCGAGGGCTGCTTCGCAGCGAGAGAGGAGGCAATATAGGCAATATGAAACAAGAGCGTGAGCAAGAGCGTGAGAAAGACGCAATGAGGCAGGAATACGACTTCTCTTCCGGCGCAAGGGGCAAGCACCACGAGGCGTACCGCCGAGGCACCAACGTGGTTCTGCTGGAGCCCGACGTGGCCGAGGTGTTCAAGGACTCGGCTGCGGTCAACGCGGCGTTGCGTGCGCTCGCGCAGGTTGCACGGGCGATCACGCCATCCAGCGATCGATAGTTGGGTTCGATCCGCGCGATTTCGAGATTCTCAAGGCAGGGGGATCAATCCCTGGCCACTGCCGAAGAGTCCTGCACCAGGGACTTGATCACCCCGAACGTCATCGCGAGCAGGATGACGCATACCGGTAGCGCCACGGCGATGGACGCGGCTTGCAGCGCCTGCAAACCGTCCACCAGTAGCAGCACGGCCGCCACGATACCGATGGCTGCGCCCCAGACGATGCGGAAGCGGCGCGGCGGATGATCGTCGCCCATGCTGAGCATGGTGGCGATCACCAGCGTCCCCGAGTCCGACGACGTGATGAACCAGGTGGCCAATAGGAAGGTGGCGAGCGCCGACATCGCCCAGACCAGCCACGGGATATCGGTCATCCGTTCAATGGTCCCGTAGAGCGCGGCTTCGAGTTGCCAGTTGCGGGTCATCTCGAGGATGCCGGCGGTACCCACGCCCGCATCGGCGTGCAGTTCCAGGTAGAGCGCGTTGCCCCCGAACAGGGCTAGCCAGACGAAGCTGATCACCGTCGGAACGAACATCGCGCCCATGGTGAACTGGCGTATGGTGCGCCCGCGCGAGATGCGGGCGATGAACAGGCCGACGAACGGTGCCCAGGCGATCCACCAGCCCCAGTAGAAGATCGTCCAACTGCCTTGCCAAGCGGCTTCGCCGCTCTCGTCGGCAATCCAGATGGCCGTCGGCACCAGGTGCAGGAAGTAGGCACCGACCGTCTTGGCGAAGAAACCGAGCAGCCACTCCAACGGCCCGAAGAAGAGGAAGAAAGCGAGCAGGACGACGCTCAAGTAGACATTCCACTCGGAGATGATGCGGATTCCCTTCGCGACACCGGTTACTGCGGAAAAGGTGGCCACGGCCGAGATCGCCACGATGAGGACGATGTAGGTCGTGATGTCCGGGGGGTCGCCGGCAAGGACGTCGAGCCCAGCCGCCATCTGCTTGACGCCGAGACCGAGCGACGTCGCGACCCCGAACACCGTGCCGAATACGGCAAGCAGGTCGACGCCGTGTCCGATGGGGCCGTAGATCCGCTCGCCGATGATCGGGTAGAGGGCGGACCGGAGCGTCAGCGGAAGCTTCTTGCGAAAGCCGAAGTAGGCGAGACACAGCCCCACTACGACGTACACGGCCCAGGCGCTCAAGCCCCAGTGAAAGTAGGTAATCCGCATGGCGTGTACGGCGCGGTCTTCGTTCAGTTCCCATGCACCGAGACCGTCCGCATGGGGATTGTTGGGGTAGCCGGAGGATGCGGAGTTGTCGAAATAGAACATCGGCTCGGAAATCGAGAAGAACAGTAGGCCGATGCCGAGCCCCGCCGAGAACAGCATGGCGAGCCAGGAGAAAGCGCTGAACTCGGGACGCGCATCGTCGTCGCCGAGCCGCACCTTGCCGTGGCGGGAGCACATCACGTAGAGGCAGGCAAGGAACACGATGCAGATCGACACGATGTACAGCCAGCCCATGGAGGACTCGATCCAGCTACGGACGCTGGAGTACACCCTGGCCGCACCCTCGACATTGACCACCGTGAAGATCACGAAGGCGGCCACCATGGCCAGCGAAGCCATCGTCATGCCGGGGTGCATGCCCTTCCACCAACCTGACTTCGCGACAGCGAATCCTTCAGGCGGCTGGTGGGTGGTGCTCATGGCCAGCGGAGATTCAGGTCCAGTTTCGCGCTAGTGCCGTTGAACCAGTCCACGACCTCCCGGTGGTAGGGGATGCCTTCGGCTTTGCGCCGCAGCGATTCTTCGTGCTCGATGAGGCCCGCGTAGTAGACCCGGTCGTGTCCGGAGGCGGGTTTCATGTCCGCGAGCCTGCCGAGGAGCGCGTCCATTTCGCCCTTGAACTTGTCGACGTCGACGAAGGCGTCGATCTTGAACGCCATGACGAACACGGAGGTCTCATTGTTTCGGGTGAGAAAGCCGGGGCCGTTGCCGGAGAGAATCCCGGACATGATGTCCACGATCATGGCGAAGCCGTAGCCCTTGTGGCTGCCGTTCTCGCGGGTTCCCCCGAAAGGAGGCATCAAGAACTTGCCGTAGTCCGGCGCGTGGACGCGTTCGGTGATGGTCTCGCCGTTCAAGTCGGCGATCCAGCCGGATTCCAGCTTCGAGCCGATGCGGCGCGTCAGCATGATCTTGTTGGCGGCGACCTGGGTGGTTGCGACATCGAAGACGAACGGAGGGCGCTCGCCCGCCGGGGCCGCCCAGGCGATGGGGTGCGTCCCGAACACCGGTTGGGAACCGAAGGTCGGCACCATGATGTCGCCTCCCGCCGACACCATGCAGACGCCGATCATGTCCCGTTCGAGGGCCATCATCGCGAAGTAGGCGAGCATGCCCACGTGCCCGCACCTCTGGACTCCGACGGCACCCATGCCGAATTCCTCGGCCTTGTCCATGGCTATCTCCATGGCCGGCGGACCGACCTGCAGTCCGATGCCGAGATCGGCATCGAGGGTGGCGCTGACGGCGGACTCCCGTACCACCTTGACGTCGGGTGTCGGGTTCAGGCGTCCGGTCCGGTACTGCTCCATGTAGAGGCGCAACTGGTTCGAGATGCCGTGGCTCTCGCAACCGCGCAGATCGCTGGCGATGAGCACGTCCGCGCAAAGAGCCGCGTCGTCGGCGGGCACGCCCATCGCCTCGAAGATGGCCTGGGTGCCAGCCCGGGCCGCAGCTTCGGAAACCAACACCTGGTCGGCCTCCGGTACCAGGAAGTGTTTCAACATGGTGGCGGCGCGTGTTGCTAGTCCTGCAACGAAGCCAGCGCCTCGCGTTGCCGGGCGAGCCTTGAGTCGCGTTCGTTCGCGAACCGGGCAACGCCCGTCGCGATGGATTCCTGGTCGAGATGCGCCTCCGCGATGACGTCCGGTTCGAGGCCGCCGGTGAGCCAGCGGTCGTGCCAGTCGGAGACCATCGAGTACTCTCTCGTTAGCGGGCCGACATCCCGTACCGGCCAGACCCGCTGCGTGCCGGTAGAGACGATCATCATGTCGTGTTTCGCGGCGGCAGGAAGCACGCTCTCGCGGTAGGCGAGCGGCTGGCGATCGAACAGTTCCTCGCTGATGGCCGCAACCACCCTGATGTTGATCCCTTGGGCCGCCAAACCGGGGAGCGCCTGCACCAGGTTGAACGTCGAACTGGAGCCCTGGGCGACCACGTGGCCGTGCCGCGGCTTCCCGGGTACGAAGTCCCGAATCACGTAGAACCCCTTGGCTGCGGCCCTCAAGTCGGTGTCGGCGAACGTCGCGCGATCGGAGACCGGGAAGTCGGGGCGGGCCACTTCGATGACGATGACGCCGACCAGCGGATCCCTGGCGGCGATTTCCACGGCCGCGAAATATCCCGGGGCGACATCGTTGTAGTCCCAGAAATTCAGGACGATCACCTGCCCGCGCGGGAACAGCTTCCACACCTGCGGGGCGAAGATGCCGAAGTGGGTGCGCGCGTCGGCGGCGGTCTCGGGCCCGGAGTGGCCGGCGAGAATGTTGAGCACGCCGAGGCGGAAGGGACTGTCCTGGTTCTGCTGGCTCCAAACCCGGGCGGGCAGGTACATGAACGGCGTGAAGGCGCCGTAGCTGCCGCTCATCGCCCAAACGCCGCTGTGCACGTTGGGATCGAGCGAGGCGCTCTGACCGACGAGTCCGATGGCGGTGGAGGCGTTCCCGGCCTCTTGAATAGCCGCCTTGAAACGCGTGCCGGCTTGGTTCGAGAGCGGGTGGTAGTGGCCGGTCAGGGATCCCTTTTCGACGTTGATGGAACTGGACAGGTCGGCGGATACGGTGATGAAGCGATTGTCCGTGACGTGGTTCATCCATTTGACGACTTCGGAAATCGCCCGACGGGTTCCGGCCATCTGGCCCGGCGCCTTGAAGAGGTCGATGCCGATCTCGGTGTCCTCGCCGTTGAGCGTCGCCGTCACCGTCTGCGGTTCGACCGGCAGGGCATCCACTTGCAAGCGTGGGTCCTGGAACGGGTTCTTGCTGTTGTCGAGCCGGAGCTTGACGTCGTCGCGCACCCCTTCGCCGATTTCCACGAGACGGTTGGCCAACCAGTCGCCGAGGCCGTCCTGGTCGAGCACCGACATGGCGATGTCGATGTTGGTCTTGAACCGCCGCAGGCGTTCGGCGTCGTCGCTCACCGCGCCGTCCCGGATACATTGGAAGGTGACGCCGAAACGCTCCTCGAAGGTCTCCGCCAAGGCGACGAAGTAGGGCGCGTTCATCTTCATGTCGTAGGGGTGGCTGGGATAGCCGACGATCTGGTCGCCAAAGCCCGGAATCACGCCGTCGCGTGCGGCGGGCCACCAGCCCTTGGTGGTACGGCCGACGACGATCATGGGTCGCCGATCGTTCGGGTCCCACTCTTCCATGGTCTTGAGCGCGGCGAGCACCTGGTCGTAGTCGTTGCCGTTGTCGAGGCTCAAGACGTTCCAGCCGTAGGAAGCCCACTGGTCGGCGATCTGGTAGCCGTCCATGGATTCCGCGACCACGCCGCCGATCAGCGAGTCGTCTATGCCAGCGTTGTTGAACGACAGCAGGATACGCAGGCGCTTGCCCACCTGTTGGGCGACGGCTTGGGTCTTCATCTCCTGGGAGTGGCCCGAAGTCATCGCGAATTCACCTTCGAGCGCCACGATCTTCGGCGACTCGCCGGCACCCATGAAATCCCAGAACGCCGCCTTTCCCGCAGCGGTGGCGATCCCGATTCCCGACGGCCCGCCGTTGACGTCGTTGATCAGATCGGTGGTCTCGGAGTGCCCCGCCAGCGGTCGGATGCCGCGCAACTTCGCTTGGGCGAACAACGGATCGTCGGTCAGGCCGTGGTCGGCAAGCAGGCTCTTGAGCACGCCTGCGCCCCGGCGGAAGCCCAGACAGTCGATGGGGAGCATCGCGATCGCGGGATCGACGTAGTAGCGGTCATCGCCGGTAGCCCCATGGCGACGCGCCATGGCTTCGCCCATGATCATCCACAGGGCATAGAGAGTCGGGACGTTGTGACCGCCGGCAAGCAGGAGCTTGTCGCCGAAGGGATGTTTCGGGCGCCGGTAGTCGTAGCGGAGGCCGCCGTTCTCTGGACCGGCGAGATGCAGCGCGACGTTGTAGGGCGTGTAGGCGAGCGGGCCGCCGAAGTGGCCGGTCTGCGCGTAGTTGCCGAGCAGGGTCAGCGTCATCGCGGTCATGAAACCTACATCCTCCAACCGTTGCCGGTCGTAGGCGGGCAGCTCGACGCGGCGTTCGGCGGCCTCGCCCCGCCGGGAGGCGGTGCGAACCAGGACTGCTGTTCCGTTACCCATCAGAAGGCTCTCTCGTCTCGTGCATCTTGCTGCCCAACGGGTTCCGCTCGTTGGGCTGCGGTTGGGAAGGCGCCACCTGCGGGACGTCCGAACGTCAGCCTACCGCAGCCGACGCCAGGCTGTCATCCGGCAGGACTTCCCGATGATCGAAAAAAAACGGCCAGGAGCGTGCATCCGGAGGGTGCTGTGGAGGGCAGGGCTATTCAAAAGTCGTCCTGACGGTGTGATTGGCGCCTCGGCTCAATTTGGCGCTGGCCATTCAAAAGTCGTTGTGGTGGAAACGGCGTCATGGACAGGCCGGACATGGAGAGCGC
>JAKZRQ010000187.1:0-7043 GCA_047518105.1 Pseudomonadales bacterium | reverse complement strand
GACCTCCCGGCTGCTCGCAGGCTACGGGGTTACCGGAATAACCGAGGCGACCCATACCAACGACAAGGGCACGGCGGCACTGTACCGCGAGTTGGACCTGTGCCAACGAGTGAACCTGATGGGCGACGAATCTCTCGATCTGGGTTCATTGAAAATCATGCTGGACGACGTGGCGCTGCCGAACCTGGACCACCTCGAAACCCGCATCGGCCGCGCCCATGAACGCGGCAAACCCGTGGCGATTCACTGCGTGACCCGCGCCGAGTTGATCTTCGCCTTGGGCGCATTGCGGGCAGCCGGCACGATGCAGGGCGATCGCATCGAACACGCGGCCGTCGCCGACGCCCCGGCAATGCGGCTCTTGCGCGAGACCTCAGGCGACGGTCACCCCGTCACGGTCGTCACGCAGCCGAACTTCATCGCCGAGCGGGGGGATCGGTACATCGAAGATGTCCCTGCCGAAGACCACGACTTCCTGTACCGGTGTCGCGGCTTCCTGGATGCCGGCATCCCCCTTGGCGGCGGCACCGACGCGCCGTTCGGCAGTCCCGATCCCTGGGCAGCGATGCGGGCGGCGGTGGAGCGACGAACGAACACTGGACAGGTCCTGGGCCGAGAGGAGACGCTAACGCCGGAGCAGGCGTTGGAACTGTTCCTATCGCCACGCCAAGCCCCGGGCGGGCCGCCGCAACGCGTCGTCGTCGGCGCGCCAGCCGACTTCTGCGTCCTGCGTGACCGATGGGCGTCCGCCCGCAGGTCGCTTCGGGCAGAACTCGTGGTTGGAAGCGCAAGGCAGGGGTGAGCCGCCATCCAGCAGCAGCCGGCAGCAGGATGATCAGCACCGCGTCGCGGCGGCTGCCGGCATGCAGCATCGAAGTGGTATCGTTGCGCTGACTTCGGGCAAGGCGAACGGCGACCGTGTCGAGAACGAACCTATCGAAAGGGGCATGCGGCTATTGCCGACGCGAGATGACGTGCAGCGGACTGGGTCGGCATCTACGAAGCTGTCCCGAGAGGCGCAAGTCCATCGAACGTGCCAACGGCCGGTCGGGATCGAATGAACTCCTCCATCACCTTCAAGTCCGGGATGGCTACGGCCTCGGGTACTGGCTGCATCTCGAAATGGACGGTAGCGCAACGTTGTTCGATCTCGACCACTACCTGCGTCACATCTGGCTGGAGTGCTGCGGCCACATGAGCGCGTTCAAGATCGAAGGAGTGCAGTACCTGGACACCCTGGGCGACTCGTTCGGCTTCGAGGAGTCCGAGTCCCTGGACGCGCAGGCGCATCAACTGTTCACGCCGGGCTTGAATTTCGCTTACGAATACGATTTCGGCACGACCACCGAACTTTCGATCCGCGTCCTGGACCAGCGCGGCGGCAAGCCGTCGACGACGCACGGCCTTGCGCTGATGGCGCGCAATGCCCCCGTCCAGGTTCCCTGCGAGCAATGCGGAAAGCCCGCCCAACTGATCTGCCTCGATTGCTGCTACGACAGCGTCGGGCACGGGGCGGGCTACGTCTGCCGCGACCACGCAGGCTCTCACGCCACGCACGACGACTACGGCGGCATGATGGGCATATTCAACTCGCCCCGTTCGGGCGTTTGCGGGTATGACGGACCTGCGGAACCCCCTTACCGGGAGTAGGAACGCATCGACGGGAATCAGCCGCCCGACGACGGGTCGATGCCCAAGCTGAAGATGTCCAACGCCGCCGCGCCAAGCAGCGGTTGCGCATCTTCTTCCCACAAGACAATGGGGACACGTCCTCTCGACCATCAAGACGCATCCAGGTTCTCCCCAAGCCCCGCGCGGAACTACGCAGGGGGGAGCGCAGGGGGGAGCGCAAGGGGGGAGCGCAGCGACCGGCGGCGCTTGCTCACTGGGCGGTCGCAAAACAGCTCTACCGCCATCCGGACATCGCGCCGGGCGACTATGCGGCGCTGCGCCCACAGGGCGCGCATTCCCGATCGCGCCGTCAGGCGCGCCGATGCAGGTGCAGCGCGCTTGGTCGAATTCCTACCACTTCCAATCCAACATCAGCCAGGTCTTGGTGATGTCGGATGCGTGCTCATCGGCCGAGTACTGCGCCGTCTTGAACAACAACGACAGGTTCTCGCGTAGCGGATAGGTGATGGCGATGCCGACTTCAGAGCCGTAGTCCGCGCCTCCCTCGTCGGCCTGGAAGTCGTGCAACACGCCGGTCACCGTGGCGTCGCCGACCTTGCCGGCGACGCTGAACCATGTGTCCCGCACCCCTGCGGCGGGCGTTGCCAGGAACCGGTCCGTCCAACCCTGGAACTTGTGCAGGGTGGCGACGGGCGTGCGGAAACCCGCGCTGCCCTTGTCGCTGCCCAACACCTCGTAGGCACCCGTGAGCGTCAACGACTGGACGGTCAGCACGCCCTGAACCGAGTAGTAGATCGCATCGTATTGCACCGGGTTGTCCGCGTAGTCGCTTTGGCGGGCAATAGCGGCGCTTAGGGTGAGTTGATCGAACGAACCCTGGTAGTCGAGTCCATAGGTCGCGTTGGCGTTCGGCGGACCGTTGGCGTTCTGCAGGTCGATCAGGTAGGCGAACGCAGCCAAGGTGTGGCCTTCCGAGGGTGCCATCGACGCGCGGAAGGCGTGCGTATTGCCGTACCAGTCGCCGGGCTGAACGCCATCGCCGGGACCGAATATCCGGTTGATGTTGTGGATGTAGCTGTAGTCGAGATCGACATCCCCGGCCTTGCCTTGAACGCGCAAGGCATCGTAGGTCTGCTCGTTCTGGCGATAGGCGACGCCGCCGAGAATCCGCTGGCTCCCGTGGTTGATGCGCTGCCGGCCAACGGTGACGGTCGTGTCACCGCTGCTGTACTTGACGAATGCCTGGTTGAGGTCGAAGCCCTCGGGATCGGCCACGATCGGGAATTGGGTGCGGCCGTTGGCGGTGGAGTTGAAGTCCTCGATGCCGAGGATCAGGACATAGTCGGTTTCGATGCCGAAGGTGAAGTTGTCGGTCTCGGCCGAGTTCCACGTCAAGCGCGCGCGCGCCGTCGATGCCAAGGCGTCCTGGGCGAAGCCGTCCTGCGACACGTGCTCGACGCGGTAGCGGAAACCAAGCGACGTCTCGCCGCCAGCGACCGCTTTCCCCAAGTCCACCGCCGAGGCCCCGGAAGCCGCGAACATCCAAACCGCAGCCAAGGTGCAGCCCAAGCACCTTCGGCTGGCGAGGCGCCTAGCGCTTCCAGCGCGCTTACTCTGGCGTATGTTCCATGCGGGACGCGACCGCTTCGCGGTCGCCCCGAGATTTCGCTGCACGAAATCTCCCGGCGGCAAGGCGGCGCTGACCGCCAGGCAACAAACGGAGCGCTTGTTCCATGCAAGAAGCTCCACTCTTCGCCAGCCTCGAACAGGTCTCGATTCGGCCATTCTAGCGCGAGCGCCGTGTTCGCGCTTGGTCGGCCCCTACACCGGAGTTCGACCGTACTATCATCGGTGCCCACCTGCCATGCCATTCGGAGATCCAAGAACCGTGGCCTCGAAGCCCGGCGCCCTGGACAGCCTGCGTGTCCTCGACCTCACCGACGAACGTGCCATCTACGGCGCCAAGATGCTCGCCGACCTCGGTGCCGAAGTGATTCGGCCCGAGCTGCCCGACGGCGATCCTTTGCGTCGGCGCGGCCCGCATCGGCAGGACGGGACGGATGACGCTGACGGCGCGCACTCCCTGTGGCACGCGTTCTTCGCCTCGAGCCGCCGTTTCGTAGCGCTGGATCCGAACGAGACGGGCGGCAACACGCTATTGCGACGACTCGTGGACCGAGCCGACGTTGTGCTCACCTGCACGGGCGCATTCGGCGTTGCCGAAGCGCACCTCGACGAAGCCCGCCGGCGCCGACCGGAACTGACCGTGGTCGAGGTCTCGTCGTTCGGACCCGAAGGACCGTGGCGCGACTATCTGGCCCCGGACCTTGTCGCCGGCGCCCTGGGCGGCGCGGTGGCCACGACGGGCGATGCCGACACCCCGCCGCTGAAGACCTTCGGGGAGTTGAACTTCATCCTGTCCGGCGCCTACGCCGCCATCGCCGCACTGGCCGCGCTGTACCGGGTCCGCGATTGCGGCGCGGGGCAGCGCGTACACGTGCCCGTCCACGAGTGCATCGCGTCCTGCCTGGAGCACGTCCTGATGTGGTACTGGTACCACGACCGAATACCCAACGCCGCCGGTGCCGTACTGGAACGGTGCGGCAGCCTGCATTGGTCGAATGCCTATGTGGTGATGCCGGCGAAAGGCGGCATGATCATGGTCACGCCGACGCCGAATTTCGACAACCAGCTCGTATGGCTGGTCGAGAACGACGCCCAGGAGGATCTGCTCGACCCCGACTACCAGGAGCCGGGGAACCGACGCGCGTACATCCGACGTTTCATGGAGGTGCTGCGCGACTGGGTCGCGCCGCAGGACGTCGAGGCGTTGTTCTTCGAGGCCCAGGACCACCACGCTCCGTACGGGTGGGTGCTGTCCATCGACAAGGTGGCCGAGAACCCCCAGCTTGAAGCGCGGGACTGGTGGGTGGACTACCGGTCGAATTCGATGCGCGTGCGCGGGCCGGGCGCGCCGTACCGGTTCAGCGACACGCCATGGCGTATCGGCCGCTACGGCGGCGTCGGGGCGGATACCGACGCGCTGGCGCAGTTGGCGGCGCACTCGGCGAAGGCCGCGAACACCGCGCGGCCGGCGCCCCCGCCGGCGAGCGCCCCCGGGGCGGACCGTCCGTTGACCGGGCTGCGCATCCTGGACTTCACCCACGTGCTGGCCGGGCCGTTCGCGACGCGCATCCTTGCCGACCTGGGCGCCGATGTGGTGAAGGTCAACTCCGCGCTACGCACCGGTCCGAATGCGCCGGACGGGCCCTACTACGTCATGTGGAACCGCAACAAGCGGGCGCTGGCGCTCCACATGACCCAAGACGAGAGCCGAGCCATCTGCAAGCGCTTGTGCGAGACGGCCGACGTGGTGATCGACAACTTCTCGGTCGGGGTACTGGACCGCTGGGGCGTCGGCTACGACAGCGTGCGTGCGGCCAACCCCAAGGTGCTCTACGTGCAGATGTCGGGCATGGGTGAAGGCGGGCCTTGGTCGAGTTTCGTCACCTATGCGCCGACCATTCACGCGTTGGCTGGCCTCACCCACCTGACCGGGGTGCCTGGCCGCCAGGACATCGGCATCGGGTTCTCGTACAACGACCACTGCGCCGGACTGCACGGCGCGTTCGCGATCCTCGCCGGACTGGATGCGAGGCGTCGGACCGGGCACGGCCAACGCATCGATCTGTCCCAGTTCGAGGTCGGCGTCAATCTGGCGGGGCCAACCTTGCTCGACTACTTCGCCAACGGCCGCGCCGCCGGACCCACCGGCAACCGCCTCCCCTACGACAGCGCCGCACCCCACGGCTGCTATCGTTGCGCGCCCGCAGAACGCTGCGCGCCCGCCGCGAGCGGCGCGCCTCCGGAGAGCGGCGCCGGGGCCGACGCCGACGAACGGTGGGTCGCCATCGCCTGCATGACCGATGCCCACTGGCAGTCGCTACGACGGGTGATGGGCGATCCCGAATGGGCGCGAAGTCCGTCCCTGGCCACCGCCCGGGGGCGCATGGCTTTCACCGAACTCGACGTCAGGGTCGGCGACTGGACGCGAACGCTCACCGCCGCCGAAGTGATGACCCGTTGTCAGGCCGGCGGCGTGCCGGCCGGCGTCGTGCAGACCGGCGCAGACCTCGGCGACGCCGACCCGCAGCTTCGCCGATCCGGCTTCCTCAGGGAAATCGACGAGCCGCATCCGGTCGCCGGACAGACCTACGCCGATCGATTGCCGATCTACTTCGAGGACACGCCCTGCGACGAGTACCGACGAACCCGCTGTTTGGGCGAGGACAACGTCTCGGTGCTGGCGGACTGGCTGGGGATGACCGAAGACGAGGTCAGGCGCGGCGAGGAGGACGGCCACTTGGCGTAGAGGTCACAACAGGCGCGCGAGAAAACACCTCCAATGTTCTGTGAGAAAGCGTGCTCAAAACTGATTATGGCGGGGCGTTATGTCAAATAATTGCATTCCCGCCCCGAGCGCGTCGAGCCGCTGGCCGGCGGGCGCCAAGCCTGGCTGCAGGCGGAGACCTGGGAGACGGCGCGGCGCAGCCGCCACATGCGGGAGTTGGCGTCCGACCGGCCGCAGGAGGCGATGCGGATGGCCCAGGGATTCCTCGACGCCGCAGCTGAGGACGGGCTCGAGATACTCGGGGAGGACGACGTCCAGTTCGCCGCGATCTACGCCATGCCGCCGCGCAAGCGCCCCCGCGCGATCCGCGACCTGGTCGAGAGCCGCAGGACGGCGGATTCGGGCCGGTCGCAGGCCGACGTGGAACGCATCGCTACGCTCACGGCAGAGCGCGACGAGGCGGTCGCGAAGCTCTCCGCCCCAACGCCCGAGGCGAAGGGGGTCCTGGCCGAGCTCGCCGCCGTCGAGTCGCACCTGGCGGAAGTGGCGGGCCGCGGCGTTCGGCGGAGGGGCCGTGCCAGAGTTGGCGCGCCGCCGGGTGCAGCGCTGGGGCGACCAACTCCACGAGACCGTCGACCAGATACTGGACGCCGCTTCGCGGCCCGGCGGAGACGGACCGACGGTGGCTCTCTCCGACGAGGCTGTCCGCTACGCGCGGGAGGCGCTCGACGGCGCAGCCAAGGGCCGACGGGGCGAGACCGCGGGTGTATGTGAGGACGCACCGGTTCGGGCTGCCAAGGGGGAATTCGGGACGACGTCGCGCGGTGCGCCCATTTCCTGGGCCGACATTCCCGCTAGACCATTCCTAGCCCGCATTTCTCAGCAGGGGCCGTGATGATCGCGGAGGATTTTGGCTCTGTGTACACACGGGGCCAAAAGACCCGCGAGGGCGCGGCCAGCGCAGTCCGCCATCGGCACGATCATCGACATCGCGGTCAAACTAGTGAAACCCAAGAGCTTTTTGACGCCGACAAGCGGCCTGGTGAGAAATGCGGGCTAG
>JAKZRQ010000186.1:0-15364 GCA_047518105.1 Pseudomonadales bacterium | reverse complement strand
TCCTCGGGGGCGGCGAATATCTTGGATTCGGTGTTCATCGGCAACCTTTCATGGAAGCATGGAAGAAGCGCAGAGGGAGCATGCGAGGGGCGCTTCTTCGTTGGAAGGACGGCGGGGCTAGGCCGGAAGCGGACCCGGCGCACAGCGGCAGGCGAAGGCGCTTCGCTACCCGAAGCGGGGCCCGGCCCTGGGCGCTCACGACCATTCCACGTCCTGGCGCGACGGATTGCTGCCTTGGCGGGCCCGCCATAGCTTGGCGTTGTAATCCCAGGGATTGGCTGCCAGCCACTCCTCGTCCATGGCGACCCCGAGGCCGGGGCCGGGCGGCAGCGAGAAGTAGCCGTCTTTCTGAACCGGGAAGTCACCCACCGTGGCGTCCTGGTACCACGGATGGATACCCCCCTCCTGGATCAGGAAATTCGGCGTGCAGGCGTCGAGGTGCAACGAGGCGATGGTGGCGAAGGGTCCGTAGCAATTGTGCGGCTGGATGCCGACGTAGTGCGCTTCGGCCATCGCCGCGATCTTCTTGAGTTCCAGGATGCCACCGGCCTGGACGATGTCCGGCTGGATGAGATCCACTGCATGTAGCGGGAAGAGTTCCGCGAAATCGAACTTGGTCAACAACCTCTCGCCGGTTGCAATGGGAATGTTGACGTTGTCGGAGACCCTCTTCAACGCGGCGAGGTTCTGGGGCGGGACGGGTTCCTCGTAGAAGAACGGCCGATACTCTTCAAGCCGGTTGCCGATCCGAATGGCGTCCGAAGGCGACAGCCTGCCATGAACTTCGACAAGGAGTTCTACATCGTTGCCAACCGCCTCGCGAACGGCCTTCATCTTCGCGAGGGCCAGTTCCTCCGAGTCCCGGTCGATGAATATCCCCCGGTGTTCGAAGGGATCGCCCTTCAGCGCCGTCAGCCCCCTTTCCACGTGGTTCATGGCGTTCCTGACCGCCAGTTCCGGCGTGGGGCCGTCCCAGCGCCCGTAGGTCCAGATGCGGTCGCGCACCTTGCCGCCCAGCAATTCGTAGACCGGCACGCCCAAGGCCTGGCCCTTGATGTCCCAGAGCGCGATCTCGATGCCGCTGATCGCACACATCTGGATGACGCCGCCGCGCACGTGGAAGTGGTGGTAAAGGGTCTGCCAGTGCCGCTCGATCTGCATGGGGTCTTCCCCGGTGATGACCTTGCCGAACTCGTCCACCATCGTTGCGGCAGCTAGCGGGCCGCAGGTGGCTTCGCCCCAGCCGGTGATGCCTTCGTCCGTCTCTATCTTGACGAACACGAAGTTCCGGGGCCCGATCGCGGAACTCGAGGCGGGGATGGCCTTCACGGAAGTGATCTTCACGGGTTTTCCTCTGCAGGCGACGACGAAAACAAAGTCTACTACACCAACAAACGGTCTCACGCGGTCTCACGGGTGCCGCGCATCGCGCGTGTGGATGTCGTGCATACTGGACAAGCTTCATCCACAGGCGCATGGGACGTGAGGCGACGTCGATGCGACGCGTAGACAGGGGGCGCGGTGGCCGACAGTCCCGAAGAACGTAGCGTGCTCTACGAGCCGGACGAAAAACCGCCGATGGCGTTGGCCCTCGGCTTGGGCCTGCAATACGCACTGCTGTCCTTGAGCGGCATGATCCTGATCCCGCTGCTGATTTTTCGTGCAGCCGACGCCCCCGAAGCCGTCCTGGTTTGGGCCGTGTTTGCCTCCATGGTCATCTGCGGTGCGATTACCGCGCTCCACGGGTTCCCGGTCGGCCGCGTCGGTGCGGGATACATCCTCATCACCGGCACGACGGGCACCGCCATCGCGGTCAGCGTCGATGCGATCGAAGCCGGAGGCATCCCCTTGCTCGCCTCGCTCATGCTCGTCGCTTCCCTGTTCCAGTTTGTTCTTTCCTTGAGGCTGTCACTGCTGCGGCGTGTGTTGACGCCAACGGTTTCCGGCGTCGTGCTGATGCTCATACCGGTGACGGTCATGCCGGTCATCTTCGGCAGGTTGGACGACGTGCCGATAGAGTCCCCGGTATTGGCGGCGCCATTGACTGCCCTCGTGACCCTCGTGGTCGTCGGCGGCGCCATGGCGAAGGGCTCGCCGGGGCTCCGCCCTTGGGCACCCGCCATCGGCCTCGTCGTCGGTTCCGCCGTCTCGGGATTCTTCGGTATCTACGACGTCCAACGAGTTGCCGAAGCCGGGTGGATTGGCATTCCCGCGGAACGACCCGGCTTCGAGTTCGACTTCGGGCCGTCCTTCCTGCAACTGTTGCCCGCTTTCGTGCTGGTGTTCCTGGTGTGCACCGTCCGAACCGTCAGCGGTTCACTCGCCATCCAGGACGTGTCCTGGCGGAGTCGCCGCGCCGTGGACTTTCGGCCCGTTCAGGGGGCTGTCGCCGCAGACGCCGTCAGCAACCTGCTGTCGGGCCTCGCCGGAACCGTTCCCAACGGCGTACGTACAACGACCATCTCGCTCACCGGTCTGACCGGCATCGCCGCCCGCCGCGTCGGCATTTTCTTCGGTGTGTTTCTCGCCGCGCTGGCGTTCTTTCCCAAGATCCTCGCGTTGGTGCTGGCGATGCCCGGACCGGTCATCGCCGGCTACGTCACCGTGATGGTCGCGACGATCTTCACGCTGGGCATGAAGATGATCGTCTCGGACGGGCTGGACCAACGCAAGACCCTGGTCGCGGGAATCTCGTTCTGGATCGGCGTCGGGTGCCAATACGGCTTCATATTCCCCGACGTCGTACCGAACTTGGCCGGTGGCCTCCTGAAGAGCGGCCTCACCGCCGGTGGGCTCACAGCCATTGCGCTGACCGTGCTATTCGAATTGACGGCACCGCGGCGCAGGAGAATCGAAACGGACCTGGTTGTTTCGGCCTTGCCAAGGATCCAGGAATTCGCAAACGCATTTGCAGCCCGCAATGGCTGGGACAAGGCCACCGCCGACCGGCTCGGTGCGGCGAGCGAAGAAACGCTGCTGACCCTTGTGCGCGACGACGAGGAAGCCGAGACCCGTCGCCGCCGGTTGCTCGTCATGGCGCACCGTGACTTGAGCGATGCGGTCCTCGAGTTCATTGCGGCTGGCGGGGAAGAGAACATCGAAGACCGTCTCGCCCTGCTTGGCGAGGCTGCGACGGAGGACTCCGTGGAACGGGAAGTCTCCCTGCGTCTGCTGCGTCACCTCGCCTCGGACGTTCGCCATCGGCAGTACCACGACACGGATTTCATTACGGTTCGGGTGCCAACGGCGGCAGCGACCCGGCTCTCTAGAGACCGGCCTGCCATCAAGTAACCAGATCCCGTGGCAGATGGTCGATCCGGTTCAGGTACCTGAGCATCACGTAGCCCTCATCGAAATCCAATCGACTGATGCCCGTGTTGTGGTTGCTGAAACGCATGTCGGGCACGTGCCGGCCGAACAGAACGTGCTGGATGAGCAGACTCAGGAAGGTGCCGTGGCTGACGATGGCGACGCGTTCTTCCTTGCCGACGATTCGATGGCGTACCTCCACAGCGACCCGGGCCGCCCGGGCCACCAAGTCTTCCCGTGTTTCGAACGGACGGTCCCACCAGCCATCCTCGGTGATCCCTTCCGGCAACTCGAAGCCCGGGAAATCGGCTTCGATCTCGCACCCTGTCAGACCGGCATGGCCGATGGGTCCGCGCCCATCCTGGTGGTTCAGCCAGATTCCGCCTTCCTCGTGGACGTCCAGCCACACTTCAGGCCTCAGCCCCGAGGCGGCAGCGATGGGCTCGGTCGTTTGCAGCGTGCGGAGCATCGCGCTGCAGTAGAGCCGTTGGATCCCGTGGCCACCATCCACGGCAACGCAATCGCGAAGGTCGGTCTTGTCCGTTTCGCGGACCAGGTACTCGGCCACGCATTTCGCCTGGGCGTGGCCTGTTCGGGTGAGGCCAGGATCGGCGGTACGCAGATTCTGATCGCCCAGCGCGTTGTTTCCCGACTGACCGTGGCGGATCAGATACAGTTCGGTCACGCTCACCCCGGCATCAGGTCCCGAGGGCGTCGTGGAACTCGAAGAACGTGCCGAGCGCCAGTTCAGGATGTTCGAGAATACCGTTGTGGCCAACACACTCCAGCACGACGAGCTTCGCTTCGGGTGCGGTGGCCGCAATGACCCGACTCGACACCAGGTTGGGGTCGTGGCTGCCGGTGCCGATCAGCACCGGCATGGTGAGCCGGTCGACCACCGTCGACAGATCGAATTTGCGTAGCGCCCCGGTTGCCTGGCCCGCCGCTGCCGGATCCCGGTGCTCGTTGAATCCGGAGGGCGGCGGGCGCGACGCGATACCGGCGTCCCGGCGC
Source organism: Pseudomonadales bacterium (assembly GCA_047518105.1). Lineage (GTDB taxonomy): Bacteria > Pseudomonadota > Gammaproteobacteria > Pseudomonadales > Azotimanducaceae > VXYL01. Next base: position 11,041 of record JAKZRQ010000186.1, on the reverse strand, counting down.
ATCGCCGCAGCACGCTTCGTCCCCTCCCGCTGCGCCGGAACATCCGGCTGATCCGTATTGGCGGCGTACAGCGCGGCGGACATCACCCGTTCGGGATGGTAGGCGCAGAACACCATGGCCGGTCGCGAACCCCAGGACTGCGACCAGACATGGGTGCGTTCGATGCCGAGGTGGTCGAGCACGTCGCAAGCGTCTTCGGCGTACTGCTCGAAGGTGTACTGCGTGTCGGAGTCCCGGGCAGGCGAACTCTGGCCAATGCCTCGTATGTCGATGCGTACGACCCGAAAGCGATCCGTCAGTCGAGGCACCAGATGATCCCAGACCCGTAGCGTGCAGCGGCCCGGCGGCCACAACAGCAGCGCCGGGTTGGCCCCGTCTCCGTCGACCTCGACATGCAACGTGGCGCCATCTACTGCTACCTCCATCACCGATCCCCCACGTCCAGTTCCACTTTCGGCGGCACGATTCCCAGTTCAATCAGGGAATTGCCGGTATCGCGCAGCGTATCGATCACGCTGTGGGTCGCGAGTTCCAGTTCCTCGATGGCCTTGGTGCAGCGACCACGCAGACGTCGGCCGGTGGGTTCGGGCCGGTAGCCGCCGCAGATGTTGTGGTTCGGAAACAGTTCGGCAAGCGTTTCCATCACCTCGAGCGCCGGCGGTTCGCCGGATTCGTCGGTGGCCGACATCAGGTAGCGGTGCCCGTTGGCGGCGACGTCGCTCTCGGCGGCGAGGCGTTGCGTTTCGGCGATGTCGCGCACGTCGATGATGTTCCAGGTGAAGTGGCCCTGTCGTTCGACCCTGCTCTCGCCCTTCAGCATCAGGCTCAGGCGATGCTGCCAGACCGTGTCGTGGGGGATGCCGAGCAGCGGGCCGAGAACGTGGACCGGGCAGACGGAGATGACGTCGATGCCGGTCTCTTCGCCGAAGCGGTAGCCAGCGATCTCGGCGTCCACCTTCCCCCTGGCGTAGGAGCGGCCTTCCATGGTTCAGCTCGTGACGCCGTCGGGGTCCGCGTGGCGTTCCTCCAAGGTCTCGTAGGAACCGCCGGACCAATCGTTTTCGTTGAAGATGTGGTCGTCGGGACGGTCCGGGCCGCCGGGCCCCATGACCGCGGCCGCCGAAGACGTGTAGACCACGCGTTTCACACAACCCGTCTTTCGGCAGGACTCCAGGATGTCCAGCGTCGAGTCCACGAGGCCCCGGTACATCTTCTCGGCCGACGGGCGACCGTAGTGCGCGGCATCGGTGCCGATGTCCGCCGCCACGTGGAATACCGCCGAGCAGCCCGCGAATGCCTCGTCGTAGTCGCCGTCGCCGGCCTTGAAGAGGTCGCAGGAAAAGAGCCGGACGCTGCCCGGTCCCTTGTCGTTGATGTCAAGCAGGTAGGACGTCTTGTCCGCACGGGTGGTGTCGCGCAGGCAAGCGTGGACGTCGTAGCCGTGCTCGACGAGGTTCTTGACGACGTGGGCGCCGATGTAGCCCGAGGCGCCGGTCACGGCGACGGGACCATCGGCAGGTCCTGAAATGGATGGCATGGGTCTTGTCTCCTGTCTGTGTGATTCCGTGCAAACGTTGATCGGTCTTCGTGCGAGCATACCGGTGGGCAGCGCTCTTGAACGCGCCGTCAGGCGCGCGCTTCCGCAGCGAGACGCACTAGGCGGGCACCAGACAGTCGGTGAACGAGGCTGCCATGTTGCGCAAGAGCGCGAAGTACAACTCGGGGCCGCTGTCGATGGTCGCGCCCAGGGGATCCACCGATCCCGCCTGGGCATCCGTGCCTTCGACGATGACGTCGACGAGCCGCCCCTCGAACTGGGGCTCCGTCAACACGCACGTCACCCCGAGATCCCGCACCTTTTGCTGCAACTCCCGAATGCGCCGAACCCCGGGCGAGCGGTCCGCGCTGACGACTGCGGAGCCAGCGGCCACGACGCCGAAACGATCCTCGAAGTAGCGGTATCCATCGTGGAATACGATGAAGGGCTTGCCGCGAACCGGGGCCACCTCCGCCGCGATCTCCGTGCCGAGATCCGCCAGGCGATGCTGCAGCGAGCGCGCGTTGGCCGCATAGGTCTCGGCATTGCCCGGGTCGGATTCGGACAGGGCCTGGGCAATGGCATGCACCATGACTTGGGCATTCACCGGGTCGAGCCAGACGTGCATATCGAACGTCCCGTTCTCGTGATCGGCATCTCCATCGTGACCGATCTCGTTGTCGTCGCTCCCGGCAGGATCGCCTCCGTGATCAGCATCGCCATCCTGGTCGTTGCCGTCATCGCCATCCGCGTGATGATCGTCATCGTCGTCTGCGTGACGTTCGTCTCCGTCGTCTGCGGCGCGATGGTCGTCATCGCCACCATGGAGGTGTTCCTCGAACGTCGCTCCCTCGCGTAGCGGCCTGCGGACCAAGCCTTCCACTTCGAACAGTTCGACGACATGGGCATCCCCGGCGAGCGTATCGATGGGTCCCGCGATGGACGTTTCCATCGCCTCGCCGATCAGGAACACGACATGGGCTTCCTCGAGCATTTCGGCACCGGACGGGCGCATGCTGAAGTTGTGCGGCGATACCGCACCGCGGACCATCAGATGCGGTTCGCCGACGCCGGCCAGGACGCCGCTCACCAGCGAATGCACCGGGTTGATCGTGGCAACGACCCGAATCTCGTCACCTGCCACCGGGCTCGAGAGTGCCAAGCCGGGAAACACCACCGCAGCCAACCCGAGGTCCACGCGTACGTTTCGCGCTGACCGGTCACGGTGAACGGCAGCGCAGGTGTTTGGAGATTCGCCCTTCAAGGAGTGGTTTTGCGATTGGCTTGGCTGTTTGTACACTTGGGTACTCGCGGTCGGCAAGATAGGCTTTGAGCGGGACGCGGCCGCAACGGCGTATGCGGGTCTTGCGGCTGTCTTGTGGCTGAGAAACAGGAAGAACGGCGAGCCTGCATGACGCTCGACCAACCCCACCGCCTCCGTCGGTGAAGCGGTCGGTCAGATAGTCGTCCACCACGACTTCCTCGCCGAAGCCGCGAGTCATCTTGTTGGGACGAAGCACGTCGGATCATGCGTCCCCTCCCAAGTCGCGATGTGCTCGCAGTGGGCGCCCGCCGACCGGTGTTCGCCGTATTGCGGGCGCATCGTCTGAACGAAGCGCACCATCTCGCCTACCCCGTGCCCGACTACCCCGTGAAAGCCTGGATCCCCGTCTGCGCCCGCCCCAGGATCAGCGCGTGGATGTCGTGAGTGCCTTCGTAGGTGTTCACGGTCTCCAGGTTCATCAGGTGGCGGATGACGTGGTATTCGTCGGAGATGCCGTTGCCGCCGTGCATGTCCCGGGCCACTCGGGCGATGTCGAGCGCCTTGCCGCAGTTGTTTCGCTTCAAGAGCGAGATGCTCTCCACCGGCAAGCGGTCCTGGTCCATCAGCCGGCCCATGCGCAGGCAACCCTGCAAGCCCAGCGCGATCTCGGTCTGCATGTCGGCGAGCTTTTTCTGAACAAGCTGGTTGGCGGCAAGCGGGCGGCCGAACTGCGACCGCTCCAGGGTGTACTCCCGAGCAGCATGCCAGCAGAACTCGGCGGCGCCCATGGCACCCCAGGCGATGCCGTAGCGGGCACGATTGAGGCAACCGAAGGGGCCGCTCAAGCCGCCGGCGTTGGGTAGCAGGTTGGCCTCGGGAATCAGCACGTCGTCAAGGGAGATTCGGCCCGTTGCCGACGACCGCAGGCTCATCTTGCCCTCGATGGCCGGCGTCGAGAATCCGGGGGTGCCCCGCTCGACGACAAAGCCGCGGATGCGGCCGTCGAGCTTCGCCCAGATCACCGCCACGTCCGCGATCGGCGCGTTGGTGATCCACGTCTTGGCGCCGTTCAGAAGATAGCCGTCGGCGGTTCGCTCGGCGCGGGTGGTCATGCCGCCGGCATCGGAACCGTGGTCCGGTTCGGTGAGTCCGAAGCAGCCGACCCACTCGCCGCTCGCGAGCTTCGGCAGGTATTTCGTCCGCTGAGTCTCGTCGCCGTAGGCGTAGATCGGATGCATGACCAGGGACGACTGCACGCTCATCGCCGAGCGGTAGCCCGAGTCCACGCGTTCCACCTCCCGCGCCATCAAGCCGTAGGAGACGTAGTTGACGCCCGCGCAGCCGTACTGGGGTGGAAGCGTCGCGCCGAGGAGTCCGAGTTCGCCCATCTCGTTCATGATTTCCCGGTGAAAGTGTTCGTGGCGGTTCGCTTCGAGAACCCGGGTCATGAGTTTCTCCTGGGCGTACTGGCGCGTGGTGTCGCGGATCAGGCGCTCGTCGTCGTCGAGTTGCTCGTCGAGCAGCAAAGGGTCGCTCCAGGCAAGGCTCACGTCGTCTGGCATTCCGTTGTCTCCGTTCAGTGGGTTTGGATCGTTCCGCGCGCCGCGTCGCGCGCCAAGCGCATCTCGTCGCGCAGCTTGATCGCGGCGTCCCTTGCCGCGTCCGCGAAACCGTCTCCGGTGTCCGCGAATATGACGCTGCGGGAAGCGCTCACGACCAGTCCGGCGCCGTCGGCGTCCAGGCCGTTGGCGAAGACGGCGTTGATGTCTCCGCCCTGCGCACCCACCCCTGGGACCAGGAACGGCAGTCTTGGCGCCCGTGCCCGCACCGTGCCAAGTTGCTCCGGGAAGGTCGCCCCGACGACCAACATGAGGTTGCCCTGATCGTTGCGAACCGCCAGGTCCACCACCCGCAGGTAGGCCGGCTCGTGGGCCGGGTGATTCTGCAACCAAGCGCTGTCCGGATTGGAGGTGAGGCAGAGGATGGCGACGCCGCGTCCGGCGTACTCGACGTAGGGCGCGATGCTGTCCCAGCCGAGATAGGGATTGATCGTGGCGGCGTCGGCATCGTAGCGGTCGAAGAGTTCGCGGGCGTACTGCTCGGCGGTCGACCCGATGTCGCCGCGCTTGGCATCGAGGATCACCGGCACGTCGGGATGTTCCCGGCGGATGTGGGCGATCAGCGCCTCCAACTGGTCTTCGGCCCGTTCCGCGGCGAAGAAGGCGATCTGGGGCTTGAACGCGCAGACGAGATCGGCGGTGGCGTCGACAATCTCCCGGCAGAACGCGAACAGCGGCTGCGGCGCCCGACCAAGGTGTGCCGGCAGCCGGTCCAAACGCGGATCCAGTCCCACGCACAGGGCGGAGTCGGAACGCTGCCAGGACTGGCGTAGGCGGTCGTGGAACGTAGCAGGCACGGGTCCATTGTAACGAAAGGCCGTTCTACGCGAGGGTTGATCGGATCGTTCGCGCCACAAGACCCTGCCGCGGTGTCGGGCGACTCGGGCGACTTGCCCACCAAGCCGGAAATCCGCCAGACTCGCACGCTTCGCGCAGGACAACGGAAACACCATGACCCGCGACTGGAACGAGCCCGTCCGATATCCCGACCCGGCCGTGCAGGTGCTCGACCGACGCTTCCGCCAGTACGTGCTCGGCAGCGCCGCCGTCGAGCGGCTCCACACCGGCTGTCGATGGGCGGAGGGACCGGTCTGGTTCGGCGACGGCCGCTACCTCCTGTGGAGCGACATCCCGAACGACCGCATTTTACGCTGGGACGAGATCACCGGCGCGGTCAGCACCTTCCGGCAGCCCGCCGACAACGCCAACGGCAACACCCGCGACCGCCGGGGCCGCCTGGTCACCTGCGAACACGGTGCCCGTCGAGTCACCCGCACCGAGCACGACGGTACGGTGACGGTGCTGATGGACAGCTTCGACGGCAAACGCCTGAACGCCCCCAACGACGTGGTGGTCCACGTCGATGGCGGCATCTGGTTCACCGACCCCGGCTACGGCATCCACATGAACTACGAGGGCCACAAGGCGCCCTTCGAGCTGCCGGAACGGGTCTACCGCCTCGATCCCGACACCTTGGAGGCGACGGTGGTCGACGAGAGCCTGGTCAAACCCAACGGCCTCGCCTTTTCGCCCGACTACGAGATCCTCTACATCGTCGACACCGGGGCTTCGCACAGAGCCGGCCATCCCCGCACCATCAGCGCCTTCGATGTCGTCAACGGCACCTCGCTCACCAACGACCGCATCTTCTGCGACATGGGCGTGAGCAGTTCGGACGGTATTCGCCTGGACATCGACGGCAACGTCTGGTCGGCAGCCGGCTGGGGAGGCGAGGGTTTCGACGGCGTGCACGTATTCGCTCCGGACGGCGACAAGATCGGCGAGATCCACCTGCCGGAGGCGGTATCCAACGTCTGTTTCGGCGGCGTGAAGCGCAACCGGCTGTTCATGACCGGCTCCCAGTCGCTCTATTCGCTGTACGTCGAAACTCAGGGCGTCCCCTACGTTTGACCCGGATTGCGGAAACCGTCATGCGTGCCACGGACAAGCCGCCACCCTCAACACCCCCTTGATGTCCGGCACCGCGTCTCGCAAGCGGCGGACAGTCGCCTTGCTGATTCCGGCGTGCTTGAGGAACTTCGCGCTTTCCCAACGCGCCTTTGCCAGCGGGTCGCCCGGTTGGAACGCGGCGACGGATTCGACAGGACTATTTCTTGCTCCTTGCCGCCAAGGTTTCCCAAGAGTACTTTGCGCATCCTGCGTTACCGCCCGCGGCATCCCGGCAAGCATTGCAGAGCGCCCTAGATTCCTCGAGCGCGCCGAATGTTGACACTTGAGTTGCATTTCGAACGAAACCGGGAGAATACGGCAGCATTCTCGATCACGCCCGTCAGGGCGCTCCGCTGCCACATGCGGCGCGCCTAGACCCTCCGCAAGCAGTACTCGAAAGAGGTGAAACCATGGCCAAGACCCACTCCACTCACGAAGCGCCCAGAACGACCATAGGCCTCCCGCCGGCGCTGGCGAACATCAACAGCAACGTCCTCGACGACGCCATACTCAAAAAGCTGGTCGACCCGGATGTCTACTACGCGTTCGCGCGTTGCCGGGCGACGGGACTGTCCATGGACAAGTACCCGCGCGACGAACTGGCGAAATCGATCCGCGAGTGGGCCCAGTCGAAGGGCTGCATCGGGTACTCGCACTGGTTCTCGCCCATGCGGGGACCGATTCACGGCGAGAAACTGGAGACATTCGTCGGCGTGGACTTCGAGACGGGCAGGCTCGTGATCGACTTCTCCGGCCGCGAACTGTTCCAGACCGAGACCGACGGCTCGTCCTTTCCCAATGGCGGGCTTCGCGAGACCCACGAGGCCGCTGCGTATATCGGTTGGGACACCAACTCGCCGCCGTTCGTCTACCGCCAAACGCTCTACATCCCATCGGCCTTCGTTTCCTGGAACGGCGAAGCGCTCGATCAGAAGACGCCGCTGCTGCGCGCCGATTTGGCGGTCAACGAGCAGAGTCTGCGGCTCTTGCATCACCTGGGCGACACGACGTTGACGGAAGTCGTGTGCAATGTCGGCTGGGAGCAGGAGTTCTTCCTGATCGAACGGGACAAGTACCTGGCGCGGCCGGATCTGGTTGCCACCGGTCGCACCTTGGTGGGCGCGGCCCCCCTGCGCGGCCAGGAACAGTCGAGAGACTATTTCTCGAAACTCACTCCCGGGATCAATCGATACATCGCCGAGGCACGGGAGAAGATGTGGGAACTCGGCATTTCCATTCACTGCACCCACAACGAGGTGGCACCGGCGCAGCACGAGATTTCGCCGATCTTCAATCTCGCCAATCTGGCGGCGGATACGAATGTCCTGGCAATGGATGTGCTGCGTGATCTCGCCTTCGATCACGGACTGGTCGTGCTATTCCACGAAAAGCCGTTCGCGGGGATCAACGGCAACGGCAAGCACAACAACTGGGGGCTGAACACCGACGCCGGCGACAATCTGTTCGTTCCCGGCGAAACGGACCATGAAAACCGGCGATTCGTGGCCTTCGTCGCGGCTTTGCTTCGGGGCGTGAACCAGCACGGCGATCTGTTGCGCTGCGGCGTATCCACCGCCGGCAACGACCACCGTCTAGGTGCCCAGGAAGCGCCCCCGGCCATCATCACCCTGCATGTGGGCAAGATTCTCGAACAACACCTCAAGGAAGCGGCCCTCGGCGGGCCCATCACGGGCTACGGCATGGATGCCAAGGAGATACCGGTGTCCGCCCCGGTTGCCGACATTCTCGCCAACCTAGAGGATCGCAACCGCACCGCGCCATTCCCCTGGTGCGGCAACCGGTTCGAATTCCGCGCCGTGGGCGGCAACCAGCATATCGCCTTCCCGCTCACCATGGTCAATGCGGCGCTGGCGGACAGTCTGCGATACATGTGCGCAGAGATCGAAAGCGGCAACGCCGTGGACCAGGTCATCCGCGAGACGATCCGCGACAACCAGGGCGCCCTGTTCAGCGGCAACGGCTACTCCGACGAACTCTACGAGTTTGCGGAGCGATCCAAGCTCTTCCACTTGAAGAGCAGTCCCGAGGCATACCGCGAATTGACCTCCGCCAAGAACGTGCAGTTGCTCGGCGACTTGGGGATATTCAACGAACGGGAGATCGTCGCCCGCCAGCGGGTTCTGCAGGAAGCCTACGCCACGGAGCTGTGGGTCGAGGCGCGCACCCTGCTCAGGATCCTGACCACCCAGCTCATTCCGGTCGCCATCGAAGACGCCCGCGCGGGGGTCGAATCCGGCTATGCGTCGAAGCTCTTCGACGAAAAGGAGGAACTCGTCGGACGGCTCCTTCGAGAGACGGAAAAACTCGAGACCGTGTTCGACAACTTCCCCGTGGACGACCCCGCACTAGGCGCTTCCTATGCTCACGAAGCGGTGAAACCGGCGATGGAATCGGCGAGAGCCGTGGCAGACCGGCTCGAAGCGCTGGTGGACGCGCGACGGTGGCCGCTGCCGACCTACTCCGAGATCATCCATGGCCATCAGTAGGGACACGCCATAGACCGTCGCACGATGCATACCACATTGATTGCCGCCGACGAACTCGCCGAGCTGTCGCCCAACGAGGTGCGCGTGTTCGACTGCCGCTTCGACCTCAAGGATCCGCAGGCGGGCGCGGCGCTGTTCAAGGCCGGCCACATTCCCGGGGCCACGTACATGCACCTGGACCAAGACCTTTCGGGCAAGGTCGAGCCGGGACGTACCGGCCGCCATCCCCTGCGCGACCGGGAGGCGTTTCGCGCCGTTGTGCGGGCACACGGCGTGGAAGGCGAAACGCAGGCCGTCGCCTACGACGATGCCGGCGGCATGTTCGCGGCTCGGCTATGGTGGATGGTCCGCTGGACCGGCCACTTCCGCGTTGCGGTCCTCGACGGGGGCCATCAAGCCTGGTTGGCGCACGAACGCGACCTCGACGCAGTCCCCCCGACGCCCGACCGGCCCTCGCTCGCGACGGCCTCGCCAAGCGCGCGCCCGGCGGATGCCGGCAACGCCTCCGACCCAGCCACGCCAACCGTCCCACCCGTGTCGATGCGGGAAGTCCGCGAGTATTTGGACGCCGGCACCTGGACCTTGATCGACGCCAGGGCCAATGACCGGTTCCACGGCAGAAACGAAACCATCGACCCGAAGGCCGGCCATATCGCCGGAGCGATCAACGCCCCTTTCCAGGACAATCTCGGCGCCGACGGAAGATTCCTCGACCCGGCGTCGTTACGTCGCCGGTTCGAGATCCTGCTTGCGACCAAGGCCGACAGGCCCGTGGCCTGCTACTGCGGCTCGGGCGTCACCGCAGCCCACAACGTGCTCGCCATGGTCCATGCGGGTTTGCGGGAACCCGCGTTGTATCCGGGTTCCTGGAGCGAGTGGATTACCGACCCCCGCAATCCAATCGAGACTTGAGCGTCGACACATCCCGAGACATCCACCGGACGCTCGCGGAGATCAAGCGCCGACGCGATCCTCGTTGAGTCCAACGTCATTCGCTGTAGGTGTATTCCTATGTGCCCAGAGCATGTGCGACGACCTCCTTCAAGCAATCTCTTTCGCCCAGAAAGTACACGCCGTCTTGTTTCCACTCGTTCCGAGAACGCTGGCCATCGTCGATCTGCGATGGCGCGGTCACGGATAGAACGTAGGCATGAAGGCGCAGGCTCGGGTCGATCGCGCGTATCCGCTCTTCCACCTCCGCGATCTTGTGGTGCAATAGAACTTTCCGTCGTTCCTTGCCACCGAATCGGCTCAGTCCCTTGGGATCGAGGAACAGAATGTGCTGGCACTCGTCATCCTTCAGCCAAACGATGAAGTCCGGGTAGTATCGAAAGTCGTCGAAGAACGACACGCCTCGGCCTCGGGTCAGGTTGCGGATGAGGAAAAGCTCCCTTCCCCGCAGGCAAGGATCGTCGTTCTCGGCCAACGCCGCCAGCTTCTTCACGACCTCCGCTTCATTCCTGTCGAGAGGCACCGGACGGATGGCTACCGTGCTGTCTTTTGCCGCGTACAGCAGCGGTTCGTAGGCATGGGCCTTCGTGAGAACCACGCCGACCTTGAGAACGTGGAAGTAGCCTTGCTTGACATTCGAGGCCAGCTCGTCCTGCCGAGAAGATATGTTCCTCGCGTCAGTTCGCCAAGCACCTATTCAGCACAAGACCATCCACTGGCCGCCAAGTCCAACCGGGCCGGCCGCAGGCGCGTGGGATCGCGGTTGCCCTCACCTCACACTCTGGTTTCGATACTCCGGTGACCGTATTGAAGAGGCGAAGTGTAACGTCCACGCAACCTCCCCCGTTAGAGACATCGGCCATGGAACGTGTGCGATTTCGCCCTAACTTCGAGCCATGGCCCTCCCGCGTCCACAGAGTTTGGGCATGCGGAGACTCCATCCGAACTGAGCGCTCAACGAAGCGCGCCCGCCGCGTGCAGGCGCTCGATCTCCTCGGCGTCCATTCCCAAACAATCGCGCATCACCTGCACGTTGTGCTGCCCTAGACACGGCGCGGCGGAGCGCAGCCGTTGGGGCGTTCGGGAAAAGATCGTCGCCGGGCCGTCGTAGGGGGTCGGTCCCATGGCCGGGTGGTCCAAGGTCACGAAGAAGCCCCGGTGCCGGAGTTGCGGATCCTCGTAGAGATCGCTCGGACGCATCACCGGGTAGGCC
>JAKZRQ010000185.1:0-2822 GCA_047518105.1 Pseudomonadales bacterium | reverse complement strand
CATGGTTCGGGTCTCCTTACCCAGTGGATTGGCGTTCACTGGAGGCTACCCGATCCGGCACCGGCGCGGGCTTCCCCGCGTCCGGTGCCGCACTCGCCGACTACCGTCGTCTGAGTGCCATATGTGTCTGAGCTAGAACACATGCGCATGACAGCACTCGCTAACGCAGCGGCAGTCCTCGCGCTTACCGCCCTGATCTCGGCGGCAGAGGACGACGGCGTGGACCTCGAGGTGACTCTGGAGGGCATACACTCGACCGACGGGCAGGTGCTTGTCGCGCTCCACAGACGGACTCCCGGCGTCGCATTCCCGGGCGACGCGGGCGTCGTGGCGAGCAAGCGCCGACCGGCCGACACCGAACCGGTCGTAGTCCGCTTCCCCGACCTCCTGGCTGGGGACTACGCCGTGGCCGCCTTCCACGATGCCGATGACGACGGCGAATTGAACACCCATATCGTGGGCGCACCGACGGAGGGCTACGGTTTCTCCAACGGTGCCCGCGGTTTCATGGGGCCGCCGAGCTTCGAGGCGGCGGCCGTGTCCATCGGGCCGGACGACGAACCGGCCCGCATCGTCGTACCGATACGGTGTCCGGAGTCCTCGAAGTGAACCACCCGAAGTTTTCGCGCCGCGATGCGCTGCGCGCTGCCGCAGGCGTACCACTGCTGCTGGCGACCGGTGCAAGGGCCGGACTGAAGGAAGACTTCGCCGCGGCGCTGGCCGAGAACCCAAGGCTCCTGGCGTTCGCCAGCGCCCGCGCACTCGAATTCGCCGCGCCCCTGACCCCACTGCGGGGCCGCCTGCCGGCTGAACTCACGGGGATCCTGTGGCGGAACGGTCCCGCCGAGCACGAGCGCTTCGGCCACCGCTACGGCCACTGGTTCGATGGCGACGGCATGATCCAGGCATTCGCCTTCAACGGCACGGGCGTGACCCACCGCGCGCGCATCCTCGACACCCCGAAACGTCGCACCGAAACGGGAGCGGGGCGACGCAGCCTGCCCGCCTTCGGTAGCGTCCCCCCGGACCCGGCGCCCATCCTCGGCCCTGACGACATGAACGTGGCCAACACCTCCGTGCTGGTCCATGGCGGACGCCTGATGGCGCTCTGGGAGGGCGGATCGGCGCTCGAGTTCGACGCCGAGACACTCGGATCACGCCGCTTCGTCCACTGGCGCGAAGACCTGGTGGGGCTCCCCTTCTCCGCCCACCCGAAGCGGGACGCGGACGGCACGGTGTGGAACATCGGTGTGGCGACGGCGCCCCGGCCGGCCCTGCTCATCTACCGCATAGACCCCGCCGGCCGACTCGCCGGCTTCAACCATCTGCCGACCGCGCCGCTCGGCATGGTGCACGACTTCGTCGTGACCGCACGGCATCTCGTTCTCCTGCTGCCGCCGTTCATCGTCGATTCCGGTCGGTTCTCGACCGGCACGGTGAGCTTTCTGGACGCGCACGTCTGGCGGCCCGAACTCGGAACGCGGGTGCTTGTGGTCGAGAAGGACACCCTGGAACTCGCGCGGCAATACGAACTGCCCCCTGGCTTTCACTTCCATCACGGGAACGGATGGGAAGAAAGCGACGGTACGATACGTCTGGATCTCTTGCCAGGCGCCCAATCCCGACTTCGTCACCCGGGACTTCCGTGCCGCCATGCAAGGTGACTGGAGCTTCGCCTCCACGCATCCCCGCCTTCGGCGCGTAGACCTGCCGCCCGACGGTGCCGCAGCGATCGAAGACGCGGCGCCGGGCGCCACCGAATTCCCCCGCATCGACCCGCGGCGAACCGCCCGACACCACCGTAACGTCTTTGCGCTCAACGGCATCCGCGCGAAGGGGGACTGGCCGCTGGACGCTGTTGTGTGCGTACACACGGAGGGAGGGGCCGTCGACCGTTGGACGTACCCGGCGCATTGCATTCCGGAGGAGCACGTGTTCGTCCCGCGCGGCGAGAACGAAGGCGACGGCTGGCTGCTCGGGCCGTTCCTCGACCTCGACCGCCGCACGGCGGGGCTCAATGTCTTCGATGCGGCCCACCTCGCGGACGGCCCGCTGTGGGAGGGGATTCTCCCCTACCCCCTCCCGCTCGCGCTGCACGGGACCTTCGTGGGATCGTGACGGAGGTCCGACGCCGACCGCGTCGTAGCCGTCCGGTGAAACATGCTCTGGGAACACTCCAGGCTATTCTCTATCGCATTGCCTGTTGCTGTCGAAGTTGGTGTTTCGAACACCAAGGGCTGGACACATCCGGCGGGTAGGAGCATACCGGCGGCATGGCTGTCGGTTTCGAGTTGGCGTGTTTGGACGGGATGGCGTCGCGGGGGGCGGCTGCGCAGTCGCCGGGCGGCGCGTCGTGCGGGGGATGCGCGGCGTTGCGGGAGGAGGTTTCGCCAGCACGCGCTAGAAACGCGCCGCCAATGATCTCGACCTGGCACGTGGGCTGTCGGCAAACGCGGGTCTCAACTATGCGCATCCCGCAGTGGATCCGGCCGAGGTGATGCCCCTTGAACCCGAAGGAACCCAAGCCGTGTTCTCGCTACGGTACAGTTTCCGAGAAACCGACCTACCAAGCGTCGATGATCGGCACCCGTCTCTGGGGCTCGTGCCTGACCGGCGAATTCGCCTTCATTCCCGCAACGATCCACCGGCGGGTGTCGGCGGGATCGATCACGTCGTCGACCTCGAACACGTGGCCGGCGTTCAAACCCTTGCCGCGGTTGTAGGCGGCTTCCACCATGCGCTCGTAGGCGGCCTGACGTTCCGCGAGATCCTCGATGGCCTCGAGCCGCGCGCGCTGGCCGAGCTTGACCTGGCCTTCGAGG